>NZ_CAWLFA010000001.1:300804-601609 GCF_963860125.1 Picosynechococcus sp. PCC 7002
GCGTGCCGAGGACTTTCCCAGCTTCGAGATCGGAGGGGATAAAGACGCAACAGTCTAATCCGGCATGGGCGGCGATCGCCGCAGTGGAGTTTGCCAAATTACCAGTGCTGGCACAGGAAACAGTCGAGAAACCTAATTCGCGGGCGCGGGTCAGGGCAACGGATACCACCCGATCCTTGAAACTCAAGGTGGGCATATTCACCGCGTCATTTTTAATGTAAAGCTCCTTGATGCCGAGACGACGGGCCAAACGGTTCGCTTTGAGGAGGGGCGTAAAGCCAGTGCCCACATCAATGGGTTCTCCGGCAACGGGCAAAAATTCTTTGTAGCGCCAGATGGACTTGGGGCCAGCTTCGATGCTTTCACGGCTCACTTTGCTGGCGATTTTCTCGTAGTCATACTTCACTTCGAGGGGGCCAAAGCAAAACTCACACACGTGGAGGGCTTTGGGTTCGTACTCAGCGCCACATTCCTTACAGGCGAGGGCGGTGAAGTTGGCGGTGTCGAGGGAGGCGACGGCGGTATCAAGGGTTGCTTGCGTCATTAGGGTTTTCTCCGTTTCCATGAATGCTGAATGCTTAATTGAAAGCCATAGTAAACAGTTCCAAAACTGTCGTCAATCATACCCGATAAAAATAGTCGGGATTAAATCTGCGTGAAAAGAAAGAGGCGATCGCCTCTTCTCCCCCAAAAATATTCTCCCTTGGGAGAGATACCCGAAGGGTAGAGGTTACTCCGGCAAGGTCTTATCCTGTACACCCCGCATAATCCGTGACAACTCCGACTTCTCATCCACGGCAATCCGGGTCGGCGAACCACTAATAATCCGTTCGTAGTTTCGGAAAGAATCCTTAATCGCTGCCCCACCTTCACTGATGGTGTATTCCCGAATGCCCTTGTCATGCCAAGATCCCCGCATCTTAAAGACGTTGATCGCCCGGGACATCTCGCCACGAATCTCGACATATTGCAGCATCAAAATCGTGTCCGTAATCGTCGAAATGTGGGATTCCGTAATCGAGTGGGCCCCCATAAACTGATCCGTTGTATTCGTAAAGAAGCCCGTGATCTCTTCCTGTTTCGCGTAGCCCGTTACCCCAATCACAAATTGGCGGAACGCATTATTGGTCACGCCCCGCGCTAACGCTGATAGTGAGTCAATCGCAATTCGGGACGGCTTAAATTCAGAAATTTCTGACTTAATCATCTGTAAGTGATCCTCCAGGCCCGCCGACTCTGGATAGGAACAGAGTAACTTGAGCAACCCTTTGCGTTCCATCTCCTCAAAATCAATCCCCCAGGAAGAGGCATTGCGCGATAACTGTGCCCGGGACTCTTCATAGGCAAACAGGATCGCCCGTTCGCCGCGCCGACAACCTTCTTCGAGGAACTTACTTACGAGTAAAGTCTTTCCAGTACCTGTGGCTCCCGTGGCTAGGATGATCGAATCTTTAAAGAAACCGCCGCCGCACATCTTATCCAGGGTTTCCACTCCAGAAGAAATCCGTGCATTAGAAGACCGCTGGGTCAGACGCATTGCCCCCAGTGGGAAAATATTGATCCCGTCGTTGGTGATCGTGAAGGGATATTCCCCCTTCATGTGGGTTGTTCCCCGCAGCTTAAGGATTTCAATGGTGCGTCGCCGCCGTTCCCCTTCTAGGACATTCCGCAGGATCACCACGTTATCTGAGACAAATTCTTCGACCCCAAAGCGGGCCACAGGACCATATTCATCCAGTCTTTCCGTGGTCATGATTGAAGTGACCGCAAGGTGTTTCAATCGCGCAACCAGGCGAAAAATTTCCCGGCGGACGACGGGGGCGGCATCATATTGTTGAAAAACCGCTGTCACCGAGTCAATGGAAACAAGCTTGGCATTGTATTTGCGAATCGCGTATTGAATCCGTTCAATCAAAGCAGATAGATCAAAGTTACCCACCACTTCCTGACCATCGGGATCGGGGGAGGCATCTAGGATAAATAACTTACCTTCATCAACGAGACTTTGGAGATCCCAGCCGAAACTATGGGCGTTCTGAATAATGTCTCGGGGGGATTCTTCAAAAGTGACAAAAAGCCCTGGGTAATCGAAATGCTTGATGCCATGGTAGAGAAATTGGATTGCCAATAAGGTCTTCCCAGTCCCCGAAGTACCACTCACTAGGGTTGTTCTGCCGGAGGGTAAACCACCATGACTAATCTCATCGAGACCTTCAATGAGGGTGCGGATTTTTTGGACGCCTTTGATGGCACCGTTATTAGAGGAGGTGGGCTGATTCATTACGACTTAGGGACTGGAGATATAAATAAAAAAATGAAGAGATTTAACTAGGGTTGTCCTAATGCAGGGAGAGCAAGCGCTTGAAACGCCATCTTTTTGGACGGCATAGCCTGATGACCCAACAAGACGAAGGAAGTATACGAAATCAAATGGCTTTATCCTACTAGAAAGTGCTCCTGTTCTTAAAGCTCTTCTTCCCGTTCTAAAAACTCTTCGTAAAGGAGATCGAGACCGATCAATACTTTTTCTCGGTCGGAGAGGTCACCGATGATCTTACGGACGGGGGGTGGAAGCACTTTGGAGAGGGTTGGTGTCGCCAAAATCTTATCTTCTTCGGCTAGTTGGGGGTTTTGGAGGACATCAATTACTTTTAGGGCATAGACCCCTTTAAAGTCGGTTTCTAAAATATTTTTTAAGGTTTTGAGGGCGCGGACAGAGTTGGGGGTATTGCCAGCCACATAAAGCTTTAAAACATAAGTTTTCTTTAGGAGGTTCATAAACAAGGCTGATGTGGGTAGGAATAGGGTTAGGTGCTAGGCGTCGTGGAGGGGAATGATTTCATCCTAGTCTATCCGAAATAGAAGTTCAAAAGGTAGATCTTCACGGGGGATAGAACGGCGATACATTTCACACAAGTGGGCGACGATATCGATGAGGGTAAGGCGATAGTCTAGGAGGATTTCTTCGCTTCTCCCTTCAAGTTTGAGCTGTTGGGCGAATTCGTCCATTAACTTCATGTGAGTTTCGAGGATATAAGAGACAGAAACATCGGCAAAAAAAGCCTGATTGACAAATTGATCAATGGCTTGATTTGTGGGGAGATCGCCACTGAAGTAGCTTAGGACAATATCGCGATAATCGGCGACAAATTGTTCCCGAAATTCTTGCTGTTCTTCGGGGGAAAGACTGCGATAAAAATATTTGGGATTGCGCTTGTAATAAACGCCGAGATAGCCTAATCGTTCCCGTAATTTTTCGGCGAGACGGCGCTGTTGTAACAGTAAAAAAGCTTGGTGGGTTTTATCGGGATCGCTGTGGTGGGGATCTTGGGGTTTGTCGCTCAGGGCACAGCTTGGGGCGAGGTGCAAAAATTGGGCGATCGCCTGGTCGATGGTCAACGATAAGTTTTCGAGATTGGCAAAATCCAGGTATTTTTCGGCACTATGGTAAAGCTGCTCGGAGACATCTTCTTGGGAAATTTCACAGGCGGTGGTCGGCCCAAGAAAGACACAGGGGAGTAAAATTCCACTCTGAGTTAAGCACTCAAAATAGTCTTGGTTTTCTTTTCCTTGAACAACTACAAGGCAGTCAATTTGTTCTTTATTTGCCTCAAGAAATGCCAGGAATTTTTGGCCATAGTCAAGGAGCTTGATCTGATAGCGATCGCCTATCAATTGAGCTTCAATTTTTCCGGGTTGAAAACCAGGAGGTGTAACTAGATAAAGGGAGAGTTTAGAAACCAAAGTAGACCGACCAACATCGAAATAAGCTTAAGTTAAAGGATAGCTTTCTTTTAATAATGGGACAATTATAAAGATAAGCTTAATTTTTTTGCTTGCTTGGGGTTACGGTAACATCTTTTGTCAAAATAGGCTGAGATTTTACCGGAAATTTAGCGCCAGCATTATTTTTGTACCCGCAACAGTTCGTAGGGCGATCTTTCCAGGAGGAGATCAAGGGTTTTGTCCCCGAGGGGAAGTTCTGGACGGGTGGATGTGCGCACCACCAACAGAAAAGAAGAATTGGCCTGGGTTAAGGTGCTGTCGATGGCGGCGAGTTCCTCTTCTTTATCATCGTCAAGAAAGAGAATATCTTGGCCTGTATAGAAGACGAGGCTCGGCTTTTCAAAACCCACCATCATCACTGTTTCGTCAGGCCGCTGCTGGGCTGTAATGGTATCGGCAATTTCCCGGAGACTGGCTTGGCGAGCTTGATCTAGCAAGGTGCTGGCAGGCAGTAAAACAAGGACAATAAATGCCACCATAATCGCCCCATTAGCTAGCCAGATCCCCAGGCGCGATCGCCACACACAAACCGCAAGAACAACCGCCCCCAGGAGCCAAATCCCAAAGCCCCACCAAGCAAGGTTTGATTGGGCATAGGTCGTAGCCAGATCCGGGGCCGCAGGATCATAACCAATGACTTGGGGACTATAGATCATAAACCCGCTGAGAATCAGCAACAGCCCCACATTGGCGATCGCACTCCAACGGAATCCTGTCGAGGGTTGCCGGGGCGTTTCAATAACATGGCTGAGAAACAACGCCACCAAAATTGCGGCGGCGGGCAAGAGGGGAATCGTATAACTCGGTAGTTTGGTGACGGCGATGGTAAAGAAGCCAAAAATCACCCCAAACCAAATGCTTGCAAAGACGGCAAGGTGGGTAGAACGCGCTTCCTGCCGCCAACGGGCCGGACGATGTAACTTGAGTCGGGCGATCGCCGCTGGTAGATACACAGACCAGGGCAAAAACCCCACCAATACCACTGGAAAATAAAAATACCAGGGAGCATCGTGGCCATTGACCACCCCCGTAAACCGATCAAAATTGTGGTAACCAAAAAAACTATCAATGTACGCTTGGCCATTGCGGAGGGTCACCAGGACAAACCAAGGTAAGGCGATCGCCGTGAAGATCAAAGCCCCAGTCAAGGGTTTCGCTTCCCCCAGCAGTACCTCGCGAAACTTGCCGACATAGAGCAAAAAGAGCATGATCACAAGTCCCGGCACTACGATCCCCACCGGCCCTTTGGTCAAGACTGCACAGGCAAATAACGCGTAAGCCGCCATGTACCAGCTATTGGGTAACCAGCGATTGATCGGCTGTCCGCCGCTACCATAACCATAGAAAAAACAAATCAAGCCCCCACTAAAGCAGCCATTAAGGAGCATATCGGAGACCCCCTGCCGCGCCCAGACAATGGTTTGTAAGTTCAAGGCGATTAAGCTACTGCCGATCCAAGCTGCCAGCCAGAGTTTGCGTTGGGTATTAGGAGCTTCAGGACTTTGGGCCGCCGTTGTTGTGCCAAAACCAAACTGACGCAGTACCACAAAGACTAAGACCATTAAACCAAGGGCCGCAAAGGCAGAGGGTAATCTGGCCCCCCAGGCATTCACCCCAACAATTTTGTAGGCGATCGCCATCAGCCAATACACCAGGGGCGGCTTATCAAAGCGGGTGGCATCGTTGTAATAGGGCGTAATCCAATCCCCTGTGGCTAACATCCGTCGGGCCGCATCCGCAAACATGGGTTCCGTTTCATCCACGAGGCCCACAGCGCCAAGGTGCCAAAAAAAAGCGAGTCCCCCCAGGAGACCCAAGGCGATCGCCGAAATGATCCCCGTGGTTTTTGGGAATTTCTCATAGCTGTAGTACCAACGACGAACAGAATCAAGGGGCGACATGGGCAAATTGGAGTATTTTAAGTAAAAAACTTCAGCGATTGTAACCTGCTACGTGGGCAACTAATTCGCATCCGTAGACAGGGCTTCTGGATCTAAAAGTTCCACCTGACCCAGGCGACCGTCGAGGCGTACCCATTGGCCTGGTTGGAGAAGCTCAAGGGCCATGGCGACATTAGCAACCATCGGAATTTGGTGTTGGCGGGCCAAACTTGCTCCCTGGGAGAGCATGCCCCCCTGGGTTGTGATAATGCCGCTGACCTCCTTGAGATGCTCTAGAAAATGTTCATCAATGTAAGTGGTCACCAAAATATCATTGGGACTCCAGGACATGACCCTTTCCCCAGGTAAACAGCGATGGACACGGCCAATCACCGAGCCACTACTCACCGCTTGACCCTGGAGTTTTTGTAAAAAACAACTACTCGAAACATCTTCTTTCGTGGTCAATTGACCGTAGATAATCTCTGGGGGAAGCCCCTGCTCTTGGTTTAGATTCATTTGCGATCGCCGATATTGAATTTTGAGCTGGAGGCGGGAAAACTCCTGGGATTGGGGGGCATTAATTAAGGCCTTTACCTCCGGGAGCTTGAGCCAAAAAATATCCTGGGGCTGCTCTAGATAACCTTGGTTTTGCCAAATCTGGGCGATCGCCAAAAAATGCCAGCGCAACTGAGCCAAGAACGTTTCACAAAGCCCTCTCACCGCTTCCTGTTGACGGTAGATCTGCTGGAGTTGGCGCTGGGCGGAGCTAAGGTCAAGGGGAGAAATGGCGGTGCGCGGCTGGTTCACTAAATCCGTTAATTGTTGGCGGATCGTCCCCGAATCTTCTCGCCAGCGCCGCTGGGCCAACTCCCAAGGGAAATCTGCCCCATCCCCATGCTCCTTCAGCCACTGATTTAAACGACCAAACAAATGTTCACCATCGGGTAGCTCTGCGAGTTGGGCAAATAAAGCCGCCCGTGTAAAGGGTTCAACGACCCCCTGGCGTGGTTCCCCTGTGGTGCGGAGGATCCCCCGGATATCCACGGCCAACTGATTGAGGGCTTGGAATTTGGGGGGGAGCGGTGGCAGAAAATGGGACAGCCCCGTGGTCAAACGGCGACGCCAGAGGATCACCTCGCCCCGGAGCCAATAGCCAAGCAGGAGTTCCAGTATCTCTGTAATTTGCTCGACATTTTGCACCAAATCCGCCAGGCTGAGGGTCGAAAGATCATTGCGGCTGATCATTTTGATCGTTTTTAGCAGAGGGTAACAAAGGCGCTCTGCCTCCTGCTGAAACTCTGGGTACCATTGCCAATCCCAACGCAAATAGCGGTAACAAAACAGAGGATGGCGAAAGCTAAACAGCAGACACCCCAGCCGGGATTGGAGGTCGCTAAATTCAAAATTTTCCCGGCGGCAGACCCGCTCCCAAAAGCTGCGATTGAGATAGCTATATCCCCGATGATGGGAAATCAAGGCGATGTTCTGGAGATTTTCGCGCCCTTCCCACAGGGCATCATAGATACTGGCGATCGCCCCTGGAGCTGTGACTTCCAACAGGGAGGCGCTCAAAGGCGACAATGGTTTGGGGAAATGGCTCGCAATTTCTTCCCTCGTCCAGACCGGATGGAGATGATAGATGGGCCGCACCCGCAAAATCCAAATATCCTGGCCCGTAAAACACCATTCCAGGGCCTGGGGACTCCCCTGTTGATGTTCCAACTGACGGCTGAGGTGGGCCACTTCCTGCAAAATATCCAAGGGAGGATGGTTAGCGTAGGGTTTCCCGCCCAGGGGTTGGGGTGAATCCAATCCGTAGTACAGCAAAAATTGGCCTTCCCCAATCACGAGCGGCGTAATAAAATCTCGGACAACTTCTGTGAGGGGATCCTGGCGCTTGTAGGGGAGCGGTGGGCGACTGTAGGTAATGCCAGACCATTGCACGGTGGGTTGGGCTTGCACCAGCAGTGCTTGTTTCCCCACTGCCGTTTGACTAAAGCCATTCACCAGGGCAACTTCCAAGGCTTCTGGGCTGGTGAGTTGCTCCGTGGGAATCTGAAATCTGGGAAGGACTTTTTCGCTGGAGAGACGCACCATATAGGGGCGATCGCCACTGGGTTTTAGTAAATCAACCAGTCGTTTAAAATCATCCCCTGGTTTTAGAACCCACCCCGGCAAAACGGGATAACCCAAATATTTCAATTGGCTGAGGGTCGCCGCATCCTGGCCCACTTGGGGGCTACTGAGGCGCTGATCGAGGGAGAGAAAGCCGGATTCAGGCCGAAAAATTTGCCAAACTTGCCGACTATTTGTTGTCTGTTGACTTAACCAGCCCAGGAGTCCCCCCAGGGCGATCGCCGCGACCCAATAGCCCGGTACCGTACCGTGGCGGATCGTGAGGGCCACAAAAATCAAAGTCAAAACGGCCCAGATCCCCAGGCGAATTTGCCGAAATACCGTCAAGCCCACCAAGCCAATAAAACTGACAATGGGGGTAATCTGCCAATCATGGAGTAACAAGCCTCCCCACACCGCCGCAAAAGCCAGATCTTGGGTGCGCCAATAGCGGCCCATCATAAAAGCTAAAAGACTGATGAGTTCCCAAGGGGATTGGTACGGGAAAAAATGCCGGGTGAAGAGCACCACAATTATCCCCAGGAGACAATCTCCCAACAGTTGCCTAGGGGGATGGCGATCGCCCCAGGGCAAAATACAAACTGCACCGAGGGTTGGGATTAAAGTAAAAATGAGTAGACAACCCCAGACCTGCGTCAATGTCATGGTTGTGGCGAAAGAAATGTTTGGATCCGGCGCACGGCTTCCCGCAGTACCGCTGGTTCCTGAACGAGGGCAAAGCGGACATAGCCTTCCCCTGTTTTACCAAACCCTGATCCTGGCGACAGGGCAATGCCCGTTTGGGCCACCAATTGGGTACAAAATTCCAAAGAAGTTCCTGACCAAGCTTTTGGCAACTTGGCCCACACATAGAGGGTCGCCCCAGGCTTGGGTACAGACCAACCGTGGTCATTGAGGGCTTCGACGAGGGCATCCCGGCGGGCTTGGTAAACGCGCACATTTTCCGCGATGGTGGCTTGATCCCGTTGGAGAGCGGCGATCGCCCCGTTGAGAATCCCTTGGTATTGGTTAAAATCAACCACCGCCTTAATTTGGCGTAGGGCTGCAATCAGTTGGGCATTCCCCACCGCAAAGGCAGTACGAAAGCCTCCCATATTAAAGGACTTTGAAAAGGTAAAAAATTCAATGCTACAGGTTTTTTCCGGATCGGCCTGTAATACCGACGGTGGTGCCGTTTCCCCAGCGAAATAGATGTCGTTGTAGGGAAAATCATGGATCAGCGCCAGATCATGGGCCTGGCAAAACGCTACTGCCCCTTGAAAAAAATCGAGCGTGGCGATCGCCGTCGTGGGATTGTGGGGATAACTGAGAATCATTAAGCGACTTTTCGCCAAAATATCCTGGGGGATCGCCGCAAATTTCGGCAGAAAATGATGTTCAGCGGTGAGGGGCATAAAGTAACTTTCGCCACCCGCCAGCGCCACCCCGCCCGCATAGGAGGGATAACCCGGATCCGGCAGTAGGGCATAGTCTCCAGGGTCGAGCAAGGCCAGTGGCAGGTGGGCCGTCCCCTCCTGGGAACCAATCAGCGCCAAGACTTCAGTATCGGGATCAACGGCAACCCCATAACGCTCGGTGTACCAAGTGGCGATCGCCTCCCGAAAAGCCTGGGTATTGCGGTGGAGGACATACCCGTGGGTTTGGGGATCGGTTAATGCCTGGGCAATGGTTTCCGTGGCGATCGCTGAAGCAGGGAGATCAGAAGAGCCGAGGGATAGATCAATTAAATCCCGACCCGCTGCCACCGCCTTGGCCTTGGCCCGGTCCATATCTGCAAACACATTTGCCGAAAGCCGTGATAACCGCTGGGAAAAATGCATAGGGGCAAATCAAATCGCTGAAAAATATTACAGTTGGGCTTCAACAAAATCCTTAAGACCCTGCTTCGTAATCGCCCCCTCATGGCTCGCCACAACCTTCTGGGCCTTAAAAAAGCGCAGGGCCGGCACCCCCTCCACTTGGCATTGGGCAACGGCTTCCGGATTGGGGTCTACTTCGAGCTTAACGACTTTTAGGCGATCGCCATACTCCTGGGCGGCCCAACTGACCGAGGGCGAAACTAACCGACAAGGCCCACACCAACTGGCCCAAAAATAGACCAAGATATCTTGATTGACGTTGAGGACTTCCTGCTCAAACTGGGAATCGGTAATTTCCAAAACGCTGCCACTCACAGGGGGTGAACTCCTTGATTACTTACAAAATGAAGACAGTTCCTTACGTTAACAGTTTTCGGCGATCGCTGGATCAATGGATTTACGAACAGCCACAAAACTCCATAAGTGAGCCAGGTAGGAGTTCTTTGGACTTCTACCCAGCCAAGTAATCTGTTTGTAAGGTTTCAAGACCCAAAAACTAGGATAAAGATCCCCCCCTCAAGGCGAGATCCTAGAGATTTTTCATTTGGGTGCGTAGGGCTTCCAGCTCAGCATCCACCGCTGCAAAATCAGCATCCGTTGGTTCGGGAGTTTCGACAGGAGTATCGGATACTTCTTCCATTTCATCCACCATTTTGGCCGCTTCTAGGGCTGGTGCTTCCTGGGAAGCCGCTTTGAGCATCGCCAACTCATCATCAATGGAATTGGAGGCTTCGAGTTGGGCAAATTCTTGATCTAAACTGGCACTGCCCAAGACATTGGTTGCTTCAGATTGGGCTTCGAGTTCCATGATTTTGTCCTCCATCCGCTCGAAGGCACTCATCGCACTACTGGTGTCGATGTTGTTCATGGTGCTCTGAAGTTGGGCATTCGCTTTCGCAGCGTTGGCCCGGGCCTTAAGCATATCTTTCTTGGTTTTCGCCTCTTGGATTTTGCTTTCTAGGGCAAGGAGGTTTTCCTTGAGGGTTTTTACCTGGGCATTTTGTTGGGTCAGTTGCTGTTGGAGGACTGCTGCGGTGTCCGCAAAGGTTTTTTTCCGGACTAGGGCTTCCCGGGCAAGATCTTCTCGACCGTTCTTAATGGCTAATTCTGCTTTCTTTTGCCAAGTGGTCGCTTCGGTTTGGTTTTTGATCAGCTGTTGCTCAGTTTTTTTCTGGGCGGCGATCGCCCGGGCCACCGACTGGCGTAATTGCACCAAACTTTCCCCCATATCGGCAACGGCCTGTTCCAATATTTTTTCGGGGTCTTCGGCCTTACTGACCATATCATTGAGGTTGGCTTTAACAACACGACCAAGACGATCTAAAAATCCCATGATGCTATATCTCTATACGTGATTGAGTGCAATTTAAACTGTGACTTACTCTGGCAAAGGGGTAAGCATACTCCTTTACATTTTAATCACTCCTTTGGTTTTCTATGGTAGTCGCTTCTACTGCTTGGGTCATTGGCTAAGAAGTTCGTCGGGCGTGAATGCCCAAAGGAAAGCTGTATTCACCCGCAAAGATTGCACCTTGGTGTATTCGGTAGTCAATGCGGGTTTTTAATTTTCTAAGTTTAATTTTTAAGACCACACTGCTATCTTGGTTGGTTTTCGTATTATTTTGAGATTAGTAAAACAAAGTATGACGATATCTAACCAATAGGGAAAAGCCTAAATAGGTTATTGTAAAATAGTGACTTTCCTGGAAAAATCATCCTCGTGAAAATTCAGCACCAGTTGTAAATCGAAGGAATATGGATTCCTAATATCGATGCAAGTAGGCGAGTAACGGCCACTTTTCAAGGGAAAAGCCTGGGGTGAAAAAGCGAGATTGCAAGTGAATTTGGCCTGACTTCCCCAACTGTCGCGACTAAACTATGCACTTAGATGATCTACATATTCTGCTCATTGAAGATAATTTGGCGGAAGCTGAATTGTTAGGGGATCTACTGGCAGATATTGAGATGGTGCAGTGCGATATTGTGCATTTTGCCCACCTCGAAAAGGCGATCGCCTGTCTTGAAGACCAAACCTTTGACGTGATTTTGCTCGATTTGAGCTTGCCCGACAGCCAGGGCCTAAGCTCTCTCCCGATGCTGATGGGCATTGCTCCGGACGTTCCCATTGTGGTGCTGACGAATACCAATGATGCCGAGTTAGCCCTCGAAGCGGTGCACCAAGGAGCCCAGGATTATTTAATCAAAAAAAATATCGCCTTTGACCAAGAGACATTACTCCGCTCAATTCTCTACGCCATCGAACGCAAGCGAAATCAACAGGCCCTCAAGTTAGCCAACGAGCGACTCCGGCAAGAGATGAAGGCCCGCGAAGCAATGCAGATCAAACTTGAACAATCCAACCAGGAGCTTGAACAGTTTGCCTATATTGCCTCCCACGATTTGAAGCAACCCTTAGCGAGTATTTACTCTTGGTCTCAACTGCTCCAGGTGCGCTACGGCAATTGTCTGGATGAAAAAGGGAGTAGTTACCTCAATGCGATCCAAGATTCCGTGCGCCAGATGACCCAGCTCATTGAAGATCTTTTAACCTATTCGCGGGTCGATCGAGTAGAAAATACGGCGGTGGACGTAGATTGTAATTTGATCGTCCATCAGGTTTGTAATCGACTCAGTTCGGCGATCGCCCAACAAAGCGCCAAGCTCACCATTGATTCCTTGCCCACCATTCAGGGAAATCCTCTACAAATCAGTCAAATTTTCCAAAATTTAATCGAAAATGCCCTCAAATATTGCCGGGAAGAGGTGCCCCCCCAGATTCGGATCAGTGCCGTCCAAAACGATAACCACTGGGTTTTTAGCTGCCACGACAATGGCATTGGCATTGAAGCCGATTATTTTGAGCAAATTTTCTACGCTTTTAAACGCCTCCATTCCCAGAGTCAATATTCCGGGACAGGCATTGGCCTCGCCGTCTGTAAAAAAATTGTGCGCCGTTATGGTGGTGAAATTTGGTTGACTTCTACCTTTGGTGAAGGCTCTACTTTTTACTTTTCCTTTCCGATGCAATCTTCCCCCAAGGACAATGCCTAGGAAGCAGCTCTAGGGTATCTGCGAGGGAGTTTGATCAAGTTACAATAAAGCTGACCCAGACCTAGTTGATTTCACCTGATACAGACACCGTGACTATTTCTCCCATTTCTCCCCAAGACACTACCTTTAACCCCAATCAACCCGATGCCTTTGGGCGTTTTGGGAAATATGGTGGTAAATATGTGCCTGAAACCTTGATGCCCGCTTTGGCTGAGTTAGAAGCGGCCTATGCCCAGTATCGTAACGACCCGACTTTTCAAGCAGAATTAGCTGGGCTGCTAAAAGATTATGTTGGTCGCCCCAGTCCCCTTTATTTCGCGGAACGGCTGACGGCTCGCTATGCTCGCCCCGATGGTTCTGGCCCGCAAATTTACCTGAAACGGGAGGATCTCAACCACACGGGTGCCCACAAAATCAATAATGCGATCGCCCAGGCCCTACTCGCCAAACGTATGGGCAAAAAACGCATCATCGCCGAAACTGGTGCGGGTCAACATGGCGTTGCCACAGCGACGGTCTGTGCCCGGTTTGGGTTGGAATGCATTATCTATATGGGGGTGCAGGACATGGAACGCCAAGCCCTCAACGTCTTCCGGATGAAATTATTAGGGGCCACCGTCCAACCCGTAGAAGCGGGCACTGGAACCCTCAAAGATGCCACCTCCGAGGCCATTCGGGACTGGGTAACAAATGTAGAGACAACCCACTATATCCTCGGTTCCGTAGCTGGCCCCCACCCCTACCCGATGATGGTGCGAGATTTCCACGCGATCATTGGTGCCGAAACTCGCCAACAATGTGCAGAAAAGTGGGGTGGCCTCCCGGATATTCTGATTGCCTGTGTGGGGGGAGGTTCCAATGCCATGGGGCTTTTCCACGAATTTGTTAAAGATTCGACTGTGCGCTTGATTGGCGTTGAGGCCGAAGGGTCTGGGATCACCAGTGGTCACCACGCGGCTACCCTCACCCAAGGGAAACCAGGGGTCCTACATGGGGCCATGAGCTACCTATTGCAAGACACCGAAGGCCAAGTTGTCGAGGCCCATTCCATCAGTGCGGGCTTAGATTATCCTGGCGTCGGCCCGGAACACAGCTACCTCAAAGATACTTGTCGGGCTGAATATTACAGTGTCACCGACCAGGATGCAGTGGCTGCCTTCCGACGGGTGTCCGAGTTAGAAGGAATTATTCCCGCCCTGGAAACCTCCCATGCCTTTGCTTATTTAGAAACCCTTTGTCCCCAGTTGTCGGGCAGTCCGCGCATTGTGATCAACAGTTCTGGTCGGGGTGATAAGGATGTACAAACGGTGGCAAAGTATCTCGATCGCCATGGTTGGGACTAAAGAAATTCGAGATTAAAGTCTAAATTGCGGTAAACAACGAGGGGGATTGATTGTAATCCCTCTTTTTTTGTGGCTACCAATGGATCTGACTCAGGATGTAGCGGAGTCGGTCGTAGTCATCTTTGAGGAGGGTGCTGATCATGCGACCCACATCCACTAACCATTGGCGATCGCCTTTTCGCAGTCGGTAGACTTCCCGCACTGCCGCCGCCATGAGGGATTCTGGGGGCACCCAATTCACCTGCAAAAGCACCCGGAGAAACTCTAATCTGTCGGTGAAGTGAATAATTTCGTCCGGCTCGCAATGGTAAACCGATTGGTGAATTTGGGGGGGACGGGGCGGTAAATATTGAAACACTTCGCCCCGCCGACCATTGCGGCGATTACTGGGAATTTCAAAACCGACGATGGCTGCCCGAAACTCCGTTTTGAGCATCGCAAAAATTTGCGGCTGTTGTTCTCGCAATTCTTCGAGGCTCATCCCCAAGGCTCTCGCCCGATGGACTGAATCAATGGGGGCCGTGGTGACATAGGTAACGACCCCGTAGACGATGTTGCCTGATTCTTCGTCATAGGATTTCACCCAACTGCCAAAGGGGGGCATCACTGGAAAGCTGAGGTCTTCCGGCTCCAAACATTGGGCAGTAAACTCAGTGGTGGCAGTTTCAATGACCTCGGCAATGTGATCGGGGTGGCGATCGCCAGGGGAAAATTGGGGCAAGGGCAGACGCATAGGAGGAGCCAAAGGAACTTATTTCGTGACTTCAAGCTCCGCGAGGTTAAAGGTAATCAGTTTATCCCAGTTCCCCCCTTCAAAAAGAACTGCCGCCCGACCATCGCTGACCCGTTGGACGAGGCCCTTAAACCGATAAAAGGTGTCATCGGGGTTGATTACGCGCACCGTGCTACCAGGGAGAATCATCGCTTCCAAACCTTTTACTGAAATGACTAAGAAATTTTACCTATCATAGCGCGTTCAATTGGCGTTACTCGCCGAATCTGTCAGGCGATCGCCTTCGTTATTGAGTTGGGGTAGGGATTCTGGAAAGTAGATCGTGCGAATATCTGTCGGCAACTCTTCTAAAACCAATTGACGCCCTTGGTTAAGCCAATCCTCCACGTCCTCAACGGTTAAATACTCTCTCTCGGCCTGGAGATGGGCAGAAATGCGGGTCGAGCTCCAGTGAAAATGATCCGCGAGCACCACAATCAACCGGGGCAGTGGCGGGACTAAATCCAAGGCCTGTTCGAGGTAACACCACAGGGGCGGCGTTGTCCGCTTAATATCGTAGTTAATGCTGGCCACTGGCGGAATCTCAAATTGATTTTGGTAGGCTGTCGCCACTTCCAAAAGCCACTGCTGTAAAGATTGAAACCCTTGGGCCTCTAAATCGAGGGTGCGCATTTCGTGGAAAATTTGCCGCCAGGTCAGGGCAAAAAGGTAATCCGTCTGCACAGGCGATCGCCCCCCATGGCCAACGAGCGTGTACACCAACGGCGCATATCGACAAAAAATCCCTGTGAAGTATTTCCCTTGATCCGAATAACGTTGACAAAAAGTCAGCAGATCCGAATCGCTATAATGGTTGAGGGCCAAAATCAGTGGATGATTGGTTTCAGAAAAACTCGGAATCTGAATCATGTCCTGCAATAATGCCTAAAAAGTGCCTGTGCGGCGTCACCTGATTTTAATCATAAGCGATTCACCTCCCAACTTTTGTTCCATGATCGTTGCTTTCTCTGCATTGTTCCATCCCTCAATGGCGGCCTTTTTCCCCGCCTTCGATAGCCTGTTTTCCACCCAAGGCATCATGGTGATGTTGCTCTGTGCCTATGGGGTCGCCATGTGGATGTTTCTGACCACAGCCCCCAAAGTCCACACGATTATGGTCTCGGATCTAGAAGTGGCCAGGGGATTTTATGAAGGAATTTTGCAGCTCCCCGTCGCCGATGTCCCCCTCCACTACTACTACAACTATGAACAAACCCTAGGGGCCGCCAGCCTTGACCCGATGTACATGGGGGCCAGTCCCATGGCGATGGGCCGCACTGAAACCTTGGGGGGAGCTGACGGGTTATGGTATCAACTGAAAAAAAATACCCAACTCCATGTGGTGTCTGGGGCGAGCCTTGGAAAAAAGAATCGCCAACGCCACGTTTGTTTCGATAAAGATTGTTTAGAAGCGCTCCTGCTCCGCATCCAAGCCCGCCGTCTCAAATATAAAATTCGCCAGGAAAAACCCTTAAACTTTCTGGTCAAAGACTGGGATGAACGGGTGATCGAACTCGCAGAGGTCATTAATTAACTAGCTACAAGTTTATTAATGCAACGACTCCAAGCGCGACGGTGCAGAACGTTGCAACGTTTCCCCTTCAACTAACGTATGCACTTGCCAAGGGACTTCAGCGTTGGGATAGTCGGTGCGATAGTGCCCACCACGGCTCTCGGTACGCCAGAGGGCACTCTTGAGGATCAAGAGGGCAACATCGGTGAGATTACAGGTTTCTGCGTAGAGACGAATTTGTGCCTCGGCATCGGGATGGCTTAGATGGATTTGCTGCGGGGGATAGCCCTGAAGAAATTGCGCCAGGGGCATTTGCTGGAGTTGTTTTTGCCAGGTGCTTACCTGGGCGATCGCCTCCTGTAAAATTTTTTGTTCTCGACAAATACCAGCACTTTGCCAGAGTAATAGGGGGAGATCTGCCCGGATCGTTTGCACTTTAATGGATAATTTTTTCCAGCTTGCGGTGATGGTCTGGATCTCAGGATCTTGTACCGCTAGGGTCGCTGGTTTTGGTTGGAGATCCCGCAGTTGCGCCGCAAAAACCAGACATTCTAGCAAGGAGTTACTCGCGAGACGGTTCGCCCCATGGACGCCTGTACTTGCGGTTTCGCCAATGGCATAGAGCCCTGGAATCGAGGTTTCACAGTCTGTATTGGTGGTAATCCCTCCCATCCAATAGTGGGCGGCGGGGGCCACAGGAATCGGCTCCGTAAAAACATCCACCCCCCACTCGGCACACATCCGAATAATGTTCGGGAAGCGACGGCGGATTTTTTCGGCGGGGATCACACTCAAGTCGAGGTAAACATGGGCATTGGCCGGATCGCCAGCATTTTCGGCTAGGTAGCTAAAAATAGCGCGACTGACCACATCACGGGGGGCGAGTTCACCGTCTGGATGGTAGTCAAAGGCAAAGCGATCGCCATTAAACCCCAATAAATGCGCCCCTTCACCCCGTACCGCCTCACTAATCAAAAAATGGGGGGCGTTCGGTTTCGTTAAGGCCGTGGGATGAAACTGAAAAAATTCGAGATCCCGCAACTGGGCACCTGCCCGCCAAGCCAGGGCCACCCCATCCCCAGTACTGACGGTGGGGTTTGTGGTTTGGGCGAAAATTTGGCCGCCACCGCCTGTCGCTAAAATTACGGCTCCTGCGGCAATCCATTGGATGTGATGATCAAATAAAACGCTGACCCCTTGGCATCGGCCTGTTTCATTGCGCCAGAGTTGGAGGGCAAAGGCCTGGGAAACAATGTGAATGTTCGGACGTTCAACCACCTGCTCGATCAAGGTAGTAATGATCGCTTTGCCGGTGGTGTCGGCAGAATGTAACACCCGGGGGCGGGAATGGGCGGCTTCCAGGGTCATCGCCAGTTCCCCATCCCTGCGGTCAAAGGCGACTCCCATGGCCACCAGATGATCAATGGCTTCCTTCGCGTGGTTAACTAAAAACTCAACGGCCTCAGGATCACACAGGCCAGCCCCAGCCTTGAGGGTGTCTTGGAAATGTAATTCTGGGGAATCCATTGGGGCGATCGCCGCCGCAATACCGCCCTGGGCCCACTTACTTGATCCAGTGCGTAGCTTTGCCTTCGTGATGAGACCCACCTGTAAATGACTCGGCAAAGACAGGGCCGCATATAAGCCCGCTGCGCCACTCCCAATGACAACAACATCAAATTGAGTCGGCAAATTGGTCACGCTGGTCATTCCTTTGGACAGTGGGTGGGCAATAAATTCTAATCACTATAGCTTTAAACCGCGGCGAACTGTGAGTTGTCCTTGACTACCCATGAAGCCTGGTTGATTTCAAGGCGATGGTGCAAAAGAAAAACATTTCTGCCATTGAATTCACAAAAAAAATCCCCCCAGAATGGAGGGACTCGCTTTTTTTCGGGGTGTTGGGAAATTTTCCTGGCTGAAATTAACGAGAAGTCAGCCATTGGGAAAATAACTTGAAGCTATAGCCACAGTAGATAAACATCATGGGCAAAATTAACCGAAATCAACAAATTTTCAGTGAAAGTTTCGATTTATCGCACAATGCTACTGAGCATCCAAGCTTGTTTCTCGTGATCGCGGATCCGGCCACTGAGGAGTTCCACTGTAGAAACATCGTGGTTTTGTTCTGCCTGTTGCAGGACGCCCTTCAGCTTCTCGGTCAGGGTGATGTGGTCATTCGATAGCTCGGCGATCATTTCTTCGGCGCTGGCTAAACCACTAGCTTCCTTGAGAGAACTCAATTCCAGGAATTGATGGAAGGAACCAGGGGCGGATAAGCCTAAGACCCGGATACGTTCGGCAATGTCATCTACGGCGATCGCCAAGGCTTGGTACTGCTCTTCAAGTAGGTTGTGAATACCGTAGAACAGATTCCCTTGGACGTTCCAGTGGAAATTCTGGGTCTTTAGGTAAAGCAAATAAGTATCTGCCAGAATGTGGGACAGAGATTGGGCGATCGTTAAGGATGCCTCTTGGTTTTGGGTCGTTGTACCAGTGGTGGGGGCTTGTAAAGTCGTAGCCATAAAATATTTTCCTCCTAGTGTTGTTAAAGGGATTTGGTAAATGGGTTAGAGAGGCCCGGTTAGCAGGGTGAAGTCATTCGCTCCGACCCCCGGGCTAAACAGAGTTGTGTTCTAGGACAAACTCTGCTTTAAGGTTTTTTAGAATTCATGGTTCTGAAATGCTTCAGCGTGCTCACTGTGAGTCAAGGTCTAACCTAGGCCTGTTGTAGGGTTTTGGGTTTTGCCCAGATGCCCTGGCTGTTCTGTTCATATTCATCTTCGACCCGCATCCAAGCGCGGTAGGCAGCGACGTGTTGATTTTGCTTCTCTGCGTAGACCTGGTTGTAAACCTCGACAAAGGTTTCTTGGGCCGCATCAGCAAGGCGTGAGCGCACAGACTCCGGCAAATCCTCGGTTGAGCTGACTTTTCCAGTATCAAAGCGGGAGAGCAAGAAGTCTTTACAGGAGAGAATGTCTGTCCCGCCTTCCGCCTGGAAGAGGCTTTCTAACTCTGTGGCAGTACCCTGACTTGTTTCGGCGGTCAGCATCAAGCCACCTGCTTTAATCTTCGTTTCGTAGATGGCTGCCTTTTCTTTGGGCATACCGAGGCTGACAAGGGCAGAGATGAGTCCGACACCTGCACCACCGGCGATCGCCCCGCTAGTTGCACCGAGGAGGGCCGCACCGATGGGGCCACCCGCGACCACCGTACCAATGAAGGGAACAAATAGGACACCGAAGCCACTCAGGGCACTAAACAGGGTTCCGAAGAGGGCACCGTAGATTGCGCCGGACTGCAGACCTTCTTTAATAAAATCTGCCCGACCGAAGAAACCAGTGATTTGGGTTTCTGACTGCAAATTCTTACCAATGATGGAGATGTCTTCTCGCTTCACCCCCATATCGAGCAACTGCCTTAGTACTTTGTTTGCCTGCTGGCGATCTTCAAAGATCGCGGAAACAGTACAGGGTACTTTGGTCTGGAGATCAGCCGTTTGTTGGTTGTTTTGGTTCTGATCAAAGGTTGCCGTAGTCATGGATTATCCTCCTATTGTCTCTTGTTCGTGTTGCGTGGTGAGACAGAGGATTAGAAGTTGTTGACAGCTTTCTGGAAGGATTGGTCTAACTCTTGCCAAGCGCTTTCAAAGCCCTTCTGCAAGTCATCCCAGGCTGATTCGCTGGCATTCTGAAGTTCGTCAAATTTCTGTTGGGCAGCATCCCGCTTGGCGGTTAGCTCTTCGAGCATATTTTGGTATTTGAGTTTGCCGTCTGCCTCTGCTTGATCAACTTTGGCGCGGAACTCATCAATGCGGGCGTCGATTTTATCAATCTGCGCTTTGACTTTCTCTTTATAGCGTTTTTGATTTTCTGCGTTTTGTTCTAGGGTTTTGTTTAGTTGGTTAGCCATAAAGTAAGGCTTAAACCTCCTTGTTGATGTGTTCTTCAAAAAATCAAGCACGGATCAGATCCAAAGTTCAAAATGTTGTTTTGAAATCGAATTTGTTTTTGCTTGACTACACTTTTAATATTATGAAATATTCCGACTGGGCACATCTATCGATAGACATATATCGCTCCTGAAACGCCTATTTATCAAGGGTTTCAAATTTTAAAGGTATTGTTTTTGCAATATTTATTCGGTTTCCCGAACCTAAACCGAACCGCTTTTTTGAAGTCTTTCTGAATTGCGCAAAAGAGACTTTAACATAATCTTTTATTGCTTAATTTTGCTCCCAAATAATTTTAGCAAGCTGCCACTAAACATCTGGGTGGATGCAATAAAAAAGAGGCCGCCCGGATGACGACCCCCAGAAATTTTCTTTTTAGGCGTAAAGTTTAAGCTGTTGATTTAGAAGGATAAACCGAGGTTAATACCGAGGGCTGCATGGACTACAAGGAGGGCGATCGCCGCTGACCCCACATAGGCATGCACCGTGCGCAGGGAATCTTTGCCGAGGAATTTTGTGATTGATAGCGCACCGTTGGCCATCAACATCCCAATAGCGATCGTGCCTGTCCAAAAGTGGGGACTTTCAAAAATCGGCTCTCCCTGCATTACTAAAGAGAGAACGCCCCCTGTCCAACCCAAGCTGATAAAGGTTGTGAGCCAGAGCGCTGCTTTTTTATGCCAGTAGGCACTCTCGTTTTTGTCGCTGACATCCTCACTGCGGCGAATTTGCCAACCCTTAACGGCAGCGGAGCCACCGACAGCCACAATGACAATGCCCATCATCAAGGGGTGCCCCCAGTGGGTAATGATTTCTGGGATCGGTAAGGTGTTGAACCGAGCGGCAATTGGTTCTAGATAAGGACGAATGAACTCACCCATGTTATTTCTAAAAATTTTCTTAAAAAGTTTGCGTTCTCTATCTTAGAGGATTCGTTAAACCGCCCACGACTTTCGGCGAGAGGAAATATGGCCAATGGATCACAAATGGCTGGGTGTGGTGATGGTTAGGCGATCGCCAAAATTTTTTCCCGGAGCGTTTGGTCTTCGGTGAAGGTCTGGTTGGTGGCTGCCAAATCATCCAAGAGGGGCTGCAGATAAACCCGGAGCGGCTGGGCATCATCGGGGAGGGAAAGGTCTGGGTTGATATCGAGGATGCCCTGGGTGAGGAACCAACGCTTTTTAATATCCGGATCTGGAATGACCAAATTTTCCGCCTGGATCACCGCGTCATTAAAGAGCAAAATATCGAGATCCAGGGTGCGGGGGGCATATTTATCAGCAGTGCGGACTCTGCCGAGCTTTGTTTCGAGCGATCGCAAAATATCAAACTTAAATGCTGTCGCCTCGTACTCTGTTTCGACAAAGGCAACACAGTTAATGTAATAGGGCAGATCCTTGGTGGGGGCTTGGCCTGGGGCCGGAATCGCGTCCGTCACAAAACACCGCGAGACCGCTTTGAGCTGACAGAACTGCTTTAATTCCGTCATCGCTTGCAAGATATTGGCTTCCGGTTGAATATTCGAGGCGACGCTGAGGTAGACACGATTCTGGGCCATGGCTTTTAACGCTCCCGGTAGATGGTAACCGCCGAAGCCTTGGCAAAACGGAGGGCGCCGGGTTTATCAATGGTGACTTCTACCTTTTCGACAAGGGCATCGGTAAAGCAAATATCAGCGACGACCTGGGCCATTTTTTCGATCAAATTGTAGCTAGAAGGCTCAATGGCGGCCAAAATTGCCTTGGTGATTCGTTTGTAATCAACGGTGTCATCGATACTGTCGGTTTGGCCCGCTTTGGTGAGATCCGCGTGCATCACCACATTGATCACCACATCCTGTTTTTTGGTGCGTTCTTCCGGAAAAATGCCGATAATGCAGCGCAGCAGCAGGTCACGAATGTAAATTTTATCGAGGCTTTTAGACATAGAAATTTTCTCCTAGGTGAAACCCACCATCAACACAAATGACTTGGCCAGTGATGAAGTCATTTTTTAAATAAAACAGTACCGTCTGGGTAATATTGCGTGGATCACCAAACCGTCCCAGGGGGGTTTTTGCAATCACGGCTTGCACCCGCTCATCTCCCTCCGCATTGACTGGTGGCAAGATGGGGCCTGGGGCGATCGCATTGACACGAACATTGGGGGCAAGCTCAAATGCTAACATCTTCGTGAAACTATGGAGCATCTTTTTGCTCAGGTGATAGGGCACGTGCTCATGGTCATAGCCGTAGATACGCGTATCAAGGAAATTAATCACATTCCCGTGGCTAGATTCTTTAGAAAAGAACGCTTTCGTCAACAAAAAAGGGTGCAGGGCGTGAACTTGAATATTGTCCCAGAGATTTTCTGGACTCAGGGCAAACAAACTTTCCTTATTAAACATCGAGGCATTATTAATCAAGATGTCTAGTTGGGGCGTTTTCGCTTTCACCGTCTCGATCATCGCCTCCACACTATCCCGCTGGAGCAGATCCGCCGCCACAATATCCACCGAAATTGGCAAAGCTGAAAGTTCTTCGGCCAGTTGTTCTACCTCGGCTTGGGAAGAGCGGTAATGGAGGATGAGATTGATTCCTTCCTGGGCGAGGGTCCGGGCGATCGCCGCACCGATGCGTTTTGCCCCCCCTGTGATTAAAGCGGTTTGTTGACTCATGGTTCCCGTTCGGCAATTAAAACCCATAGAAGTTAACCTATTCTTTCTGGAGAAAGCAAGCGTGACCCGGATGATGCGTACCAACCGAGAGATCCGCCACCGCTGCCCCAAGATGTAACAGATGTACAGAGAACCTTTAAGCCAGGGAAACGGGAATGATAAAATTTGGAATACTTTTTTAGTAAAAGAGAGAGAAGGTCAACGTGGTTCAAGTACCGATCAAGCCCACCCCGCAAACCCCCGCCCCCACCACTGCAATTCCCAATGGCCCGGCCCTCGAAGCTTGGTTAAATGACTGGGCGCAGCGGATTATTAATGGCGATCGCCTCACCCGTACCGAAGCTCTCCGTCTCACCGCCATCACCGGCCCCGAAAATATCCTCAAACTCTGTGCCGCTGCGGATCTGATCCGGCATGAATGCTGTGGTAATACCGTTGACCTCTGCAGCATTGTGAATGTGAAATCTGGCAGTTGCTCCGAAAACTGTAGTTTTTGCTCCCAGTCCGCCCACCACCCCGGCGAAGATTCCCCTGTGTATGGCCTCAAAACCGCCGAAGAAATTATTGAACAGGCCAAAGCCGCTGAAGCCGCTGGGGCAAAGCGTTTTTGTCTCGTTAGCCAAGGCCGGGGCATTAAGTACAACAGCCCCAGGGATACTGAATTTGAGCAAATTTTAGAAACCGTGCGCCGCATCCAGGCAGAAACAGCGATCAAACCCTGCTGTGCCCTCGGCGAAGTCACCCCAGAACAAGCCCAACAGCTCCGGGAAGCCGGCGTCACCCGCTACAACCACAACCTCGAAGCTTCGGAAAATTTCTTCCCCGATATCGTCACCACCCACAGTTGGCAAGACCGGGTCGAAACCATCAAAAATCTCAAAGCAGCGGGCATTCAGGCGTGCAGTGGTGGCATTATGGGCCTCGGTGAAAGTTGGGAAGACCGGGTTGATTTGGCGATCGCCCTGCGGGATCTCGAAGTCGAATCTGTGCCTTTGAATCTCCTCAATCCCCGTCAGGGAACTCCCCTCGGAAGCAATGACCGTCTCGATGTCTACGAAGCCCTCAAATGCATGGCAATCTTCCGGTTTATCTTGCCCGAACAAATTATCCGCTATGCTGGCGGTCGCGAAGCGGTAATGGGTGAACTACAACACCTCGGCCTGAAGGCAGGCATTAACGCGATGCTCATCGGCCACTACCTCACCACCATGGGCCAACCCCCCGAACAGGATCAAGCGATGCTCAAATCCCTCGGCTTACAAGGGGGTGAAGCACCGATTCCTGGCCAATATTCTGCCGCCCAATAACCCTTGAAAGCGAAAGCCCTCCCCAGATCCTTGTCCCCAAAGCAAACTGCCACCACTGGCCCGAACTGGTTTAACCAACTCCTGTGGGCATTGATCGGTGTATCCCTGACGATTGGGGGCACCTTCATCGAGGCCCATCGGCTCAATCTCCCTTGGGACTGGTCAACGGCGGGACTACAAACTCAGTCTTTGGGGATTTACTGTCAAGTGGCTGCCGTTCTCCTCACGGGCTGTTTGGGGGGCAAAAATGCGGGGATTATCGCCCAGATTGCCTATATTCTGATCGGTTTGTTTTGGTTGCCGGTGTTCTCCCAAGGGGGAAAACTGGGATATCTGACAGAACCCACCTTTGGTTACATTCTTGGCTTTATCCCAGCGGCGGGCATTTGTGGTTGGCTTGCCTTTCGGTATGTGCTGAGTTTAGAAGCCCTCGCTCTTAGTGCTTTTTGTGGTCTGATCGCTCTCCACAGTTGCGGCATTCTTTATCTGATGGGGCTGACCCTCTTAGAAAAATTACAGGCGACGGAACTGAGTTTGCTCCAGGCGATCGCCCTCTATAGTGTGACTCCCTTTCCGAGTCAGTTAATGCTAGTCTGTGGTGTGGCCGTGGTGGCCTATGGGGTACGACGGATTCTCTTCTATTAAGCCAAAGCATTGGGCTTGATATTTTTTCTTTTTAGCGAAACGGAAACTCTCTCTCCATGGATCTGCGCCAAGATTTACTGAAAAATCGCTGGTTTTGGCTTGTTGCCTTCCTCGGATTAGTCCTCGATCAACTGACAAAAACCATTGTGCTCCAGACTTTGCCGGAAGTGGGTGATACCTTTGCCCTCTGGCCGAATGTCTTCCATTTCACCTATGTGCAAAACACTGGGGCTGCCTTCAGTATCTTTACCGATGGGGTGCATTGGCTCCGGTGGTTGTCCTTGGGGGTCAGTGTGGGTTTGATGGCTTTGGCTTGGTTTGGCGATCGCCAAACGCTCTGGGAACAAGGCGGCTACGGATTTATTCTTGCGGGGGCGATGGGTAATGGCGTCGATCGCTTTTTATTTGGCTATGTGGTCGATTTTCTCGACTTTCGCCTGATTAATTTTCCCGTGTTTAACATTGCCGATGTCTGTATCAACATTGGCATCGCCTGTTTATTGCTCAATTTGTGGTTTTCCTACCGCCTTGCCCAAACAGAATCGCCCCCTAACTCTAAGTAATCTTTTAATAATCTGGAGGGTGGAGCGATCGCCGTTATGGATTCTCAGAAAATATCAAGAATAGATATATTCACTGCCATTGTGTTCGTTTTGCCGCGAGAGCAACTGCTCCTCTAATTGGGCAATGCGTTTGTAGGCCACTGTCAACTGGGCCGTCAGTCGTTTGATTTGTAATTCTGGGCTCATTTGTTTTTCGTCCATGGGACGCCCCTCTAAGCCAAGGGTTTCATCAAATAAAACATCTTTATGCTGAAAGGATTCTCCGCCGACTCGAAAGTCTAGACCAAAGACCGCTGGATCAATTTTGGGAACCATCGCCATCAAATCTGCTTCCGATAAGGATTGTCCCGTTGGGCCTAGCCCCTGCTGCATTTGTTCGACGGTTTGATACAACAGATCAAGCTGATGTTTCAACTCGTTGATATAGCCTTGAACACTCATATTTTGTCAGCCTAAAGTCGGGTCTTTGTCCCATGCTAGTACCAACCCCAAGGCTGTGAATATTTATCCTGATATATTTAAGATTCTCTTAGAAAACCTTAAGAAAACCTTGCCTCTCTAAGGATAAAGTTGCAATTGTCCTGGCCAAGGTTGAACTTGATTAAAGGCTAAATTTGCTATTTTTTGAAAAGATATTTCCCAGGGGAAACGACATTTAGATTTATGCCCAATCGCCGCCATTTTTTGACTATTTCCGCACTCTATGCCCTCGCTGGGTGTTTGGGAGGGTGTCAACGAACCTCGGAGACAACTTTACAAATCAATACATTACGGGGGTCAATTTCGCCACAACTGTTGACATTGTTTCGGCAAAACCAAGGGCAAACGGTCAGCTTAGATCTCAAACCCCTAGAACAGCTCCAAGAATTATTTGTAGTGCTGCAGGATGCGGCCATGAGGATACCGGAGACATCTGAAAATTTCCTCAATCGCTCGGCAGCGGTGCCGGATTTGCTGACCCTGGGCCATGGTTGGTATCAACAGGCGATCGCCTTGGGATTTGTTCAACCGTTATCTCTGGAGGAACTAACGCGGTGGGAAGAGTTGGGGGAACCTTGGCAACGGTTTTTGCGCCGCAATGTCCAGGGCGAGATCGACCCCCAAGGGCAACTGTGGGGACAGCCCTACCGCTGGGGCACGACGATGCTGGTCTACCGCAAGGATAAGTTGAAAAACCTGGGGTGGACACCGACGGATTGGGCAGATCTATGGCGGCCAGAATTACAGGGAAAAATTTCTCTGCTGAATCAATCGCGGGAAGTGTTGGGGCTTTTGCTGAAAAAACAGGGGAAATCCTACAACGAAACCGATCCAGAGGCGATCGCCAATTTAGAGAGCGATTTCCAAACCCTCCACCGCCAGGTCAAATTCTATAGTTCCACCCACTATCTCCAGCCCCTCAACATGGGCGACACCTGGATTGCCCAGGGGTGGTCCCAGGATATTTTGCCGCTCCTGCAACGCTACCGCAATTTAGGGGCAGTGATTCCCGCCAGTGGCACGGCCCTCTGGTGTGATCTGTGGGTGCAGCCCCAACGCAGCCAAACTTCTTTTGAGACCCTAAAAACTTGGTTAGATTTTTGTTGGGAACCGGCGGCGATTCAGCAGATTTCCCGTAGTAGTCACGGGGCCTCTCCACTGATTTATGCGGCGACCAATTTAGACCCTGCCATCACTGATAATCCGTTAATTTACCTTGATCAAAACACCTTCCGGGCCAGTGAAATCATTGAGATGTTAGACCCCGACGCGACGGCCCAGTATCAACAGGTTTGGCAAGCAGTGCGCCAGGGCTAGGCCAGAAAAATTTTGATTTTGCCCACCGCTGTTCTGGATAATGCGGAGGAAGATCATCGATTGAGGAGTTCCCATGACCCACGACACCATTGGGGTGGCGATCGCCGGCACCGGTTTTGGCCAAAAAATTCACATTCCCGGCCTCCAACACCACCACCGTACTGAAGTGGTCTCGGTTTACCATCGCGATCCGGACAAAGCCCAGGCGATCGCTGCCACCCATCAAATTGCCGAAAGTGCCAGCGACTTTAATGCGCTTCTAGAAAATCCTGCCGTTGCCGCCGTTGCCATTTCGACGCCCCCTTTTTTGCATTATGAAATGGCCAAACAAGCTCTTCTAGCGGGGAAACATGTTTTATTAGAAAAACCCATGACCTTGAATGGGGCTGAGGCGCGGGAGCTTTACCATCTGGCAGCCCAAAAAAATTTGGTCGTAACCCCGGACTTTGAATTTCGCTTTGTCCCTGCTTGGCAATGTCTCGCGGAATATCTGCAACAGGGTTTTGTTGGTGAAAAACGCCTGATTACGATCAACTGGTTAGTGACCAGTCGAGCCAACCCAGACCGACCTTGGAATTGGTATGCCCGCCAGGATCAAGGGGGTGGCGCTTTGGGGGCAGTGGGTTCCCATGCCTTTGATTATGTCCATTGGTTGTTTGGCCCCGTGCAACGTTTGGCGGGTCATCTCAGTTGCGCCATTAAAGAGCGACCCGACCCCAAGGATGGCGATCGCCTTAAACCCGTAGATGCCGATGACACCTGCTTGATCATGCTAGAACTGGCCGACGGCACACCCTGTCAAATTAATATCACCTCCGTCAGTCACCATGGTCGGGGCCACTGGGTTGAAGTCTATGGCGATCGCGGTTCTCTGGTTTTGGGAAGCAGCAACCTCAAGGATTATGTCCATGGTTTTACGCTCCAGGCGGGCCAGGCGGGTGAAGCACTGCAACCTGTGGCTATTCCAGAGCGCCTTGAATTTCCCCAAACCTTTGCCGATGGCCGCCTCGCGCCTTTTATTCGAGTTGTCGATCATTGGGTCAAAGCCATCGACCGCTGCCAGCAAAATCAAGGGATCTCCGAAGATCCAGTGGCGATCGCCCCAACGCTCCGGGAAGGGGTCTATTCTCAATTGCTAATGGATTTAACCCACCAGGCCCATACCCAAGGCCGTTGGTTAACGGTGCCGGATCTCGATACCTATCTCGATCTAGGCTGACGCGGTTGGGGAGAAGTACGCCGTCCCTGGGGATTTTGGCCAGTCGCCTGGGGGGCTAACCCATTATTCGAGGATGGTGGCGGTTGGAGTTGCCGCCGTCCGTTTTGAACAATTTCTAGTTGCTCCCGGAGATTCACCTCAAGGCGTCCGAGGAGATTGTGGGCATATTGATCCGCATCTTGTTGGATGGCCTGGGCCTCGGCGATCGCCTGGTTTTTCATTTGCTGCACTTCCTGGGACACCTGCTGCCGAAAGGCCTCTAGATCAGCGAGGGTACTTTGGCGGAGGGCTTGGCATTCCTGCTCTGTGGTGTAGCGTAATTGAGCCGCCTGTTGCTCAGCTTGCCGGGTGAGGGCCATCTCGTCTAAGTATTGGGCGGCCTGCTGCTTGGCACTGGTGACAATCCGATCCGCATCGGCTTCGGCCTGTTCAACGAGGTGTTGCTTATATTGGAGCACTTCGACGGCCCGCTCAATAATTTCAGGAACACTGGCCCGTACCGCATCGAGCTGGTCTAAAACATCGTTGTCTTTAACGAGAGTTAGTCCCGTGAGGGGAATTTGAAAGCCTTCAAAAATTACTTCTTCTAAATGGGTGAGCTGTTCCTGCACATTCAAGTCTACCCCTCGATAAAGGGTTGGGGAGTTGGCATTATTGTCGGTGGGCTTACCTGGGGAGGATGAACTTTGTACCATTGATAAAGATCTTCAGCGACATTGTCAGGAACGAGGTGATCAACGGAACCACCAAATTTAGCAATTTCTTTGACGACGCTGCTGCTGAGAAAACTATATTCGTTGGAGGTCGCCAGGAATACTGTCTCGATATTATCCCAAAGCGTCTTATTTGTATGCGCCATCTGTAGCTCCTTCTCGAAGTCGGACAGCACCCGTAGCCCTCGTAGTAATACACCCGCATTACGTTGTCGGGCGTAGTCGGTGGTTAAACCCGTGAAACTCGCCACTTCTACATTGGGTAAATGTTGGGTACAGCGACGAATCTGGGCCACGCGCTTTTCGAGGCTAAAAATCGGCGATTTACTGGGATTGCACAGCACCGCCACGATTACTTTTTCAAAGAGGCGATCGCCCCGTTCAATAATATCGAGATGACCCAGGGTGATCGGATCAAAGCTTCCAGGATAAATAGCAATCACAAAATACAGCGCCACACAGAAGAGATCGGCTTTATTGTGACATATTGTTTCCCCAAGCCCCTAGGCAAACCCAGGGACATCAGCCCCTACAATGGAGAATGATTTTATCCACGATTTTAACCAGCTTATGAGCGAGCACCACCCGGAAAAAAGATACGAAGGTAAGGCAAAAATTCTCTACAGCACCGCCGACTCTGATGTTCTCCTCACCTATTTTAAAGATGACGCCACCGCCTTTAATGCCCAGAAAAAAGGCACCATCCAGGGTAAAGGGGAAATGAACTGCACCATTGCCGCTGCCCTCCTCCAATGGCTGGAAACCCAGGGTATTCCGACCCACTTTATCGAACAAACGAAAGCCGATGAAATGCTCGTTAAAGCAGTTAAAATTCTGCCGGTAGAAGTGGTTGTGCGCAATATTGCGGCGGGTAGTCTTTGTAAACAAACGGGTTTGGCCCAGGGCACAGTTCTCCCCCAACCCCTCGTGGAGTTTTATCTCAAGGATGATAACCTCGGTGATCCGCTCTTGACCCGCGATCGCCTTATGCTGCTTCAGATCGTCACCGCCGAGCAACTGGCCCAACTCCAGGACTATGCCCTGCGGATCAATGGTCTGATGCAAGGCTTTTTTGCGCGCTGTCAGATTACCCTGGTGGATTTTAAAATCGAGTTTGGCACCGACAAAACAGGGACAATTCTTTTGGCCGACGAAATTAGTCCCGACACCTGCCGCCTGTGGGATCAAACCGAAACAGACCCCAACCTGCGGGTGATGGATAAAGACCGCTTCCGTCAAGACCTCGGTAACATCGAAAACGCTTATCAAACTGTCCAGGCCAGGGTCTTGGCCCAGGTGCAGCAATTGCAATCCCTCGCCTAAATTTTCCCGACCCAAGGCTAAATTACGGGGTCTAGACATGGAAACATAAGCAACGCTTCCCCGTCTTCGACTCTGGTACAATCCAGCAGAGTAAATTACTCATGTTGGCCGATTTACAGAAAAAGCACTTATAAATATAGTGCTGATAACTTTCGTTTGATCTGGTGTTTGGACGTGCAGAAACAACAAAATTTAGACTATTTTTCCCCCCAGGCCCTCGCACTTTGGGCGGCGATCGCCTCTTTGGGTGTGATGTCTCCGGCCCATGCCGAACCCCGATCAGAAGGGAGTCACTCCGATCCCCTGGTGCCAACGGCGACCCAAGTTGTTGTGCCAGCTCTGCCCGTAGAGGATGTAGCCCCCACAGCAGCACCAGCTTCCCAGACGCCAGCGCCCCAGTCCGAAAACCTGGCCCAATCATCAACCCAAGCTGTTACCTCTCCCGTTGCTCAGGCTCAAGAAGCTCCCCAAGATAGTAATCTGCCGCAACTCTACGCCCAGCAGCAGGGAAATCCTAATGCCCAGCAAGCCAACCCCAACGAGCCTAGGGTATTGGTCGCAGAAATTCAGATTAATGGTGTGGGCGACAACGTCGAACTGGAACAAAGAATTATCCGGGCCATTGAAACCCAAGCCGGGCGGCCGACGACGGTTTCACAAATCCGTAATGACGTGAACCGTGTTTATGCGACAGGTTTGTTTGCCAATGTAGTCGCCACCCCGGAAGATACACCCCTTGGGGTACGGGTGACATTTGACGTGGTGCCCAACCCCGTTTTGACCGATATCGTCGTGCAGGCATTGCCCCTAGAAGGCAGTCAAAATATTACCCCTCCCGAAGTTGTCGATAATATTTTTAGCGATCGCTATGGCGAAATTATCAACCTCAACGATTTCCAAGAGGGCAGTAATAAGCTGCAACAACTCCAGCAGTGGTACCAAGACAATGGCTACGATTTAGCGAAAGTGATCGGTATTGATGAACCCAGTGCCGATGGGGTTGTGACCCTCGTCGTCGTTGAAGGGGTGATCGAAGATATTCAGGTCAATTTCATTAATGCTGACAATGAATCCGTTGATGGCAAGACCCGAGACTTTATCATCACGCGGGAAATGGAACTCAAGCCAGGAGACGTTTTCCGGCGGGATGTCGCCCAACGGGATCTCCAGCGGGTGTTTGGTCTGGGGTTATTTGAAGATGTCCAGTTAGATTTCACCACAGGCACCGAAGATCCGACCCAGGCTGTCCTCAATCTAAATGTCATTGAAGGAAATACAGGCTCCATCGCTGCGGGTGGGGGGATTAGCTCCGCCAGCGGTTTCTTTGGGAGTGTGAGCTACCAACAACAAAACCTGGGCGGCAATAACCAGCGTCTGGCAGCCGAATTCCAATTAGGACAACGGGATGCTCTGTTCGACCTATCCTTTACGGATCCTTGGATTGCCGGCGATCCTTACCGGACGTCCTATTCGGTCAATGCCTTCCGCCGTCGTTCTATCTCACTGATCTTTGATGGTGGGGAAAATGATGTTGATCTGCAAGACAGCGGCGATCGCCCCCGAATTAACCGGATTGGCGGTGGGGTGACCTTTAGCCGTCCTTTATCGAAGGATGTTTTTGGCCCCTCTGAATGGCGCGCCTCCCTCGGCTTCGACTACAATCGCGTCCGGATTACCAATGCCGATGGTGATACAGAGTTTATCGACGAAGCTGGGAACCAACTCAGTTTCTCTGACAATGGTATTGACGATATCTTTGCTCTGAGTCTAAATGTGGTGCGCGATAAACGCACGAGCTTCGATGGGGCAACCCGCGGCTCCATTACCCGTTTCGGCACCGACCAGACCATTCCCATTGGTAGCGGCAGTATTCTCTTTAACCGACTCCGGGCCAGCCACAGTATCTATATGGATTCACCGATTAAACTCCCCAGTTTTGGCAGTGAAGAGAAACCCCACACTTTGGCCTTCAATATCCAAGGGGGCGCAATTATCGGGGATTTACCCCCCTACGAAGCCTTCTCTCTTGGGGGGAGTAACTCGGTTCGGGGCTTTGAAGAAGGAGACCTCGGCAGTGGCCGTAACTACATCCAAGCGACAGCAGAATATCGCTTCCCCATTTTCTCGGCGGTGGGTGGCGCGCTATTTGCGGACTATGCCACAGACCTCGGTTCCGGGGATGATGTGCCTGGAGATCCGGCGGGGACCCGTGGTAAGCCCGGTAATGGTTTCGGCTATGGTATCGGTGTGCGGGTGAATTCTCCCCTGGGGCCAATCCGGGTGGATTATGGGCTTAACGACCAAGGGGACAGTCGTATTCACTTTGGTATTGGTGAGCGTTTCTAAGGTGTTATCGGTCTGATTTCGTGGGGGGCACCCCCCTTTTTTGTGATGGTTAAAACGTTAAAAACAACCGTTGAATGTTCTGGGGTGGGTCTCCATTCGGGGCAACGGGTCACCCTAAGGCTCGTGCCTGGCGATCGCCACCAGGGTCGTTATTTTGTGCGTACAGATTTACCAGGGCAACCCCAGATCCCGGCCCGCATTGAGGCCGTCGATCAAACCCTTTTGTCTACGGAATTGGCAGTGGGTGAGGCCAAGGTCAGAACCACAGAGCATTTGTTAGCGGCATTGGTGGGTCTTGGGATCGATGTTGTGCGCCTCGAAATAGATGGGCCGGAGTTACCCCTGTTGGATGGCTCGGCAGCGCAGTGGGTAGAGGCGATCGCCAAGGCAGGCACCCAGACCCTCACAGATGAGGCGATCGCCGTTCCCGTGGTCGCAGAACCCGTTTGGCTCCGGGAAGATGACGCGTTTGTGGTGGCCTTACCCTCACTGGAACTGCGGTTTACCTATGGCATCGATTTTACCTACAAGCCCATTGGCAACCAGTGGCACAGTTGGAGCCCCGCAGCAGAGCCCTTTGCCCAGGCGATCGCCCCGGCCCGGACGTTTGGCTTTGCCGATCAAATTGAGCAATTGAAAAAAGCTGGTTTAATTCAGGGAGGCAGTCTTGATAATGCCCTCGTTTGCGATCAAGAAAAATGGCTCAATCCGCCGCTTCGGTTTGACAATGAGCCGGCTCGCCACAAATTACTTGATTTAATCGGGGATTTGAGTTTGCTGGGCACAATTCCCACGGCCCATTACCTGGCCTATAAAGCAAGCCATAAACTCCATACCCAGCTTGCCAAAACCTTACAGGCAATGCTTTTCTAAAATTCTAATCAAGCTGCTATTGGGTGAAGGATAACGCCGATAGTTTGACTTGTATTGCTGGGGCTGGCGATCGCCTTTTTTCAGAGACTGCCAACCCCTAGGACTTGAGGCTCTACTTATTCGGTTGGGGGGTCATACGGAGATAGGGCTTGATTTCCTTAACGCCCTTTGGAAACTTGACCTTCGCATCCTCAGTGGAGATTGCCGGAGAAACCACGACATCTTCACCATCCTGCCAGTTAACGGGAGTCGCCACGCTGTAGTTGTCTGTGAGTTGCAACGAATCCAAAACCCGCAAAATTTCTTGGAAATTCCGGCCGGTGCTGGGGGGATAGGTAATGGTTAAACGTACCTTCCGCTCAGTATCAATGACAAAGACTGTCCGCACTGTCACCTTCGGGTTGGCATTGGGGTGGATCATATTGTAGAGGGTAGCGACCTTCTGATCTGCGTCGGACAAAATCGGGTAATTGACAGCACATCCCTGGGTTTCGTCGATATCACCCACCCAGCCATTGTGGGAGGCCGTGTCATCAACGCTGAGGGCAATTACCTTAGCATTGCGCTTTTCAAACTCTCCCTTTAACCGAGCCACTTCGCCCAATTCGGTGGTGCACACGGGGGTAAAGTCAGCGGGGTGAGAAAACAAAACAACCCAACTGTCGCCGGCCCAATCGTAAAAATTAATTTCCCCAATGGTGGAATCTTGGGTAAAGTTGGGGGCCACATCGCCTAACCGGAGAGACATAAACTAAACTCCTGATGTTAAATAAACTACCAAAGAATTATTATGGCCCATCTCCCTGGGAAGATGCCAAGGGGGGCGATCGCCACCAGAAAATGATAAGCTGCCGTCACACAGCGCAATATTTATTAACTTTTGTTGCCATTCTTCAGAATCAAAAAAGCCGAGGGTGACAATCAAGCCGGAAAAATGAAATAATAAGCCAGAATTTTTTACGTTAGTAGTTTCAGGCCGCCTGAAGCTTGGTATTTTACATAAATCTAAAAATCATCAAAAAAAGCTGGGAAAAGCCTAGGAGGAATCAATCATAATGAGTAGAGTTGTGAGTGCATTAATGGGGCTCGTCCTCATGTTCGGTTGCGCGTTCTTTAGCGTTCAGCCCCAAGCCCAAGCCCTCGATTTAAGCAATGGCTTTGTTTCTGCAGCCGTGCTCGGTGAGCGTGTTAATCCCGCTGACAAGGTGCTTGAGTCAGAATACGGCAAGAAAATCGACCTAAACAACGCCAGCGTCCGTCTTTTCCGCGAGCTCCGTGGATTTTATCCCACATTGGCTAAACGCATCATCGAAAATGCCCCCTATGACAGTGTTGAAGATGTATTGAATATCCCCGACCTCAGCGAGAAGCAACTGGCACGGTTAGAGGAAAATTTGGAGCGTTTCACTGTAACACCGCCTGCTGATGTGTTTATTGATGGTGACCAACGTCTGAACACCGGTGACTATTAAAAATACAAATGAAATCTTGCTACGTTTAGGAAGATGTTTGTGAGTCAAACCTAAATTTTCAATTGCAATTAACCTATTCCTGAGGAATAGGTTTTTTTACGACAATTTTTAGGATTTGGGGCTCGGTTGGCATAGTCGATAAAACTGAGGTACCCAGCGGGATTCCCAATAAAATGCCCCAAAGGCCAGCACGGGCGCGAGGAAAGTCAGCAGCAGAAAGCAACCCGCCAGGGTTGACAGGGACATCGCGAAAAAATCTTGGGTCAGACGCACCAGGTCATGGTCGAGGAGGCCCCCTTTCCCGACCCGGTAGGCAATGCGGAACGTTTCGCTGGTCATAAGCTGCCCGAAAAAGGCACCATTTTCCAGAAAGCTAAAACTGGCCAACAGGGCATAGAGAGTTTGTTCACCGGAGACATGGCAAAAATATTTACCGAGGGCAAAGTACAGACAAATAAAGACGGCGGCAATTTCCAAGAGATGACCCATGGCGATAATGGCGATTTGATCCCAACCCGTCAGGATCAAAAGGATTTGCAGGAGAGTCAGACCTGCCAAGGTGATTAGGGTACCGCGATTGCGACGGTATTGCCAAGCGAGATAGGCGATCGCCCCGTAGAGTAGCCACAAAATAATGCTGGCGCGGCCGAGGGCGAGGGTAATTCCCCCCCCAAAGATAAAGTCAAAACTCGGCACAGCGGGATAGCCAAACAGCCAAAAGGCGATCGCATGGCCAATTTCATGGACGAGGGTGAGAAAGGTATTCAGAATAAAGCGACTGGGGGGCAGCAAAAAGAGAATCAGACCTAGGCCGCCACCAATGAGGAGCGCCTGGGGGGTATCTGGATGCAGTTGCCGTGACCGGGGGCGCGGGTTGGGGATTTGGGACGGCAGGGCGCCATGGAGAGAAAAACAGGTTTTGAGGAGATACTGCCGTTGCTGACGATGGTAGACATTGAGATAGACTTTTTCCACATTATCCAGGGAGAAATGCTGCAAAGCCTGCTGGATAATCTGGCAATAGTCTTGGCTATCGCGCTGGTCAATTACCGTTAACTTGATCACCAAGGCCCCAGCGGAAGGGGTAACTTTGATACTCCATAGGTATGCAGCGAGTAGTTGCCGGAGTTTCAGGGTGAGATCATCGTTTTTGAGGGCTGCCTTTTTAGGTGATTCTTGGGCACTGAGCGCTTCCGGGGAGGGTTCCCGTTCGGCTGGAGAGAGTAAGCCCGCTACAATTGTCCATTCCCAGTCGGGGGTAACTTCCCCAAACCGAATGCCTTCAACAGTAAAGGTTTCTGTGATCGTGTGCTCCCAGATTTTCTGCCAAGGGGTAAGGATTTGTTTGGCGATCGCCTGGTCGGGGGTATTAAAACCTTCGAGTTGAATTTTGAGGTGCTTATCAGTCACCCGTTTGAGCATCACCCGGATCTGGTGGGGTTGAAACGCTTGCCTTAACACCTGGGCGATCGCCTGGGGATTTCCCTGTTCCGCCAATCGACGCAAATCCGACTCTTTCACAGCACAACCATTCTGGAGGGGAGCATTTCGATTATGCCACCAGACTCCCTTGGCCACAAAAATAGGATCTCAAGTCCCCCTTTGAAGGGGGATTTAGGGGGATGTCCTAGGCCGCAACCGCTTCTGATTTTTTGCTGTTACGAATCCCTTCAATCGCCTCAGCATAACTGGGGGCCTTGAAAACAGCAGAACCTGCAACAATCGCATTCGCACCCGCATCAATCACTTGCCACGCATTAGCAGGCTTGATCCCACCATCGACTTCAATCCAAGGATCCAGGCCGCGCTCATCACACATGGCCCGGAGTTTTTCGATTTTGTTCACCATCGAAGGAATGAAGCTTTGGCCGCCGAACCCAGGGTTTACGCTCATGATCAAAATCAGGTCACAAACATCAAGGACGTGCTCAATGATGTCAAGGGGCGTAGAAGGATTCAGCACAACCCCAGATTTTTTACCCAGTTCACGAATCTGGCAGAGGGTGCGATGGAGGTGGGGAGACGCATTGTGTTCTGCGTGGACGGAGATAATGTCAGCGCCAGCTTTAGCAAAATTTGCCACGTATTTTTCTGGCTCAACGATCATCAAATGCACATCCAAAGGCTTTTTGGTGTAGGGACGAATGGCTTCGACGATTAACGGCCCAATGGTGATATTCGGGACAAAACGACCATCCATGACATCGACGTGGATCCAATCAGCGCCAGCCTCATCGACTGCTTTAATTTCTTCACCAAGGCGGCTAAAGTCCGCTGAAAGAATGGACGGGGAAACTACAATTTTCTTGTCAGTCATGGTGGGTGGATTCCTCTTATTATCTCAAGAATTCTAAGTTGGTATCAATATTAACAAAAGTTTGTATCAATATTTTTTGTGGCCTAGCCTGGGTAGAGCATTGTTTCAGGAAACACTGACCTAGCGCTGGGGGGGACGGAGAGGCCCATCGGTTTGTACAGGGATCAAAATACTATTTAATTTACGCAGTTGTTCGGCTGTGCCCATGCAAATTAAAAAGTCCCCAGATAACAGTAAGGTATCACCCGTCGGCCCAGGAATAAGGCTGCCATCTTGACGGCGAATGGCGAGGACGAGGGCACCGGACTGTACCCTGAGTCGGGCTTCACTGAGGCTTTTGCCAATGTAACCGCCGCAATTGCTATCCACACGGATTTCTTCGAGGTAGTAAGACCGTTCTGCGCCAGTCAAAATGCCATCAACAAAATCCATAACCTGGGGTCTAAGGGCCGCGGCGGCCAGGCGACGTCCCCCGGTAATGTAGGGAGAAACAACGGCATCGGCTCCGGCGCGGCGTAATTTTTCCACGGCTTCTTCGGTACTGGCCCTGGCGATCGCCCGAATTTTTGGATTCAATGTTTTGGCAGAGAGTACCGTATAGAGATTTTCTGCATCGGAGCTGAGGGCCGCCACCAAACAAGTTGCCCGGTCGATTTTCGCTTCATGGAGATGTTGATCGAGGGTGGCATCTCCTTGAATACAAATATAGCCTTGATCCTGAGCGGCTTCGATAATGTCGGGATCTTGGTCAATGACGACAAAGGGAATATTCTCGGCGAGAAATTCCCGGGCCACCTGCTGCCCCGTGCGACCGAGGCCACAAACAATGTAATGGTTATTGAGACGACTAATTTGCTGCTGATACTGTTTCAATTTTTTTATCTCCTGAAAATAGCCGCTAATCATTGCTTCGATGAAACGGTTGACGATATAACCAACCGCAATCAAGCCCAAAAAAATCAGAATAATAGTGAATATCCGAGAGCGATCGCCTAGGGGATGAATTTCCCCAAAGCCCACCGTGGCTAAGGTGATCATCGTCATGTAGGCCGCATCTACCCACGACCACTGCTCCACGACAATGAACCAACTTGTCCCCAGCAGAAACAGCGCCACAAGCATCAGCAGACCCAATTGCAGTTGCCCCCTGAGGCGTCTATATTTTTGCTCAATGCTGTACACCGATGAACCTCAAGATAAGTCTGATGTTTGTAGGGAAAGTTGCAGACAATTTCAGCCGACCCGTAGGAAGCTAAAAAAACATAGAATTTCTTTAGCTCATTCCCCCCTTGTATTTAGCAAAAAAGATTACCCATTGGCTAAACTGAAATTTAACTTTGAGTCTCGCCATCGAAGAGGAGTAACCCGTGAGTCCCCAAACGCTACTGAACCATTCCCCAGCCCAAAGCTTTAACCCAACTCAGTTCGATCAGTATGTGATGCATACCTATGGGCGCTTTCCGGTGGCGATCGCCAAGGGGGAAGGATGTCGTCTGTGGGATACCGAAGGGAAAAGTTACCTCGATTTTGTCGCAGGCATTGCCACCTGCACCCTGGGCCATGCTCACCCAGCCCTGATCCAAGCGGTCAGTGCGCAGATTCAAAAACTGCACCATATTTCTAACCTCTACTACATCCCAGAGCAAGGCGCTTTAGCCCAGTGGATCGTCGAACATTCCTGTGCCGATAAAGTCTTTTTCTGTAACTCCGGGGCCGAAGCCAACGAAGCGGCGATTAAATTAGTCCGTAAATATGCCCACACCGTCTCAGATTTCCTCGAACAACCCGTGATCCTTTCGGCGAAATCGAGCTTCCACGGGCGTACCCTTGCGACGATTACCGCCACCGGACAACCCAAATACCAAAAACATTTCGACCCGCTCCCCGATGGGTTTGCCTATGTGCCCTACAACGACATTCGCGCCCTCGAAGAAGCGATCACCGACATCGATGAAGGTAACCGCCGCGTCGCTGCCATTATGCTCGAAGCCCTCCAGGGAGAAGGGGGCGTCCGGCCTGGTGATGTGGAATATTTCAAAGCAGTGCGGCGCATTTGTGACGAAAACGGAATTCTCCTTGTCCTCGATGAAGTGCAAGTTGGGGTCGGGAGAACTGGCAAATACTGGGGCTACGAAAACCTCGGCATTGAACCGGATATTTTCACCAGTGCGAAGGGATTAGCGGGAGGAATCCCCATTGGCGCGATGATGTGCAAGGATTCCTGTGCGGTCTTTAACCCTGGGGAACACGCCAGCACCTTCGGCGGTAACCCATTCTCCTGTGCGGCGGCCCTAGCGGTGGTTGAAACCCTCGAACAGGAAAACCTACTCGAAAATGTCAATGCCCGTGGGGAGCAGCTCCGGGCGGGTTTAAAAACCCTGGCCGAAAAATATCCCTACTTCAGCGATGTCCGGGGCTGGGGTTTGATCAATGGTATGGAAATTAAAGCAGACCTCGAACTCACCTCCATTGAAGTGGTCAAAGCAGCTATGGAAAAGGGTCTACTGTTGGCTCCCGCTGGCCCGAAGGTACTCCGATTTGTGCCGCCTCTGATTGTTTCCGCCGCAGAAATCAATGAGGCGATCGCCCTTTTAGACCAGACCCTCGCTGCCATGGCTCTCTAAATTTCTTTATCCTGCCCAAAGCAATAAAAAGCTCCCCAACTATTGAAAATCGGGGAGTTTTATTTTTACATGCTTGGCCCAGTGGGAATTACACCGTAACGGGGGTGGGAGTAGAGGTTTCTTCCTGTTCTAAAAATTCCGTTAACTGGGTTTCGATGCTGTCTTTGACGATCTGGCGATATTCCAGGAAATGCTCGTTGTGGGCGCAGAGGGTGAGGTAATGCTCAAAAACTGCCGGATTGTGGCGCAAAATACCAAATAAATGGTGCCAGAAGCGCCAGCGGGTATCCCGTTTAATGCCCTGTCGCCAAATGACGATCGCCAATGCCTTGAGATCGACCAGGCTGGGCAACTTGGCCGGGGGATGACATTTGGGCGCGCCCAATTTCAGGAAACAACGGTAAATGCGGTCCAAATAAAGGTGGGGATCGTAGAGTTGCCAAAAGGCGTGGACATACTCATTGGCGATGTCTTCGAGGGGACGAGTAGGGATGAAATTCATCAGGGTCGTTTGGTTGATGTTGCCGTCCTTTTTCGCCCGGAGTCGTCCTTCTGCTTCGAGGCGGTGCCAGAGAGCCGTATTCGGTAACGCCTGGAGCATCGCAAAGGTGGTGGTGGGGATCGCCGTCAGTTCTGCAAATTTGATAATGCGATCGCCTGCCCCTTTTTTCTCCCCATCGAAGCCGATGATAAAGCCTGCCATGGGTCGCAATCCCGCTTGAATAATTTTGTCAATGGATTCAGCGAGGGAACTGCGGGTATTTTGAAATTTTTTCGTCAGTTGCAAACTCTCTTCGTCAGGGGTTTCAATACCCAGGAAAACCGCATCAAAGAAACATTCCACCATCAAATCCATCAGCTCTGGATCGTCAGCGAGATCCACCGAAGCTTCAGTATTGAAGCGGAAAGGATATTGATGTTCCCGTTGCCATTCCTTAAGGGCCTTGAGGAGGAGTTTGACATTGCGTTTATTGCCGATGAAATTATCATCCACCATGAAAATACTCCGTCGCCAACCCAATTCGTAGAGGCAATCTAATTCCTTAAGAAGCTGCTCTGGGGTTTTGGTGCGGGGTTTGCGCCCATAGAGGACGATGATGTCACAAAATTCACATTGGAAGGGACAGCCCCGGGAAAATTGCACCGACATCGAATCATATTGATCCAATTCCAGCAGATCATAACGGGGGACAGGGGTGGTGGTGACATCGGGTTTTTCCTCAGCCCGAAAGGTGCCTGAGGTTGCGCCATTATTAACGGCCTCCACAAACATCGGCAGGGTGATTTCTCCTTCATCGAGGATCAAAAAGTCCGCCCCCACATCCTGGACTTCTTCAGGTACCGACGTCGGGTAGGGGCCACCAACGGCCACTAATTTATCTCGTTTTTTGGCTTCTTTGATTTGATCGAGGAGGTCATCCTTTTGGACGATCATTGCCGACATCAAGACCAGATCGGCCCATTCCCATTCCGCTTCGGTGACAGCACGGATATTGCGGTCAACCAGCTTAAATTCCCATTCTTGGGGTAAAATCGCCGCCACAGTAATCAAGCCCAAGGGGGGCAGCAGCACCTTGCGGTTGACCAGTTCAAGGATTTTTTCGTAGGACCAAAAGGTGGGCGGAAAAACCGGATAAATGAGGAGGACACGCATGGTATTTAAGAGTTTTATGATGAAAGGGTTTTAAAAAGGCTGATTTTTAGAAGGCGATCGCCGACCATCATCAAAACTGATGTCAGGTAAGCGCACAAGTGCCTTCAGTGTAGCGCTAAAGTTTTGTAACGGTATCCACGGCGAAAATTGGCCCCACCATGGCAACAGAAACCGTATCGGCGAGGACTTCTCCCGTTACAGTAACTTGCAGCCCTGGCTGCTGATAGACCTGGGGTAAATCCCGCAGTTCATAGTTGACCCCCGCTGCTGTTTCGAGAACCCATACGCCAACACCTAAGGATTGATGGGCAATGCGCCCCGTTAACTCTTGCATTCAGCTTCACCTCACAGTTGTCGATCCGAATTTTTGCCACATCCTCTCAATGCTTAAACACCGACGGTTTCCCGCTCTGCCTCTTGGATAAACGATTCAACCAATTCCACATTTTCCACACTGCCGAGGATTGTCGGGGTGCGCTGGTGGAGATAGGTCGGCACAAAATCCAGGAGCGGCATAGTGCCTGTGCTGGCTTTCCCCCCGGCCTGTTCAATGAGCCAAGCTAACGGTGCGGTTTCATAGAGGAGGCGCAGTTTGCCCTCTGGCTTTTTCTTTGTGCCCGGATAGAGAAAGACGCCCCCCTGCATCAGGATGCGGTGTAGATCCCCCACGAGGGCACCGCTGTAGCGGGCCGTGTAACCTTCGTGGCGGTGCATATAGCGGATGTAATCTCGAATCGAATCTTCCCACTGCCAAAAATTCCCCTCATTGACGCTGTAGATCGAGCCATGGTTGGGCATTGTGATGTTTTCTTCAGCGAGGATAAATTCCCCCAAACTGGGATCGAGAATAAACGAGTGAACCCCTGTGCCAATGGAGTAAACCAACATGGTCGAAGGGCCATAGAGAATATAACCAGCAGCAATCTGTTTATGGCCATTTTGGAGGAGGTCGGCGGCGTCTCCGTCGAGGTCCATGCCTTCTTGTTGGCGAATGGAAAAAATAGACCCCACGTTGAGATTAATATCGACATTGGAGGAGCCATCAATCGGATCGTAGAGCAGCGTATAGCGACCGATGGGGCAGTTTTCAGGAATGTAGTAGGGTTTTTCCATTTCCTCGGAGGCGAGGCGACAGACGAGGCCACTTTGTTTGAAAACGGAAATAAAGACATCGTTGGCATAGAGATCCATCCGTTTGACAGATTCTCCTTGGACATTTTCTTCCCCTGTGAAGCCGAGTACCCCTTCCATCAAGCCAGCGCGACTGAGGCGACGGGCAACGAGCTTTCCGGCGAGGGCAATGCGATTCATGATGGCGCTGATGTCCTGGGCTGCCGTGTCGAAGCTCTGGAGCTGTTGCAAAACGTGGCGGGAGAGGGTGGTGCAGTCGCGGTCAAGACTGGGACTTTGGGTAATGTCGTTATTGTGATCTGGCATAGGCTTTTTCCTTTATGGGTCTGCCCTAATGGTAACGACTGTGTCTAGGGGATGCGCTCTTGCTAAAGGATTACTTAATGGAAAAGCAAGGAAAAAAGGAAAGTATTTGGGCAGAATGGGCGGGATATAGGCAAACCTTGACCTTAAGCTGTCAAAAATCGTCACAATCTCCGGCTGTACGGGAAACGGTTGCTAGGATGGCCAGTAGAGAAAAATTGTGAGCTTGTAATCTGCGTATGTTTCAACGTCGTGCTAGTGGTGTTCTGTTGCATCCTACGTCTTTGCCGGGTCGATTTGGAATCGGCGATCTAGGGCCAGAAGCCTATCGATTTATTGATTTTCTTGCCGATAGTGGACAGCAGGTTTGGCAAGTTCTGCCCCTGGGGCCAACGGGGTTTGGGAATTCTCCTTATCTGTGTTATTCGGCCTTTGCGGGCAATCCGATGCTGTTAAATTTGGAGTGGCTTGCTTCAGAAGATTTATTAGAAGAAGCTGATTTGGCGGCCTGTCCGAGTTGTCCTAGAGATCGAGTGGACTATGATCAGGCGATCGCCTTTAAGATGCCCCTCCTGAGAAAAGCCTGTAAACGCTTCCAGGCGGTGGCGACCCCAGAGAGAAAACAAGAATTTCAAACCTTTTGCGAAGAGCAGGCCTATTGGCTCAATGATTATGCACTCTTTATGGCCCTCAAGGAAGCCCACGACGGCAAAAGCTGGTATGACTGGGATGCTGCCCTTGCTTGGCGTGACCCAAAGGCGATCGCCCAGCAGACAGAGATCCTCGCCGATCAAGTCTTTTTCCACAAATACGCCCAATCAGAATTTTTCCGCCAGTGGTCAACCCTAAAAAGCTATGCCAATGAAAAGGGCATCCAAATCTTTGGGGATTTGCCGATCTATGTGGCCCACGACAGTGCCGATGTGTGGGGCCATCCGAAAATTTTCCGTCTCGATTATGAAACCGGAGCTGCCAAGTGGATGGCGGGAGTCCCACCGGATTATTTCAGCGAAACGGGCCAACTCTGGGGCAACCCGGTTTACAACTGGCGTAACCTTTCGCGCCGTCACTATTCCTGGTGGATCGAGCGCATTAAAACCATGCTGGAGTATGTCGATATTGTTCGTATCGATCACTTCCGGGGTTTTGAAGCGTTTTGGGCGGTGCCCCAAGGGGAAAAAACGGCGATGAATGGCCGCTGGATCAAGGCTAAGGGTGACGAATTTTTTGCGTTACTCAAAGATAAACTCGGTGAATTGCCCATCGTCGCTGAGGATCTGGGGGTAATCACGCCGGACGTGGAGGCTCTACGAGATAAATATCGCTTGCCAGGTATGAAGATTCTGCACTTTGCCTTCGATAGCGATCGCGCCAATCCGTTTCTACCGTTCAACTACACCAATCGCAATTGCATTGTCTACACAGGCACCCACGACAATGACACCACGGTGGGCTGGTTTGACAAGCGCAGTGACGAAGAAAAGGCGCGGGTCACGGATTACCTCGGTTGCCTCTGCGATGAGGGAATTCATTGGGGTCTGATCCGTCTGGCGTTGGGTTCCGTGGCAAATCTGGCAGTTTTCCCCCTCCAAGATCTACTTGGTTTGGGGTCTGAGGCAAAAATGAATACCCCTGGGGTGGCCGCCGGGAACTGGACTTGGCGCTACCAGCCGGAAATGCTGAGTGATGACCTCATTGGCAAATTACGCTACCTCGTCTATCTTTACGGGCGTGAACCGGAGTATCGAGGCGAATAAATGGGGCGATCGCTCAAAAAAGGAACGGGTTGGCGGTTAGGCTGGGATCCTGACCCCACCCGGACTTTCCAGGGCTTGGTTGGAGCCGATGATTGGGCTGTGGAATTAACCGCAGCAGAATTTGAAGATTTTTGTCGCTTGTTGGTGCAGTTAGCCGATACGGTCGGAAGTATTGCCTCGGAATTGATGCCAGAGGAACGGATTGCCATCGAAGCAGAAAGTGATTTGGTCTGGCTAGAGATTGAAGGATTTCCAACCCGCTATAGCCTACGTTTGTTAGTCCTCACCCAACGGAATATTGAGGGAAATTGGCAACCGGAAGCTGTGCAGCAGTTGGTGCAATGCAGTCATATTTTTCATAAAAGTCATGAGTTGCCGCTGTGATGAGATCCCAACATTTAAAGTCTGATAAGATAATCACTTGAGCCTCAAAATATAATGCTATCTTATGTCAAATCTCAATCTCAAAGATGCTTGGTTGTCATTAGCTCCCGATGCAAATGAGCCGCAAATTGAAGCAATGTTAATGAGACCCGCAATTTTACCTTTTTTGGGATTTGAATTAAATGAAATTGAGAGCCAATACTTAGTCGGGAATGGTGGAGCAAAAGTTGACTTAGCGGCTCGCAAGAATTATGGGGATGATATCTTTTGTCATACTAAAGCAAATCCATCATTGCTCATTGAACTAAAAAAAAGACAACTTGATTTAAGTTTTGGCTCTAACGATTATAAAAAAACAGTCAGCCAACTCAAGGGTTATTTACATCCAAAATCAAAACATTGCCATTCTGCTAAATGGGGAATCATTACCAACGCAGAATATATTCAATTATTTCGACGGCACGGAAAAGTCGTTTATCCCTACACCAAAAATATAAAATTAACGGCTGATAATATCGATGAAAAAATTAAGCTTATTAAGCATTATATCGATAATCAAAAACGCTCATTGTTCGTTGCTATCTACAATAATAAAGGCGGTGTCGGGAAAACAACGACTGTCATCAACCTTGCAGGTATTTTATCGCTCCCCCAGGGAAAGCCAGACAATTCTCTTGGATTTGACAAGAAAGTTTTGGTTGTAGATTTTGACCCTAACCAGAAAGACTTGACAGATTTATTAGATGTTAAACTAGGTAAACTTAAACTCTCAGAATATCTCCAAGATCATAAAAACCATGACATCCAAGATGTTATTTCGAGATATACTTTGAAAACAAAAAGCGGAAAAGAATATGGGTTTGATGTAATCCCAGTAGATGAAGAGTTACATCAAGAGCAAACTCAATATACTAAATATTTAACCAAGAGCTTTTTGCGACGATCTTTAAATCCTTTGAAAAATAATTATGATTATATTTTGATCGACTCTCCTCCCGGTACAAATAGATTTACCGAAGAGGCGATCGCTGCTGCCGACGTTATCCTGATGCCATCTAAACACAATGGTATTGCTTCATTTAAAAATGCGGCTACTGCCATGAAAACAATTTTTCCTATGTTGGGAGAATCACGCAGGCAGTTTGACGTAGATGCTGAAAAATTTGGAATCGCGTCAGAATTATCAGACCCAGTTCCCCTACCAATTTTCTTTAATGGAGAAGCAATTACTCCAACTCAAAAAAGGCAAGCACAAGAGGCAATTACTAAAATCATTAAACAAGCTAAAAAAGAAGAGCAAATTGATTTGATGCGCTTCTTTTTTCCTAAATATCGCCCAGCTCACAAAAATCTCGAAATATTTGAGATGCCTAGCTATGCTCACATTGCATCCGCTGCATTTTCTAATCGTCCAGCAGTTTTTACAAGTAAAAAAGCACGGGAATATTATCGTGACTTAGTTCGGGAGTATTTTATTTAATGAAACAAGAAGTAGGTGCATTATTACATCTCTATCTCGATGAAATCAGTACAGGGATAGATACACAAGTCCATGATTTTTTGATTCAAGGAGCAGCCAAAGCCATTAATGATGCTGAAAATAGAAATTGGATTCCTTTAATTGTCAAACAAATCGGTTCTGAATCTTATCAAGTGATTGCGAATAGCTTCGTTTTTGCTGCTGCCGAAGAAGCAGGATTGACGAAAGTTTGGTGTATTGTTGCTGATGATTCCCCAGAAACTCAAGAATCGGCCCGCATTCTTACTCAAGAAAAGCTTGCTAAAATTAACCTCGCAACAGCAACTAGGGAGGAAATCAAAGTGGGTCTGGACTATCTAATGAAGCGTCCAATTAATCCCCTGAAATTGGGCAGCGTTAAGCTCGCCAATGCAGTTGAACGTATTGAAAATGCTCCGCGTCAATATTGGAAAGAAAATTTAATGGATGTCACAAAAGTAAAATGCGGCATTACCAGAGGGAAAAAACTAAATATTTTCAAAGAAATTTTTTACACAACCCCTGAACCTCTGCCAGACGTAATTATTGATCCGCAGTTTCTTACGACTTTTACCCAGGCAGATCTCCAAAAAATGGCTAAAAAACGTGGCTTAAAAGGATATAGTAAGCTAAAAAAGAGTGCTCTAGTAAAATTACTTACTGAGCAAGGTTAATCCGAAGGAAAATTGCAAGATTCAAATTATTTCTAAATGATCATTAAAGAAAAAGATCCCATTGATGCAAACATAGAGCAGTTAAAACGATTATCAATTTACCTAATTTATCCGAAGCAAAAGTTTTGCAGACAAAAACAGAGCTAAAGAGACTCACCTCTGGTAATCAAGGAGAAAAGGATTCTGCTTATTTTATTGATTTTTATTATAAAAATTCACCAAACTGGGCGATTATTCACGATCTTAGAATTGAACATAATGGATTAGTTGCTCAAATTGACCATATCTTAATCAATAGATTTCTTGATTTTTATATCTTAGAAACAAAACATTATGCCCGTAGTATCAAAATCACAGAACATGGCGAATTTTTAGTCTCATTCCAGAAAAGCTACAGAGCAATAGAGTCTCCCATTGAGCAAAATAAAAGACACATCAAAGTTTTAAAGACCCTTCTCCAGGGTGAAGAAATACTACCTAAAAGATTGGGAATACCATTACAACCCCATTTTCTTGCCTATGTTTTAGTTTCGCCAAAATCTCGCGTGATTCGTCCCAAGGCAAAAGATTTTAAAACAGATGCTGTCATTAAGTCAGACGAATTTTATAAACAAACACGAGACAATCTCAATAATGAAAGTATATTGACAACTCTTGGTTCAATCACAAAAATAATTTCATCCGAATCATTGCAGCAAATAGCGAAAAACCTAGTCAGTTATCATCGACCTTCCCAGTTTGATTACTATAAAAAATTTTCTATTTCTAGAGAAAGAGACAATCAGCACCCCGTTTCAATAGAACAGACAAAGAAAACAAAATACTATTGCTATTGCTGTAAGCAATCTATTTCCAAAAAAGTCGCAATGTTTTGTTTTAATAATAAAATTCGCTTTGACGGAAAAGCATACTGTTTCGATTGCCAAAAGCAATTCCCCTTAAATTCGCCTCAACAAAAGCGTTAAGGCAATTCCCCAGGAGAGGCCCAGTAAATGGCTGTAAAAACTAACATTCGGGGAACTGAGATCCACCGCAAACTGGATCACAATAATTAAGCAAATCAAGCGAAATTGTCTGCCTGCGGCTTCGAGGTGAAACCGTTGCCATCCCTGCCACAACACCACGGCGATCGCCCCGATCATGCCCATAATCGATCCAGAAGCCCCGACCCACACCTGATAGCCATAGCGAATTTCTGTGGTGAGATAGGCCAACCACGCAGGAAACGCCTCATAGTCAAAGCCCTGGGCTAACAGTACCAACCCAAACAGCGTTACCGTCGCCCCGAAACCACTACCTAAATAAACGAGGAGATAACGCGATCGCCCCAGATGTTTTTCGGCAAAGGGGCCTAGCAACGCCAAGGTTGCCATATTCATCAAGAGATGGGCCAGCCCCACATGGATAAAATTCGCCGTAAACAAGCGCCACCATTCCCCCTGCAACACTTGGTTGGGAATGAAACCACCACCCTGGAGCATCGCTTCTGGATTTTCGGGACTGCTAACGGCGATCGCCCCCAGGAATACCAGACAGTTGACGGCAACTAAAACAGAATTCACCGAAATTTGCTTTTGCCCCGCAGATGGTTGGCCCACGAGGGATTGATAAAGCTGCTCTTGGGTTTCCTGCCGTACCAGGCGACTAAGGCGGGCCAGATCAGGATAAGCGTCTACGGGGAGGAGCGATTGGGCTGGTCGAGGAGGATGTTGGCGACGCATCTGGACGGCATTGCGGAAACGTTTATTTGAGTCCTCCTGGAGGGTCTGTAAAATGGCATTTCCTTGGGAGACACACCCGGCGCCGTAGTGGGCGATCGCCAGCCAAAAACCCTTAATTTCTTTGGCATAATCCCGGAGAGGGCCTGTCAATAACCGTTGCACCGTCTTGATTTCGCCACAAAAAGCCGCCGTAAATAGCAATACCAAATGCCACTGACGGCGATCGCTCCCCCGCAACAGTTGCGCTTTGGTTTCTGGTTTCAGCACCAGTTGTAAAAGTTCCGACAGTTGACCTGTTTCTCCCAGGGCGCGGCAATAGTAAACCAAAAGCAAAGGTTCTTGGGGGGTTTGCGCCATTCCCCGGAGCCAAGCCAGCAACCCCATCCAATCAAACCGCATCGCATAATCCATGGCGATCGCCTGACGGGCCAAAAAACTGGGGTGATCCTGGTATTTTTCTAAAAGATTTAAGCCTGGGGTGAGTTGACCCCGTTGACTCAAGATTAAAGCGCGAATGATCTGCGACTGTTCCCACCAACCATCAAAGGGATGAAGATATCGCAAATACAAAGCCCATTGGTAAGCCCGTTGAAAATCTTGCCGGGACAAGAGACTCTGGATCTGCCGCAAGCCCAAAGATGGCACGAGGATCAACAGCAACCAAGCGATACCGCCCCACCAAGCAGCCCAAGCCATCGAAATCAGGTTCATTCCCCAGGTGAGGACGAGGACAAACCCCGCCACCCAGAACCATCCCAGAGGACGGGGTCGTGGCGATCGCCAAATACGGAGCATCAAAACCCCGCAGGAAAAAGAAACAGCGTAAAACCAAATTAGGGGCCACAAAGCAGATGCCATTACGAAAGCCATTGGGGGGAGAAAACATTAATTGCTATCTTAAGTTGGGAATAAATCTTTTTCTTTCCCTTGAGAAATTACCCATGAAAAAACGGCTCCTGTCTGCCCTCTGTCTGCTTTCCCTCAGTGTTTTTGGCTGTACTGCGCCATCGACTACGGATGTCACTAGCCCCACCGAAAATGAAACCTCGACAACGGCAGTGCAACCCTTGGTGACTGGGGCGATTCCCGACCAAGATCCTGAAAAATTGCAGCGACTCTATGGCCTGCTGGCGGATTATCTGAGTGCTGAACTGGGAGTCCCCGTAGAATATAAACCCGTCACCGATTACCTCGCCGCGGTCACAGCCTTTAAGGTGGGTGATTTAGATTTAGTCTGGTTTGGTGGGTTGACGGGTGTCCAAGCGAGATTGCAAGTCCCTGGGGCTGAGGCGATCGCCCAACGGGATATTGACGCCGAATTTCACTCGGTACTGATTGCCAATGTGAATAGTGGCCTAGGGGAATTAGCCAGTGATGCTGATTTAACCCAAGTCAAAGGCAAAACCCTCACCTTTGGTAGTGAATCCTCCACCTCTGGCCGCCTGATGCCCCAATACTACCTAGAACAAGCCGGAGTCTCTCTTGAAGATTTCCAAGGGGAAGTGGGTTTTTCGGCCTCCCACGATGCCACCATTCAACTGGTCGAAGCCGGTACCTATGACTTGGGAATGCTCAATGAACAGGTGTGGAACAGTCGCGTCGAAGCTGGGGAAGTAGATACCAATAGAGTGAACGTGATTTGGCGATCGCCCGCCTACTACGACTATCACTGGGTCATTTCCCCCGACGTGGACGAGCGCTATGGAGAAGGCTTCCGGGATAAAGTGCAACAGGCTTTGCTCCAACTCGATCCCAACAATCCTGACCACAAAGAAATTCTTGATTTGTTTGGGGCGACCCAATTTATTCAGACCAGCAACGAAAACTACGCTGAAATCGAAGCTGTGGGCCGCCAGATTGGCAAGATCCAATAAACGAAGGTTGTTTTTAAAGCTAAGAAGTCTCTTGATCTGCCTCCTAAACCCCCAGACTGGGGGCCGGGGGGCTTTATCAATCAGCTCTAAGCGGCGGCCTTTTTCATTTCGATCAATTCGATCTTGTAGCCATTGGGATCTTCGACAAAGGCAATCACCGTGGTGCCGTGCTTCATGGGGCCGGGTTCCCGGGAAATTTTACCGCCCAGCTCGCGGATTTTTTCGCAGGTGCCATAGATATCATCCACACCGAGGGCGATGTGACCAAAACCATTACCGAGGTCATAGCGATCGGTGTCCCAGTTGTAGGTTAGTTCGATCACGGTATTGTCTTTTTCGTCGCCATAACCGACAAAGGCTAGGGTGAATTTGCCGCCGGGGTAATCCTTTTGACGCAGGAGTTTCATCCCCAGAACATCACAATAAAATTTGAGGGATTCTTCTAAATTGCCAACTCGAATCATGGTGTGAAGCATTTTCATAGGGGCTGTTTTTCTCCGTTGGTAACAAACTATCTCTAGTGTCTATTCTAAATTGAGTTCCCCTTGGAGCCAGTCTTGGGCAGTGCGGACGAGGGTACCGTCTTCTTCGAGGGCCACGATACTCACATCGAGGGGCAGGGCTAGGGGACTATCGTAAGGTAAAACAAAACCCAGATTTTCGGTATTTAGGTTAAAGTCAGCAACCCGCAAGGGTAAGTCAGGATTCTGACTAAGGTAATACTCCAGGGTTGGCCGATCAAAAATTACACCGTCTGCTTTATCGGCTTCCATTAAGGCGATCGCCGCTTCTAAGCTAGGGCGTTGCACAACTTTGGCGCGATATTCGGCAGCAAAAGCTTCCCCTGTTGTGCCCTGGACAACGGCCATGCGGGTGCCGCGTAAATCTCCAGGGTCACGGATTGCATCCTCTGGCAATTTAGCAAGGGCAAGGGTAAAAGCCGAGGCCAATCCCCCGATTAAAGAAGAAACCGCAATCAAAGAGATCAACATCCAAACCCCGGCGATAAACCGTCCCCAAGGGGTTTTGGGTGAGCGATCGCCATAGCCGACCGTCGTCAGAGTCACCAGGGCAAACCACATCCCATTGCCCACACCGCGCAGATAATGATTGGGGAACTCCTCTGGATTATGGCGTCTCTCCACGAGCCACATGCCGTTACCCACTAGAAATAAACACACTAGCAAAACCCCCACCGAGGAGAGGGCCGTGCGCGTGAAAAAAGGCCGCACCCGTTCCCAAATGGGGGGCGACTCTTCGGGCAGCAAAACCCCTAATCCAGAAATGAAAAAAGGCTGGGTGAAATCAACTGCTTCTAAACGCTCGGCGGTAATACTAAACGGCCCCACCAGGAGATCTAATTCCCCGGTGGCCACGGCATCCAGGGCCGCTTGTGTCTCCGTTTGCAGAATCAACTCATATTCCCAGCCATTCACAAAGGCAATGGTTTCCCAGATATCCGGCACAATTCCTTGAAAGTCACCGTTGACCGACTCCACTAAAAAAGGAGGGGTGCCGCCAATGCCAACCTGGAGAATTTCTGCCGCTTCATCGTCTGGCAAATTATCGGGACTTTGGGCCAATCCGACTTGGATCTGTGCTTCGGCCAAGATGGATAAGCCAATTAAGCCAAGAATTTGTAGGCCCTTCTGCCTAAGTTCCCTGATTGAAAAAAAATCACCTACTTTTTTTACATTAACCATTCCTAAGATTATTCAAATAACGACAGTGCCATTGTAGTCACTGGCAATATTCTATTGGTGAGCTGATTTTTAGACAGAAGTGAAGCACTTCGTAAAATCAATCTCTGTTTAAAACCTGATTTTCTCGCCTGTAGATTGACGACAGCAGTTGCATATTCTGTAACGATGGCCTTTACTTCCCCTGGCTTGTTTACAATAAAGCTAATGTTTCTTCCCACACATGATTAAATGCTCAAGCTGGTTGTTGAGATCACCAAAACTTGAGTATTGCAAAGGCTTACAGATTTATTTTCTGGAGCCTTTTTTATATTAAAAGATGATTAAATGCCATCTCTGGGGCAACGATATGTTGCATCTCTAAGGTGATATGCACTAATTTTCAGCAATGGGAAATGCTAGAAATCAAAAAATAAGTACTGACATCATTGTCTAATTTTCTTTGAAAGCAATTTCAAAAAACAACACAGTCAGTAAAATCAGTTTATTTTGGGTTAGCTGCCGATGAATCATCCAACTTACAAGAGATTTAGAATCTTTTTGGGGACAGAACATCAGCATTTAATTCACTGAAAATCCCCGTTTAGTCGTTTGGGACGGGGCTACTTCTACGGAAAAGTTGACTTGATCCTGGCGATCGCCTTGACGAATTTCTAAGGTCTGGGGGCCAGGGGTCAGGCGTAACTTCGGGTTCTGGGGATCGTCCGGTTGCCAGGGATTGCCATTGAGCCGCCATTGCACAGGCTCTTGGTTCTTGGTTTGAAATTGGATTACCAGTTGGCCGGGATTGTTGGGGTCGCTCAGGAGGCGATCGCCATCTTGGGGAAACAGAATTTTTAAGCCGCTTTGGGGCATCGCCAAGGTCGTTTGGGTCGCCAGCCAGCGGTCATATTCGGGGGGCAACACGAGACGAATCTCGCCGTTAATTTCCTGGTAAAAGTCATCTAAATCCGTTTCGTACTCGGCTAGATCTTCCGGAAAAAAATATTCCTGGACGATGACAGGACAAAGGCCCGTGGATTTTTTGCCAGACAGAGCACAGATGGGACGTTTGACCATGGCCGCTGGCTCCGGGAATGGCAATGGTTCCCGCTGATGGTGCAAGTGCAACATAATTTCGCGCCAGAGCGGTGCAGCCCCTGCCACCCCTGAAACTTGCTGCATGGGTGTGCCATCGAAGTTACCAATCCAGGTAGCAACAGTGTATTTTTCGCTAAATCCTACCGCCCAGGTATCACGATAATTTGAAGATGTTCCCGTTTTGACCGCCGCTGGAAATGGTAAATTTAACGCTGAATCGACCCCAAAGGCGATCGCCCTGGCCTGTTTATCGCTCAGCATCTGGGTAATCAGTTGCCAAGTTGAGGAGTCACTGAGAAATGTTGTGGCTGATTCCGGATGAGCAAAATGACTCACTAAATCACTTTTTTTGCCGCCATTAGCCAAGGTGCGATAGGCATTGGCCAACTCCATCAGGGTTACTTCACCGCTCCCCAGGGTGAGACCCAAGCCATAGTAGTCGGGGGCTTCGGTTAAATGCTGAAAACCCAATTGGTGCAAACGTTGTAAAAATGCCTCAACACCCACTTTTTCTAAAACCCGCACCGCCGGAATATTGAGGGAATTTCCCAAAGCGAGACGCACCCGCACCGGGCCTAAAAATTTTTCATCGTAGTCCGTGGGTTCATAGAGTTTGGCGTCGGGAATGGCATAGTAGGTGGGAATATCCGCCAAAATCGTATTGGGGCGAATGGTGCGGGTTTCTAGGACCAATTGATAGAGAAAGGGCTTGAGGGTGGAGCCTGGTTGCCGAAGGGATTGTACCCCATCGGTTTCGCCTTGGGGCGTAAAGTAATCCGTAGATCCCACATAGGCCAAGATTTCGCCGGTTTGGTTATCAATGGCGATCGCCGCCCCTTGGTGGACATGATTTTGGTTTAAATTTAAAACGGTCTGGCGCACCTGTGCCGCAACAAAATCCTGGAGATTTTTATCTAAGGTGGTACGAATCACAGGATTTTGGCTGGTGTCCAACTGCTCCGTTAACCAAAAAACAAAATGGGGCGCACTGAGAATGCCCTGGTGACGCGGTTGCAGGGTGACAGCTTCTTGGAATATTCGATCCGCTTGCTCTGGGGACAGTTCGCTCTCGGCTACCATGCGCGTCAGCACATACTGTTGCCGTTGTTTGAGATTGTCCCAATAATCGTAGGGATTGAGATAAATGGGACTGTTGGGAATGGCCGCAAGGAGGGTCGCCTGGGCCAAATTAAGATCCGCTGCCGCTACGCCAAAATAAATCTGGGCTGCCGCTTCAACGCCATAGATATTTCCCCCCATGGGCAAACGGTTGATATAAGCGGTGAGAATTTCTTGGCGGTTCATGCCTGCTGCTAACCGCCAGGCGACCCAAATTTCCTGGAGTTTTGCGTTCAAAGTCCGGGGGCGATCGCCTAACATTCGGGCAAGCTGCATCGTAATCGTCGAGGCCCCGCTGACAATTTTTTTGTGTTTGATTGCTTGGTACGTGGCCCTGGCGATCGCCTGGAGATCCAGGGGGCCATGGTGGTAAAAATCACCATCCTCCGCCGCAATAATCGCCTGCTGAAAATAGGGCGAAATTTCATCGAGGCTGACAACAGAGGTATTTTCTTGGTCGGCGCTGAGGACTGTCCCCAAAAACAAACCATTGCGGTCATAAAAGCGAAAGGCTTGATCGGTTTGGGCAATATCCGCTGCTTGCAAGGGCATCAGGAAGGGCGTTAAACGCACCACCAAGGCGATCGCCCCCAGGACAGCGATCATTTTTACGGGGAGGGGCGATCGTCGCCAAATTTTTAGGAGCCAGTCACGCAGCAACACAGGCAGCTTGGGCCTCATCTCTTGTCGTAGTTGTAGCCCTTTTCTGGGGCGATCGCCCAAAGGCTTAATATTTTGCAGTTTTACCGAATAAAGCGAATCTTTAAGACTCATCACCAAAGCGATATTACCCATGAGATTGTTCACTAAAATTGGAATGTTTCAAAGGAGCGACACCATGGGTCAGCGTTACATTCGGCACGGTTTGTTATTTCTTGGGGCGATGCTTTGCGTTTTTCTGCCATCGGTGGCGATCGCCCACGTTGGCGGCCACGAAACCGCTGGTTTTTGGCATGGCTTTCAACATCCCCTTGGGGGCCTCGATCACCTCATTGCCATGTTAGCGGTGGGGATTTGGGCCGTTCAAGTCGAAGAAAAGCAAGGGCGTTTTTTACTTCCTCTGAGTTTTCTGGGTTTGATGTTGGTGGGTGGTTTACTCGGCATGGTTGGCATGAGCGTACCAGGGATCGAGGTCGGGATTATCTTTTCCGATCTACTGTTAGGTTGCTTTGTTTTCTTTGGCACCCGTCTGCCGTTGCTGTGGAGTAGTCTCATTATTGGGGCGCTGGCCGTTTTTCATGGCTATGCCCACGGCGCCGAGATGCCTGCCAATGCCCAAGGTCTTCACTATGCCCTCGGTTTTCTAGCGGGAACTGCGAGCTTGCACCTTATCGGCATGGGAACGGCTTTTCTGGCCTTGCGTCGTCAACAGATTCAATTTTTCCGCATTGCTGGGGTGATGATGGTGGTCGCTGGTGTGGCGGTCTTGGCCCAAAGCATTTAAGCAGCGATACTGACAGGTTTAATATTGGCTCAAAGAACTCTCCAGGTTTTAGTGGGGAGTTTTTTTAATGGGTTGATGACGACCAAAGAAAAAACCGACTGGCATTTTTACCAATCGGCTTTTTGGTTCTAATCTCGCCCAGTGGGAGAGCTTCGTTTAAGGGTTAGCTATTTGCTTCCGCCCGTTCTTTAGCTTCTTTGATGACTTCATCCGCAACATTCTTCGGACAAGGATCATAGTGAGAGAACTCCATGGAGAACTGACCACGGCCGGAGGTCATGGTACGGAGGTCACCGATGTAACCAAACATCTCGCTGAGGGGCACTTTCGCTTTGATGCGGATCCCAGTAGCACCGGATTCTTGACCTTCGATCATGCCGCGACGACGGTTGAGGTCACCAATTACATCCCCAACGTAATCATCGGGGGTAAAGACATCCACCTTCATGATCGGTTCGAGGATTTGGGGGCCAGCTTTGGGTAGGGTTTGACGATAGCCACTCTTGGCCGCGATTTCAAAGGCGATCGCCGAAGAGTCAACCGGGTGGAAACCACCATCCGTCAAAGTCACCTTCAGGTCAACACAGGGGAAGCCAGCCAGTACACCCTTCTCGATGGATTGCTCGAAACCTTTTTGAACAGCGGGCCAAAATTCACGGGGCACATTACCACCAGTGACCTTGGACTCGAACTGGAAGCCGCTACCGGATTCGCCAGGTTCGATGGTGTAGTCGATTTTCCCGAACTGACCGGAACCACCAGACTGCTTCTTGTGGGTGTAGCTGTCATTGATGACTTTGGTGATCGATTCACGGTAGGCAACCTGGGGTTTACCCACTTCTACTTCCACGCCGTAGGTACGCTTGAGGATGTCTACTTTAATATCGAGGTGAAGTTCGCCCATCCCTTTAATAATAGTTTCACCGCTCTCTTGGTCAGTTTCCACTTGGAAAGAGGGATCCTCTTGCACCATCTTGCTGAGGGCAACCCCCATTTTCTCGTTGCCGCCTTTAGTTTTGGGGGCGATCGCAATGGAGATTACCGGGTCGGGGAAAACCATCGGTTCGAGGGTCGCCGGATTGTCCTTATCACAGAGGGTGTGACCTGTTTGGACGTTCTTCATCCCGACGATGGCAATAATGTCACCCGCTTGGGCTTCATCGATTTCCTCACGGGAGTTGGCGTGCATTTCTACCATCCGCCCGATGCGCTCAGTTTTGCCCGTGGCTGTGTTGAGAACAGTGTCACCCTTTTTGAGCATCCCAGAGTAAATCCGGGTAAAGGTCAAGGCCCCAAAACGGTCATCCATAATCTTGAATGCCAAAGCACGGAGGGGCTTTTCGGGGTCAACAATGGCAAAATTACCCGTTTCGTTACCCTCGATATCCGTTTCCGGCTGGGGATTTACTTCCATTGGGTTGGGGAGATAGTCCACAACCGCATCGAGAACCAGTTGTACCCCTTTGTTCTTAAAGGAGGAACCACAGTAGGTGGGGAAGAAAGCCAGTTCACGGGTTCCTTTCCGGATACAAGCCTTGATTTCGTCAATGCTGACTTCTTCGCCTTCGAGGTATTTTTCCATGATCTCGTCGTCTTGTTCGACAGCGAGTTCGACGAGGGCCTCGCGGTATTCTGCTACTTGATCCTTCATGTCTTCGGGGACATCGGTGATCTCGTAGTTCATCGGATCGCCAGATTCGTCCCAAATCCAAGCTTTTTCGGTAAGCAGATCAACAACGCCCTTAAATTCACTCTCTGTACCGATCGGCAGGGTCATTACCAGAGGGGTTGCTGCCAAGATATTTTCTACCTGCTTCACAACGTTGTAGAAGTTAGCACCGATCCGGTCTAATTTGTTGACATAGATCAACCGCGCAACTTTGGAGTCGTTGGCATAACGCCAGTTGGTTTCGGATTGGGGTTCTACACCACCGGAACCACAAAATACACCGACACCACCGTCAAGTACTTTTAGGGAGCGATAAACTTCAATGGTGAAATCGACGTGACCGGGAGTATCGATAATATTGAGCTGGTGATCTTTCCAGAAACAGCTTGTGGCAGCGGATTGAATGGTAATCCCGCGCTCCTGTTCCTGCTCCATGAAGTCAGTGGTGGCTGCACCGTCGTGCACTTCACCTAATTTGTGGATTTTTCCGGTTAACTTCAGGATACGTTCGGTGGTGGTGGTTTTACCCGCATCGACGTGAGCGAAGATACCGATATTACGATATTTGGTCAGGTCTTTCATAGGTTTATGTTCGCTCGATAAAATTTAAGTACTACTATTTTTACTAGGGTGATCACTCGGTGCAATTAGACGTACAACTGAAAACGTCTCGGTCTTGTTTGAGCCAATCTAAAACCGATGTGGTTTATGGTGAGTCGTTAAGGGACTAATTTGTATTGTAAGTGTCACGCGCTTGGTTCGTATAAGCTGCCGCTCCAGTCTTGGGAAAACTGAATATTTTGCTACAGCAAAGAATATTAAAATCCTTGCGGGGCACGATGGCAACATTACAGATTGTAAATTATCTTGCGGTCAACTTAAAAGGATCTTGGGGGGCGATCGCCAATGGGTGAGGTAACCATGACCCAAATATTGAGCCGATGGAATCAGAATGAGATTTGGCGATCGCCAGGGTTTTTTTGGGGTCACGCCCACGGCACAATGGGGAGTTGCACTGCGATGGAGAAAATAGCTTGGCGAGTTTGACGCATATTCGGATTGTGGTTGTAGAACCTGCAGGGGCCCTAAATCTTGGCTCCATTGCCCGGGTGATGAAAAATATGGGCCTGGGGCAATTGTTCTTAGTGAATCCCCATTGTAACCATTTAGGCCAAGAGGCTTTTTTAATGGCAGTCCATGGGCGGGAATTTCTCGAACGGGCGGTGGTTGTTCCCGATTTGACAACGGCATTGACGGGTTGCAAAAAGGCGATCGCCACCACTGGACTCCAGCGCAGTTTACCGATGCCCGTGGAAACCCCCAAGGCAGCTTTGCCCTGGTTTTTAGAAGACGATCAACCCAGTGCGCTAATTTTCGGGCGGGAAGACCACGGCTTGAGTAATAGCGAATTAAACCAAGCCCAAAGGCTGGTCTGCATTCCCACGGGGGATGCATATACGTCCCTCAATTTGGCCCAGGCGGTCGCTGTTTGTAGCTACGAATTGCGCAGTTTGGCCACCGAGCAACAGGGTTTTCCTCCCAAGGAAAAGGCCGCACCACTGCCTGATTTGGCCGATCTCAGTGAATTAGAGGGCTACTATCAGCACCTAGAGCGGGTGTTGTTGCAGGTGGGATTTCTATATCCCCACACCAGCACCTCACGGATGGAAACGTTTCGTAATTTGTACCACCGTGCCAGTCCCAGCAGTCGAGAAGTGGCGATGTTACGGGGAATTTTACGGCAGGTGGAATGGGCGATCGCCAATGCGGCTGCACCAGAACAATAATATTTAGATCTGGTTTATACCTTTATATAGATGGATAATCTTAGCGACCACCGCTTCAATGCTGAGATCATCGGTAATTAACTCCACCGCATCGGGGGCCTTGGTCAAAGGGGCAATGGCGCGGGTACTATCGAGGCGATCGCGTTCGGTGATTTCTGCCTCTAGTTGTCCTAGGTCAATATTGGTTTCTCCCTGGGCAGTGAGATCCTTGGCGCGGCGTCTGGCTCGTTCAGCGGGGGTGGCAGTCAAGAAAATCTTGAGTTCGGCATCGGGAAACACATGGGTACCAATATCGCGCCCCTCTGCCACGAGGCCCCCATTTTCACCGAGGCGTTGCTGCTGCTTCACTAGGGCTTGGCGGACGGCGGCTTGGGCGGCAATGACAGATACCTGTTTCGTCACGGCAGGCGTGCGGATTGCCTGGGTCACATCAAGGTTATTCGCCAACACGGTAATAGGTTCTGTGGGCGCCTTGGGGGGCACTAAGGTAATGGTGGCGGTACTGACGAGTTCGGCGACGGCCACTTCATCCTGGGGATTGATATTGTTTTCTAAAACGAGATAGGCGATCGCCCGGTACATTGCCCCGGTATCTAGAAAGAGAAGCTTGAGCTGCTCGGCCACTTGGCGGGTAACGGTGGACTTGCCGGCTCCGGCGGGGCCATCAATGGCAATAATCGGCTGACGGGTTTTTAGCATGGTGTTATCAATCAAACGGGTTTGACCGACATAGGCGGCGATCGCCAGTAAACCAGATTTTTGCACCTGGGGCAGGGGCATCAGGGTTTCTGGATCAACTAATTCTATATATTGCAGTTGTACCCTCGGAAATTTAGCCAGGGTTTCTTTGGCCGCTGCAATGAGCCGACCTGCGTGCCGTTCCCCCGTTTGAAATAGCGATTGGGCAGTTTGGAGGGCCTGGGAAAGGGCGATCGCTTCGGTTTTGTCTGTCGCAGATAAATATTGATTGCGGGAACTGAGCGCTAACCCCGACGGCTCCCGGACAATGGGACAACCCCGGACAGTGACGGGTAGATGCAAATCCTGCACCAGCCGTTTAATAATCGCCAGTTGTTGGGCGTCCTTTTCACCGAAATAGACGATCGCCGGCCGCACCAATTGCAACAGTTTCACCACCACCGTCGCCATCCCCGTAAAATGGCCTGGACGGAAGCGACCACAAAGCCCGCTGGTTAACCCAGAAGGCGGCAAGATCTGCACTGGTTCTGGCCCCGGATACATTTCGGCTACTGTGGGGGCAAAGATGAGGTCTACCCCCAGGTCGTCACAAAATTGGCGATCGCCTTCCCATTGCCGGGGATAGTGGTCAAGATCTTCGTTGGCCCCAAACTGCAGAGGATTGACGAAGATACTCACCACCACAAAGTCTGTTTCTACCCTTGCCCGTTGGATTAAACTGCCATGGCCTCGGTGGAGCGCCCCCATCGTGGGGACAAAACCAATTTTTTGCCTCGGGGCAACCTGGGCGATCGCCGTTTGTAATCCAGCAAGGGTGCGTACAACTTTCATCGGCTAGGGGATAGAGACGTTAGTTCAGAACCTCTAACTTTACCGTAGCCACGCCAGCACTGACTAAACCAATCTGCTGGGCCGAACCCTTGGACAAATCGATAATGCGACCAGGGGTGAAGGGGCCACGGTCATTGATGCGCACCACCACAGAGCGACCATTGCGGACATTTGTTACCCGCACCTTTGTGCCAAAGGGTAGGCTTTTGTGGGCGGCAGTCATCGCATATTGATTAAACGGTTCGCCGCTCGCCGTACGTCGGCCATGGAATCCTGGCCCATACCAAGAGGCCCGGCCTTGCATGGTGCGTTGTACCTTCAGGCCAGCACCCGCCACATTTTTTGCCTTGGGGGCATTGGCGATCGCCGCCATGGGTTCAGCACCACCGAGGATCCGCCGGAAGCGATTCACCGCAATCAGAGCATCCTGGGTCTCATTGCCCGTCCGATCCGCGAGAAAAACCGAATCATCTAGGGTGATCAAGGGTGCATTGTCATAGAGCAAGTCATATTTGCCTGCGGCCTGCCAACTTGCAGAAAATTTCGTGGCATCAAAGTCCGCTTGGGCAACGAGGGTATTTAATTCTTGGGAAACTTTTTGGGCGATCGCCTGGGCCTCATCATCGGCGGCATCACCAGAATTGAGAAACGTGAGAACGGGGAGTTGATTGACGTAGAGGGTGGTAGCAGTCCGTTCTTCGTGGGGATAAGAAAACAACGTAGCAATTGGTTCTAAACGTTCTGCCGCAGCGGTCACTTGAGTACGGGCCAGAACACGAGGAGACGTATCCGTATTTGCTAGGGTTGGTGCTGTGGTCAAGCTCAAGGGAGCAAAGGTCGTAAAAACAGCAGACAAAGCGAGCAAATGTTTACGTTTTAAGGTCATGAAAAAAAATTGAATTCAACTACCGCCGAAAACCATGCCTCACCAAAAACAATTGACAGTAGAGGGTTTCCTTTGGTCAAAGGGGCCGTTGCATCCAAAAAATGCGCTTACCCACACCTAAGTCAGAACGTTGTGATCACGTTACATTTCTTAAGCCGACATACAGTAACACAGGCTTTTTCGGCTTCACATCCGTATACACAGAGTCGAAAATGGGGTTTCAGGTCAAAATAAATGGCAACGAATAAAGTTAAAGCACGGTAAAATCTGCTTTTCGAGTTTTGTCAGACTCGACAATTTCCCTTGACCAATTCATAAAGAATTTTTATCGCATGGACTACCAACAAGCAGGAGTAGATATCGAAGCAGGGCGTTCCTTCGTCAAAACCATCAAGGATAACGTCGAAAGCACATACCGACCGGGGGTACTGGGTGGCCTCGGTGGTTTTGGTGGCTGCTTTGAAATTCCCGCTGGCTATCGTCAACCGGTGCTAATTTCCGGTACGGATGGGGTGGGCACAAAGCTCAAAATCGCCCACCAGACCGATCAGCACCACACCGTCGGCATTGATTTGGTGGCAATGTGTGTCAACGATATCCTCACCTCTGGGGCCGAACCGCTCTTTTTCCTCGACTATTTAGCGACGGGCAAGCTCGAGCCTGAACAACTGGCCCAGGTGGTCGCCGGAATTGTTGAAGGGTGTAAGCAGAGTGGTTGTGCGCTTCTGGGGGGCGAAACAGCGGAGATGCCGGGTTTTTACCAAGCAGGGGAATATGATCTTGCGGGCTTCTGTGTGGGGATCGTCGAAAAAAGCGAAATTTTAGACGGCTCCCAAGTGCAGGTCGGCGATGTGGCGATCGCCTTACCCAGTAGCGGTGTCCACAGCAATGGTTTTTCCCTAGTGCGGAAAATCATCGAAATGAATCAATTGTCCTGGGACGACAAGCCCGCAGCATTTCAGGGCAAAACCCTCGGTGAAGTCTTCCTTACGCCCACCCAAATCTATGTCCAGGCGATCCAAGGTGCCCTCAAGGCCAAGATGGAAATCCACGGTATGGCCCACATCACCGGGGGCGGTCTCCCCGAAAATCTGCCCCGGTGTCTCCAAGCCAATCAATCCATGGCCATTGATCCGAGCACCTGGGAAATCCCCACCCTCTTCCAGTGGCTGCAAACCATGGGCGATGTCCCCCAAGCAGCCATGTGGGACACCTTCAATATGGGGGTGGGCTATGTGGTAATTGTGCCGGCCCCCAAAGCGGCGGAAAATGTTGCTTGGTTTAAGGCCCAGGGGATCGCGGCTTGGCAAGTGGGTACGGTGGTCGCAGGTCAAGGGGAAGTCCTCGGGCTACAATAGCTACGGTCATCCTTGCCAACGATTAATAGTTACTGATATTGGGTTTGAGTTCATGTTTTCCTCCTTCGACAATCAAGGCCCGCAACCCAGGGAAAAATGGCGATCGCACGTGGATTGGTTCGTCCAAGACTACCGCTCCCAACTGACGGCCCTCGCCTGGGGGCTCCAGCAGGAATGGCACCACGACGGCACGATCCTCGGCATTGACCTCAAACCCCAGCCCCATTTTGTGCCCTGCTCCCCAGAAACCCTCCAGACCCTCAATCGACGGGTGGGGGGTCGTCTCCAGGAAATCCTGGGGATCATTGCAGGGGCAGACTTTGAGCAGGATGTAATTATCCTCTGCATTGGTGATGGGCAGGTGAAACTGGTGTATTACCAAGCTGACCCCAGCCCTGAAACCTGTTGGCAAACCCATGGCCCCGATCTGGATCAGTTGATTGCCGATTTAGAAGCGGCCATGGCTGAATCTATCCAGCTTGAATCGGCCTCGAAGTAACGATCTACTACGAGAACCCCACAATAAAGCGAGATTTTCCTAAAATAAAGACAGAAAATCCTAAAAATCCCCTAAGCTGGCATCATGATTACCAAAACCGTTGCCGAAGTCATGACCCCCGATCCCGCCGTGGTCAAAGCAGATGATTCGCTCCAAACGGCGATCGCCCTCCTTGTGGAGAAAAAAATTAGCGCCCTTCCCGTTGTTGATGGTCAGGGTAAATTGGTGGGGATCATTTCAGACAGTGACCTCACCTGGCAAGAAACAGGGGTAGATACGCCCCCCTACATCATGTTGTTGGATAGTGTGATTTATCTGCAAAATCCCGCCAAGCATGACGCTGAGATTCACAAGGCCCTCGGCCAAACGGTGGGGGAAGTCATGAGCAAAAAAGTTTACACGATTCACCCCGAAAAAATTGTCCGGGAAGCGGCTCACTTAATGCATGAGAAACACGTGGGTCGTTTGCCCGTCATTGCCCCAGACAGCGAAAAAGTCATTGGGATCATTACCCAAGGTGATATTATTCGAGCAATGGCCCAGGCCTCTTAAATTCCATTGTTTCATTTGGTAAAACATCTTCATGGCTTCCCTCGAATCCGTCCGACAATTGCTTTCTTCCGATAGCTTTGGCGATCGCATTTCCGGCTTAAATCAGCTCCGGGCTTTTTCGTCCCAGGATGCGTTTCCCCTGATTCAGCCCCTCCTGAGTGATCCCGAAGCACGGGTACGTTATGCGGCGGTCAGTCAAATGGATGCGGTGGGCCAAGGCTTTGAAACAGAGGCTTTAGCACTACTCCGCCATGCCCTTTTTAACGATTCGGAATTGGATGTCAAGGCAGCAGCAGCCGATGCGATCGCCGGCTTAAAAATTGCCGAAGCCTATGATGATTTGGCCCAGGTGTACCATTCCACCTCGGAGTGGTTGTTGCAATTCAGCATCGTGGCAGCCCTCGGTGAATTGGGCAATCCTAATGCCTTCGATTTACTCAAAGAAGCCCTCAAATCAGAAACAGAATTGGTGCGCACCAGCGCGATCAGTGCCCTCGGAGATCTAGGCGATCGCCGTGCCATTGAGCTATTAACTCCCTTTATTGCTAATCCCGATTGGCAAGTGCGCTATCGCTTGGCCCAATCCCTAGGACGGCTGGGGGGTGAAGAAGTTAAGCCCTTCCTAGAAACCCTAGCCCAGGATGAACAAGTGGCAGTGGCCGACGAAGCAAAGCACCATCTTAACTAGGTTTTATCGTAATCAAAGGGACTCATTTTTGAATTTTTTCTGCTTAACCATAGCATTCATTTTTAACTGAATAAACAACAAAAAACTGCCTCGGATTTTTCATGTCAATGATTTCTCCTGGGGCAGTTTTTTAGAATGAGTTTCTAACGAAATATCGCGCTAAAAATCAATTCCCTAGATAATGTTTGCGGCCCGTAGACCAAGGAAGCCAGCAAGGGCAATACCAGTGAAAACGACGATATAACCCGCAAAAGGAATAATGGCAGCCATCTGATGTAGTCCTAATAAAAACATTGCCATTCATTATAAAGGAAAGGGCGATCGCCCCAAAAAGTTGCCCCAAGAAAAGAGGGAACAAGTCACTGACTAGCTCCCCCTGATCCTTAGATTAATCTCAAATTGTGAGTTTAGAGTTGTGGCACAAACTGCTCCTTTTCGGGAACGGTTGTGTATTCGGCCACAATCTGTCGGAACTCTTCTCCATCGATAGTTTCTCGTTCGATCAGCAGATCTACGAGACGATCAATGACTTCCCGGTTATCGCGTACCAGTTTGCGGGCGAGGCGGTGGGCTTCTTCAGCGATGACGCGGATTTGCTCATCAATGCGGGAGGCAACCACTTCAGAATATTCCGAGCGATTCATGAAGCCACCACCAAGGAAGACTTCACCCTGTTGGCTTTCTAGAGACAACGGGCCAAGATCACTCATCCCAAAGCGGGTCACCATTTGGCGCGCCATACCGCTGACCTGTTGGAGATCACCCCCAGCACCAGTAGTCACTTCATCGTGGCCAAAGATTTCTTCTTCGGCGGCGCGGCCCCCGAGGGCACCAGCAATGCGGGCCATCAATTGGGACTTCGTCGTCAAGCCCTGTTCTTCGTTAGGGGTGAACCAGGTTAAACCTTGGGCTTGGCCACGGGGAATCAAGGTTACTTTCTGCACCGGATCGTGATCCTTGAGTAGGGTGCCGACAATCGCATGGCCTACTTCATGGTAGGCAATCAGACGCTTACTCTTGCTGTCAACGAGGGGTGTCCCTTCCATCCCAGCGATCACTCGGTCTACAGCGTCATCAATTTCCGCCATGGTGATTGCTTCTTTGCGGCGACGGGCTGTGAGAATTGCCGCTTCGTTCAAAAGGTTAGCGAGATCAGCGCCACTAAAACCAGGCGTCCGGCGGGCGATGACATCGAGAGAGATTTCGTCAGCAAGTTTTTTGTTGCGAGCATGGACTTCGAGGATGCTCAGACGACCTTTGATATCAGGGGTGTCCACCGTCACCTGACGGTCAAAACGACCAGGACGCATTAACGCGGAATCCAGCACGTCGGGACGGTTGGTTGCGGCAATGATGATGATGCCAGTATTACCCTCGAAACCATCCATTTCCGTTAGAAGCTGGTTCAAGGTTTGTTCCCGCTCGTCGTTACCGCCACCGATGCCTGCACCCCGTTGACGACCAACGGCGTCAATTTCATCGATAAAGATTAAGCAAGGGGCATTTTCCTTGGCTTTTTTGAAGAGGTCACGTACCCGGGACGCACCAACCCCAACGAACATTTCGACAAACTCAGAACCAGAAATACTGAAGAAAGGTACGCCCGCTTCACCGGCGATCGCCTTGGCGAGGAGAGTTTTACCTGTCCCAGGAGGCCCCACAAGCAGTACCCCTTTGGGAATTCGGGCACCCACTGCTGTGAATTTTTCCGGCTGCTTCAGGAAAGTGACAACTTCTTGGAGTTCTTCTTTTGCTTCTTCGATGCCAGCAACGTCATCGAACATGATGCCTGTTTGGGCTTCCATCATGAACTTAGCTTTAGACTTGCCGAAGTTCATCGCTTGGCCAGGGCCACCGGGCATATTACTGGAGCGACGGAAGAGGAAGAATAGCGCCGAGATCAACAGGATTGGGAAGATCAGATTGCCGAGAATGCCCCATACAGCGCCATTGTTGCTGACAGGATGAGAATCGAAATCTACCTTGGCGTCCCGGAGCTTACTAATCAGTTCAGGAGAATTGCCTGGTAAATCAACCCGGATTTGTTGCACACGGTTATCGAGTTCTGGGTCAACCGCTTCGATGATCGCTGTGCGGCCCCCTTCGTAGAGATCAACACTTGTTACCCGGCCAGCATCTAAATACTCAAGGAAGCGGCCATAGCTCATGCGGATGTTGGCGCTATTACCAACGAGGTTGGAGGGATTTGCCGAAAAGGCTCCCTGCCAGACAAAAAAGCCGATCACGAGTAGGGGAAGTGCCCAGAGGACAACGGTTTTCCAAGATGGTTTCATGGGTTAATCTTTGTTATGTTTGATTCAATAAATGGATGTGGAGAAAAGCAGCGGTGGGCCACTTATCTTTGCAATCCCTAGGGGCGCACCACGAAGCAAGGGTTTCCGCGCTTGTTAGCAGTATAAAAAGGAAGCGTTGCTTAGGGGCTTTGCCTATAAATTGGCATTTTTATGACGATGTCTTAACTAAATTTAACTTAATTCTCATTTTGATAGCAACTTTCTGGGATTTTCTTAGGGCGAATCGCTGCTTTTCGCTGGGCGAGGGGAATGCCGATGATTGGCTGCGTTTCCCAGACAAAGGGAGGACTGATCGTTTTCTACTGTAGATTTGGTTAAGGTTAAATATTTAATTCAATTTTTTAGATTTTCAACGTGATTTTGCTGTGATCTTTCCTTCCCCTGTTCCCCAAGACTCTCTGACCGCCGATGCGGCGACTCCCCATGACCCAGTTTCCCCTGATTCATCAACCCAGTCGCCCTTACAGTGGACTTTATTTTTGCTCATTTTGGCGTTGCTGGCGGTATCGTTTGCGGCGATTTTTATCCGTTGGTGCAGTACGGAGCTAGGGGCTGGGGCCACGGTTTTTAATCGGCTGTGGTTGGCGACGGTGGTTTTGGGCTTGTGGGAGCTGTTAAAACCCAGGGCGAATGATCGCAACGTTACGGCGATCGCCCCACGGATCGCCGGCAAAGATTATGCTTTGTTGCTTTTGGTGGGGGCGGTTTCTTCGAGCTCTGTGGTGCTGTGGGCGCTCTCCCTCGCCGAGACAAGTGTGGCGAATTCGACGGTTTTACGCAATTTGACGCCGCTGTTCACGACCCTGGGGGCTTGGTTATGGTTACGCCAAAGTTTTGACCGACGCTTTCTCTGGGGCCTGGTCGTAGCTATGGGGGGAGCGATCGCCATTGGGGTGACGGATTTCCAGTTGGCCTGGCAGCATTTGACCGGGGATCTGCTGGCTCTGCTATCAGCCCTTTGTTATGGCGTGAATTTGCTCTTGGTAGAAAATCTGCGCGATCGCCTGGGGGCCAGTCAAATTTTGCTCTGGCGCTGCGGTTTCGGCTGTCTGTTGCTGTTGCCTTTTGTGTGGCTCACCGAAGACCATCTGTTTCCCCAGTCCTTGCCAGTATGGGGAGCCGCCATTGGTTTAGCAATTCTGTGTCAGTGTTTTGGCCAGGGGCTAGTGGTCTATAGTCTCAAAACGTTTTCGTCTGGCTTTGTGGCGATTTTTCTCCTTTTGGAGCCAATTATTACAACGGTGTTTGCCTGGGGTCTCTTGGGTGAAACTTTAACGCCGACCAATGCGATCGCCTTTTGCGGGGTGCTTGGGGGAATTTATCTGGCGAAATCGGCCCAGACCCAAAAGCCCCAAACCCAAGCTATCACCCAATCCTATTCTTCGCCTGCCACCTGAAGCCGGTATTCTTCGGCGGTCATCGTTTCGGCGAGCATTTCATCGTCGAGGTTATCGACCCGCACTTTGATAAACCACCCTTCTTCGTAGGGGTCTTCGGAAACCATCTCTGGGGATTGGATTAACGCCTCATTACGGTCAATGACAGTGCCAGAAATTGGCGCGTAAAGATCCTCGACGGCTTTGACTGATTCAATGCTGCCAAAGGTTTCACCCACAACAATTGCATCCCCTTCTTCCGGTAACTCTAGGAACACAATATCCCCCAATTCATCGATGGCATGGGCACTCAAGCCAATGGTGGCAATTTCCCCATCGAGGCGAATATATTCGTGGCTATCTAAATAGCGGAGGTCATCTGGATATTCGAGTTCCATAGTCAATTTCTCTAGGCTGGAAGGTTGCAGGGCACAGACAGAAAATCGCCATGGATGTGTCAAGTCTGTACAACCCTTGGGCTACTTTATTCTGGAATTTTGGCAAGATCAAGGCTTAACCAGAAATTTGTTACGATTTCTGAGCCATGGCCACAATGGCCGCAACGCCTCAAGGCCCATTAGCGGCGATCGCCTTTTATTTTCTGACCGATTTTAGTGCCCATTTCTGTTTTCGCCGACCAAAAAAGATAGAGGGTTAAGCCCAGAAAAAACAGCCCAAAGCCGAGCAAATCACGCTGCATCTCAAAAATGCCTCCCTACTGCTCTAGATCTTTAATTTCCTTGGGGACAGCCGCCGTCAAAACCTCATGGCCCGTTTCTGTGACCAGCACATCGTCCTCGATGCGAATGCCAATGCCTTTCCAGTGGTCGGGAATTTCTGGCTGACCTTCGGCCGGTTCAATGTAGGGGGAAATGTAAATACCCGGTTCAACGGTGACAATATTGCCCGCCGCAAAATTCGTCCAAGCATCTTTTTCCGGGCCAATTTTGTAGATCCCTGCGTCATGGACATCTAACCCCAACCAGTGGCCTGTGCCATGCATAAAGAAAGGCTTATATTTCTCCCCTTCGATCAATTCTTCGAGATCGCCCCGGAGTAATCCCAAATCTAGTAACCCCTGGGTGATGACCCGCACGGCAGCAGCATGGGAACTTTGGTAGGAATGCCCCGGTTGGACGGCTGCGATGGCTTGTTTTTGTGCTTCGAGGACAATTTCGTAGAGGGTTTTTTGGTCCGGGGTAAATCGGCCACCAATGGGGAAGGTGCGAGTAATGTCGCCGTTGTAGTAGTCATAGCAAGCGCCCGCATCGATCAAAAGTAATTCGTTGTCCTGGAGTTGGGCGCTATTCTCGACGTAGTGCAAAATACAAGCATTGGCCCCCCCGGCAACAATGGAAGGATAGGCAAAGCCGGCAGCCCCTTCGAGGCGGAAAAGGTGTTCGATTTCGGCTTGAACTTGATATTCATAGAGTCCAGGTCTTGCATATTCCAGTGCCCAGAGGTGAGCTTTGGCAGAAATGGCTGTGGCCCGACGCATTAGATCTAGTTCCGCTGGGCTTTTGACCATGCGCATCTGATGTAAAATTTGCCCCGGATCTTCAAGGGCAGTGGGGCCTGTACCACGCTTCGAGCGGGTTGCCAGGAGGCGTTGGTAGTGTTGCAGAATCGTTTGGTTGAATTTTTCGTCCCGGCCCAGGTGATAAAAAAGGCGATCGCCGCCCTTGAGGTATTCCGGCAGTTTTTCGTCTAATTCTTGAATTGAGTAGGTGATGTCCGCGCCAAATTTTTCCTTGGCCCCTTCGACTCCGGCCCGGTAGCCGACCCAAATTTCCTGGGCCAAATCCTTTGGTTGCACAAACAGAATAAATTGATGTTCTGGGTGGTGGGGAGCGAACACAGCCACCGCATTGGGCTCATTGAAACCCGTTAAATAATAAAAATCGCTATCTTGGCGGAAATTATATTCCACATCGTTATGCATCACCGCGTGGGGCGCACTGCGTAGGATGGCGGTTCCCTGGCCAATTTCGGCCATGAATGCTTGGCGACGCTGTTGATATTCCTGCGGTGTAATGCCCATTGATTTTTATCGATTTGCGCTTGTTTTAAGTGAATAAAATGGTAGCAAACTTTTCTGTCCCCGAATTTAGCCCCGGAAATTGACCCATGAAAAAAGGTTGGCGATCCTACCCAAAAGGCGATCGCCAACCCTAACTTTAGAAATTAAAGATCTGTTTTAGCTTTCGGCAAAAATGTACTTGCGCAATTCTGCCGGATTCGGTTCGGGACTACTTTCAGCGAAGGTCACAGACTCATTTACAACTTCTTGAATTTTCTTCTCAATCGCCTTTAGTTCCTCGGCGGTAGCCAAGCCCCGATTGGTGACAAATTTTTCAAAGCGTTTAATTGGATCCCGCTGGGCCCAGAATTCTTTTTCTTCAGCAGACCGCAATTCGTCGGGATCGGCGAGGGAGTGACCCCGGAAGCGGTAGGTTAGTGCTTCGATCAAAGTTGGCCCTTCTCCGGCTCTGGCTCTGGCCACGGCTTTTTGGGCTACATCCCGCATCGCCAACACATCCATCCCGTCCACTTCATAGCCGGGCATCCCAAACACACTTGCTTTCTTATAAATCTCCGGCTGGGACGTTGCCCGTTCATGGGCCATACCGATCGCCCACTTGTTGTTTTCTACGACGAATAAAATCGGCAATTTCCAGAGGGCCGCCATGTTTAAAGTTTCAAAAAACTGACCATTGTTGGACGTCCCATCCCCGAAGAAACAAGCCGTCACATTATCAGCATTTTTATTGCCCATCACTTCCTGGCGGTATTTACTTTGGAGAGCCGCACCTGCCGCCACAGGAATACCTTCCCCGATAAACGCATAGCCCCCCAGGAGACCATGCTCTTTTGAAAACATGTGCATCGAGCCGCCCCGACCCTTGCTGCAGCCTGTCTCTTTCCCAAACAGTTCCGCCATTACTTCCCGTGCGGGAACCCCAGCGCTGAGGGCGTGGACGTGGTCACGGTAGGTACTACAAACAAAATCTTCTCCCTGCCGCATTGAGCGAATCACCCCAGTGGAAACCGCTTCCTGACCGTTGTAGAGGTGAACAAAGCCAAACATTTTGCCACGGTAATACATCTCAGCACACTTATCCTCGAACAAGCGTCCTAAGGTCATATCTTCGTAGAGCATGAGGGCTTCTTCTTTGGTGATCTCTACCGAAGAACTATCAAATTCTGGGGCTGTCCGTTCTTTATGCATCATTAACATTCAGGATTTTTCGGTTAGTCTTATGAGTCGATCACGCGGCGCGAGGGCTGTGTGAAATCTGCAGTAACAGTTTAGAATCAAATTGACTTCCATAGAAGCAAAGCATCATCGGTTCAATCGCTTAGCAATCAACAAACCAGAGGGTCTGAGGTCTATGTTCTAAGGATTGCGGGGCTCGGTAACGCTACAGCGTGCAACCTATGGTGTTTAAAATTCTTTGGTTAATATAACCTTAATTGACCTGACTTTTGCTGATAGGAAAGTAAACTGTGCGCATTCCGCTCGACTATTACCGCATCCTATGCGTCCCCGCCAAGGCAACCACTGCCCAAATTACCCAAGCCTATCGCGATCGCCTCTCCCAATTTCCCCGTCGCGAACATAATGCCTTGGCCATTGAGGCCCGCAACCGGATTATCGAGCAAGCCTTTGAGGTGTTATCCCAAACAGAAACCCGCGCCGTCTACGACCATGAGCTGTCGGGCAATATGTTTCGTTCCCTCGTCCCCAGCCGTCCGAAACTGCCTTTTCCCGATCGCCCCTCCAGTGACACAGAGTTAGAAGCCCTGACAGCCCACCAACCAACCATTGACATCGCGGAAAAAGATTTACTGGGGGGACTGCTGTTACTCCTCGACCTGGGGGAGTACGAATTAGTGCTGAAGTGGGCTGCCCCCTACCTCAAGGGCAAAGGCAAGCTGGTCAAGGAAGGGAAATTTGGGGCCGTCGAAATCGTCGAGCAAGAACTACGGCTTTGTTTGGCCCTGGCCCACTGGGAATTGAGCCGGGAACAGTGGCTCCAACAACATTATGAACAGGCGGCTCTCTCCGGTCAGAAGAGTCAAGAGCTATTGGTAGATGTGGCACAATTTGCAGACCTCCAACAGGAAATTCAAGGGGATCTCAATCGCCTCAGACCCTATCAAGTTCTAGAACTTCTGGCCCTACCCGAATCAGAAACCCAAGAGCGACAACGGGGCTTACAACTGCTCCAGGAAATGTTGAGTGCTCGCGTGGGGATTGATGGCCAGGGGGACGATCAGTCGGGTCTAAGTATTGATGATTTTTTGCGCTTTATCCAGCAGTTACGCAGTTATCTAACGGTGCAAGAACAGTTGGATCTCTTTGTGGCAGAATCAAAGCGACCTTCGGCGGCAGCGGCCTACCTAGCGGTGTATGCTCTCTTGGCTGCTGGGTTTTCGCAACGGAAACCTGACCTGGTCGTGCAAGCCCAGACCCTATTAAAACGCCTCGGCAAACGCCAGGATGTTTTCTTGGAGCAATCAATCTGCGCCTTACTTTTAGGTCAGCCAACGGAAGCCAATCAACTGTTAGAACAAAGTCAGGAACAGGAGGCGATCGCCTACATTCAAGAGCAGTCTGAGGGGGCACCGGATCTACTCCCAGGCCTATGTCTCTACGGGGAACAGTGGCTGAAGACAGAGGTTTTTTCCCATTTCCGCGATCTCCGGCAACGGCGTGAAGATGGCTCTGTTTCGTTGACGGCTTACTTCGCCGATCCTGAAGTGCAGCAATATCTTGACGATCTCCTCACGGAGGCTGTCCCCACACCCACACCACATCCAGACACAGAAAGTACAGCGGCCCCGTCGGAAAAGCCACCGGAAACATTACAGTCAGAAACCGGTGTTTCGCCGCATCCCAGTCGTCCCGCCAAGGTTGATTCCTTTGAGGATCTCGTCACTCAAACTCCCGCTACAGTTCCCCCGGCACCGCCTTCTCCTGGTGTAGCACCTGTAACTGCGGCATTAAACCCAGACCCGGAAGCGTCTTCTGCTTCGTCAAAATCAGTTTCGTCAAAAAAGTCTATCGGGCCTTGGGGGGCGATCGCCGCTATCGTGGGGAGTGTTTTGCTGGTCGTGGGCCTGGTGCGAATTTTGTCTGGCCTAACTACCCAGGAACCCTTACAGGTCACCCTCAACGGTGAGCCACCCCTAACGATCCCCAGCTTAGACACCGCCGAGGCAAATAATAATCCGGAGAATGGAGCGACCGATACAACGACAACGCCTGCGCTCAATGAGGCGATCGCCGCTGAGGTGATTCAAACTTGGTTTGAGAGTAAAGCTAGAGCCTTTGGCCAAGACCGTGATTTGGCGGCTCTAGAAAATATTTTGGCAGAACCGTCCCTGTCCCGCTGGCGCAGTAGTGCCCAGGCCGTCCGCAGCGCTGGTACCTACCGCACCTATGACCACAGTTTGACCATTGAAACGGTGAGCTTCAACCCAGACCAACCCAATGTGGCGACCGTTGAGGCCCAGGTGCAGGAAAAGGCAGATTATTACCGGGCGAATGGGGAACGCGATCCCGGCCAGTCCTATGATTCTGACCTGCGTGTCCGCTACAGCTTGGTGCGCCAAGGCGATCGCTGGTTGATTCGTTCTTCCCAAACCCTGTAATGCCTTCCGGACGCACCCACGATCAGATCACGTTCTGGGGATTGCCCGTGGTGGTGGGCTTCGGTTTTCTCCTGCTGCGACGGTGGGAATTGGCCCTCATTCTAAGTTTGGCCTATCTGTTTAGCGGCTTAATGTTTGGCCCGGACTTGGATATTCATTCCGTGCAGTTTAAACGTTGGGGAATTTTTCGCTGGATTTGGCTTCCCTACCAAAAAAATCTCCGCCATCGTTCAGCCCTTTCCCATGGGTTTTTAATTGGCACAATTGTTCGCCTGCTCTATCTGGGGTCAATTCTGCTGTTTATAACAATCATCGGTGTGGCGATCGCCCAATTAATGTTTGATTTTTCCTGGAATTGGCGTACCGCCTTTCTTAACGTCCAGCGACAGTGGCAACAACACTACTGGGCGGAAAGTTTAGCGCTCTTTGTGGGGTTAGAAATTGGAGCAATGAGTCATTCCGTCAGCGATTGGCTTGGTTCCATGGTTAAACGATCCCAGAAACAAGGCTTATTTTCTTCCTTTTCTCGGAAAAAACGCAAAAAACGTCGTAAATCCCCCCGTTCCTCCCGAAGATGACCATAGCAGACCTCAAGATCAGTTGGGCCGAATACCACGCTTTAATTGAACAATTGGCCACTACAATTCAAAAATCCCAGTGGGAATTCAACCAAATTCTCTGTTTGGCGAAAGGTGGCTTAAGAATTGGTGACATTTTGGCGCGCATTTTCGATCAACCCTTGGCAATTCTCAATGTGGCTAGCTACGGCGGCACAGGCAATCGAGAACGTGGAAAACTCTTGTTTGCGGAACATTTTACGAACTTTGGGCCTCTGGGCGATCGCCTTTTACTGGTAGACGATTTAGTTGATTCGGGGCGGAGTCTCCAGCAAACCCAGACCTGGCTCCAAACCCAAGCCCCCCAGATTACAGAAATTCGTACCGCCGTCCTCTGGTACAAAGGCCATTCCCAATTTCAGCCCGATTACTTTGTCCAGCATTTGCCCGATAATCCTTGGATTCAGCAACCCTTTGAGCATTACGAAAAATGGTGAGCCATGCCCAGGGAGAGCCATGCAAAATCAAACGAGATCCATTAAGGTATAAAAAATTCTTAAATTTTGCCTAAATCAATGGTTGCCCCGTCGCAAATTACCGTTACTTGGCACAGTGAAATCGCGGAAATCCCCAAAGCTGCCTGGGATGCGATCGCCGCGCCATTGAAAACCCCTTTTTTAGAATGGGATTGGCTCCACAATATTGAACTGTCTGGCAGTGTCGGCCCTCGGACGGGCTGGCAACCCTGCCATCTCTCGGTGCAGCGGGATGGAGAATTTATTGCCATGGCCCCCCTCTACATCAAAGGCCACAGCTACGGCGAATTTGTCTTTGACCACCAATGGGCCGATCTGTCCTACCGCCTGGGCCACGAATATTACCCAAAACTCGTGGGGATGACCCCCTTCACGCCCGCCGTGGGCTACCGCTTTCTCATTGCCCCCGGCGAAGATGAATTGACCCTCTCCCAGGTCATGGTCGCTGCCATTGATCAATTTTGCGATCGCCAACAGCTTTCCGGCTGTAATTTTCTGTTTGTCGATCCCACCTGGCAAAAAACCATGGAACAACTCGGCTTCCGAGCTTGGCTCCACCATGGTTATATCTGGAGTAACCAGAATTTCGACAACTTCGACGACTATCTCGGTGCTTTTACCTCCAACCAACGCAAAAACATTAAGCGCGAACGCAAAGCCGTTGACAAAGCAGGTTTATCCCTCAAGATGATGACCGGGGACGAAATTCCCGCCCATTACTTCCCACTCATTTATCGTTTCTATAGCAGCACCTGCGACAAATTTTTTTGGGGGAGTAAATATCTCCGGAAACCCTTTTTTGAAACCCTAGAATCTACCTATCGCCATCGCGTTGTTCTGGCCGCCGCTTACACGCCAGAAGATGACAAACATCCCGTCGGTTTATCTTTTTGTATCCGTAAAGATGATTATCTTTATGGTCGTTATTGGGGGGCCTTTGATGAATATGACTGTCTCCATTTTGAAGCCTGCTATTACAAACCGATCCAATGGGCAATCGAGCAGGGAATTACGATGTACGATCCGGGCGCTGGCGGAAAACATAAGCGACGACGTGGTTTCCCGGCAACCCCAAACTATAGCCTCCACCGTTTTTATCAACCCCGCATGGGCCAAGTTTTAGACGCTTATATTGATGAAATTAATGCCATGGAGCAACAGGAAATTGAAGCGATCAATGCGGATATTCCCTTTAAACGGCAGGAAGTTCAATTGAAAATTTCCTAGCTTCACTAGCCAAAAGCGCGATCGCCCACCGACCATCCTCCCTTGGGGGAGATGCCACAGGTAGAGAGGATTCTCTTAGTGTATGGAGTAAAATCAAGGGGCGATCGCCTCAATATGTGTATAGGGTATGACGGATTTTATTCAGAAATGGCAGAACTCAGAAGGGAATGAGCGAGCCAATTACCAGAGCTTTTTGAATGATTTTTGTGAATTTCTAGGGGTAGAAAAGTCGCCACCGAAGGGAAGCGGGAATAATAGTTATTGTTTTGATCGGGATGTGAAAATCATTGCGCCGAGTGGGGCGGAAACGACAAATTTTATTGATTTTTACAAAGAGGATTGTTTTGTCCTAGAGACGAAGCAGGGTAGCAACACCAGCAACAAGGGTCACGGGAAACGGGGGACGGCTGCCTACCGGAAGGAGATGAAAAAGGCATTCGGGCAGGCGCTGAAGTATGCGCGGTTTGTAGAGCCGAAGCCGCCGTTTTTGATTACCTGTGATATCGGGGATCATTTTCGGGTTTGGCAGGATTTTAGTGAGTCGTGGCTGAGTGCGAATGGGAATTACGGAACCTATGACAGTGTGCCGAAAATTCCGTTTACGGATCTGGAAAAGCCAGAAATACAGGATTTTTTCTACAAGGTTTTTACGGATCCGCAATCGTTAAACCCGGAAAAGATCGCGGCGCAGGTGACGCGGGAAGTGGCGGCGGATTTGGCGGAGTTGGCGAAAACGTTGGAACAAACCACCAAGCCTCAAGAAGTGGCGCAATTCCTGATGCGGTGCATTTTTACGATGTTTGCGGAGGATGTGGGTTTACTGAAGGAGCATTTATTTACGGAGGCACTCAAGGAACGTTGGATTCCGCAACCGCAGGATTTTAAGCCCCAAGTGGAAGCGCTCTGGCAGGCGATGAATGACGGGACAAGTTTTGGGTTTCATGGGCAGTTGCTGCGGTTTAATGGGGGTCTGTTTGCGAAACCGCAGGCGATCGCCCTGACAGCGGATCAGCTAAAAATTCTCCTCACGGCGGCGGAACGGGATTGGAAAAATGTGGAGCCTGCGATTTTTGGGACATTACTCGAAAGGGCTTTGGAGAAGAAGGAGCGGAGTAAGTTGGGGGCGCATTATACGCCGAGGGCATATGTTGAAAGGTTGGTGCGTCCGGTGATTATTGAGCCTTTACAGGAAAAGTGGCAGTTGATTCAGGGGGAGGTTGAGACGCTTTTGGAAGAAGAAGAAGCGGCTAAGTCGGCATCAGCGAAGACGAAAAAACGGAATGCGGCGGCGGAAAAGCTGACGGAATTTCTGGGGGAGTTGCGGAAAATTCGGGTGCTGGATCCGGCTTGTGGGTCGGGGAATTTTCTCTATGTGACGATGGATTTGATGAAAACGCTAGAGCTGGAGGTGCTGAATCGTCTGGGGACGGTGATGGGGGCTTCTCAGTTACGGCTAGATTTTGATCAAATTAATCCTTCGCAGTTTTTGGGGATCGAGATTAACCCCAGGGCGGCGGAGATCGCGGATTTGGTGATCTGGATTGGTTATCTGCAATGGCATTTTCGGTTGTTTGGGAGTTTGCCGCCGGTGGAGCCTGTGTTACGGGAATATAAAAATATCGAGAATCGGGATGCGGTGCTGGATTATGACGGGACGAAACCGGCGATTGATCCGAAAACGGGTAAGGTGCGGACGCGCTGGGGTGGACGCACAATGAAGCATCCAGTAACGGGGGAAGATGTGCCGGATCCGAGTGATCAAGTTGAAATTTTGGAATATATCAACCCAAGGGAAGCGCAATGGCAACAGGCTGATTATATTGTTTCAAATCCGCCCTTTTTGGGTAATGCCAGAATGCGGGAATATTTGGGAGATGGCTACACAGAAACGCTGCGGAAAGTGTATAAAGATGTGCCTGATACTGTTGATTTTGTAATGTATTGGTGGCATAAAGCAGCAGAATTAATCAGAAAAGAAAAGACTTTAAGATTTGGTTTTATTACAACCAATAGTATTCGACAAGCCCGTTTACGTTCAGTTATCGATTTTCATTTCAATCAAAAAAAACGAATACGCTTATTTTTTGCAATACCTGATCACCCTTGGTCAGATGGCGAGGTAGCTGTAAGAATCTCAATGACGGGTGTTGAACTAAAGAAAAAGCGAAGACAGTATTCTCAATTAACTCATATTTTAGAAGAGTCCAAGCTGAATACTCCTGAAGAAACAGCATTCAGTTTGAAATTTTCATATGTCAAAGCTAATGAGATATTTAGCAATCTGCAATTTGGGTATGATGTCAATCAAGCGAATAGTCTATCAAGCAATCAAAACTTGGCTTCTCAAGGATTTGTAGTAGGTGGTTCAGGATTTGTTCTTAAAAATCAAGCTTTAGTGGAAAATTTAGAGCAAGAAATTATCCATCCGTTTAAAACAGGACGAGATCTAACACAGTCTCCAGAGTTTAGACAGACAATTGATGTTAATCATTTATCTAAAAAACAGCTTTTATCTTCATATCCAAAAACGTATCAATGGCTTTCTGAGACTGTAAAATTAGAAAGATCAACAAATAATGATCCGAAATTGAAACGTGAATGGTGGAGATATCGAAGGGCTAATACTAGTATTCGAGATGGAATTAAAGATTTAAATCGATATATTGCAACAGTTAGAACCGCTAAGCATAGAGTTTTCCAATTTTTAAACTCTGAAATAATGGCTGAAAGTGGTGTGGTGATGATTTTTCTCGATGATTCATACTTTCTTGGCATTTGTTCTTCGAGTTTGCATATTATTTGGGCCCTGGCACAAGGCGGGAGGTTAGAAGATCGTCCCGTATATAATCATGATGCTTGTTTTTATCGTTTTCCATTTCCAGATCCATCGGAAGAACTGAAACAAGAAATACGAGAATTAGGCGAGCGATTAGACAGCCACCGCAAACAAGTCCAAGCCGCCCATCCCGAAGTCACCATTACCGCCATGTATAATTGCCTCGAAAAAATGCGTAGTGGCGAACCCTTCACCGATGGCGACAGAGAATTTAACAATAAAGCCCTGATCACCACCCTCAAACAAATCCACGACGACCTCGATCAAGCCGTATTCTGCGCCTACGGATGGGAAGACCTGATCCCCCTCTGGCAAAAAGTCTCCCTTCCGAAGGGAGATTTAGAGGGATGTCAAACCGAACCCAACAACACCGAAACCAAAGAACAACTCGAACAAAGCATTTTGCAAAGATTAGTCGATCTGAATGCCGAACGCGCCGAAGAAGAACGAAACGGCTTTGTCCGTTGGCTCCGTCCCGAATACCAAGCCCCCGATCAAGTCGTCACCCAGAAAGTCATAGAAGGTATTGGCGTAGAAGAGGAAACAAAAGAAGCCGTTATTGCCCCTCCTGAACAACAAAAATTCCCGACAAAACTCAAAGGCCAACTCGCCGCGATCCGAGATTTATTGCGTACCCAAGGCGGCGAATGGACAATTACCCAAATTGCCGCCCAGTTCAAAGGCACAAGCGCAAAAAAATTAGAAACGATTCAAAACTGCCTAGAAATCCTCGAAGACCTCGGCGTCATTTTGAGTCACACCGAAACCGAAACCAAGTGCTACTACGCTACCCTCTAGTGATCAGTTGGTGCTGCATTAGCTAAGAAGGTCAGGAGATATTATTCGACATCTAGCTGACGGCCATTGCGATCATAAACGAGGATATCCCACTGGCCATTTTCAGCGGCTTCAAAGGCAATTTTAGACCCATCAGCACTAATGGTTGGATTACGCACTTCTTGGTTTAAGTTATCGGTTAAATTCCGCTTTTGTTCAAACTCGCGATCATAGAGATAAATATCAGATTCGCCGCGACGATTGACCGCAAAGACAATGTAGCGACCATCTTCAGAAACGGCAGGATGGGAGGCAATTTCATTTAGGGTATTGAGGCCCGGTAACAGAATCGTTTGCCTGGTGCTGGTATCAAATAGATAGATATCCTGGGAACCATTGCGGTCTGAGGCAAAAACGAGGTAGGGTTCGGCGATCGCCGGGTCAAATTCGAGGGCCCGACTATTTAAACTGCGGCCACCGGGATCAACGGGAAAATTGACAATGCGCGGATAACCAACGCAGCTCTGGAGCAGCAAACCGAGGCTACCGAGGAAAAAACTGCGTAGAAAAGAAACATAGCGCATAGGTCAAAGGGAAATCAAAGGGCGGGCGATCGCCAATTTTTCTATAATATTGTCCTAACAGCACACTAAAACAGAGCCATGCTAGCAAAAATTTGGAGTGCCACCATTGTCGGGGTCGATGCCCTCAGGGTCGGGGTGGAAGTGGATATTTCCGGCGGCTTACCGAAAATGATGGTGGTCGGACTGCCGGATACAGCAGTACAAGAATCCCGGGAACGGGTCAAGGCTGCCCTCAAAAATTCTGGCTTCGGCTTCCCTGTGCGCAAAATTTTAGTCAATCTCACCCCTGCCGATCTCCGCAAGGAAGGCCCTAGTTTTGATCTTCCCATTAGTGTGGGCATTTTGGCCGCGACGGAACAAATTGAAACAACGCTCCTAGAAGATTTTTTATTCCTGGGGGAAGTGTCCCTCGATGGCACCCTCCGGCCTGTGGCAGGAGTTTTACCGATCGCCGCCGCCGCCCAAAAGTTAGGGTTTAAGGGGATGGTCGTTCCCACTGCCAACGCCCAGGAAGCAGCAGTCGTAGCGGGTCTAACGGTTTATGGCTGTGGAAATTTAAAGGAAGTGGCGGATCTGTTGGGGGCACCCCATGGGCATCAAGCTGTAAAAATCGATATCCGAGAGGCGATCGCCAAAGCCGCCCACCTCGTCCCCGATCTCAAAGATGTCAAAGGCCAAACCCTAGCCCGTCGCGCCCTGGAGATTGCCGCCGCTGGGGGCCATAATCTCGTTTTTGTGGGGCCACCCGGTAGCGGAAAAACGATGCTGGCTCGAAGATTACCGGGCATCTTGCCGAAACTGTCCTTCGATGAAGCCCTAGAAGTGTCGCAAATTCATTCCGTCGCTGGTTTACTCAAAGATCGTGGCACATTGGTAACAGCACGCCCTTTCCGTAGCCCCCACCATTCCGCCTCTGGCCCTTCCCTCGTTGGTGGAGGTAGTTTTCCGCGCCCAGGGGAAATTTCCCTCGCCCATCGAGGAGTGTTGTTTCTTGATGAACTGACTGAGTTCAAACGTACTGTTTTGGAGTTTTTACGGCAACCCCTCGAAGATGGTTTTGTCACCATTTCCCGCACCCGCCAGTCAGTGGAATTTCCCGCCCAATTTACCCTCGTTGCCAGCACCAATCCCTGTCCTTGTGGTTATTTTGGCGACCCGATCCAAGCTTGCACTTGCAGTCCCCGCGCCCGCGAACAATACTGGGCGAAACTTTCTGGGCCGTTGATGGATCGCATTGATCTCCAGGTAGCGGTCAATCGTCTGAAGCCAGAAGAAATGATGCAACAGGGTGTCGGTGAAGATTCTCACACCGTCGCAGAACGGGTTAACCAGGCGCGACAGATTGCCCAAGTGCGATTTCAGGATCACCCCCAAGTGCACTGCAATGCGGAGATGACCACCAAGGATTTGCGGCAACATTGTGGCCTTGACCAAGGTAGTCGTAATTTACTCGAAGGGGCAATCCGTAAGTTGGGATTATCGGCCCGGGCCATGGATCGGATTCTGAAGGTATCCCGGACAATTGCCGATTTAGCCGCCGCTCCAACCATCCAAACAGTCCACATTGCCGAAGCGATTCAATACCGCACCATTGACCGAATGCAGTAGCAGGTTTTAGGCAATGTCCTCAAGGACAAACCAAGGGGCAGCCTTGTTAATTCTGCCGATCGCCTGAATTTTTTGGGGAGTCTGCAAATTTCCCAGCCATTGGTGCATCTGGGGATCAAGGGTTACCACCTGAATTGGTTTCGACTGATCAGGTAGGGCGATCGCATATTGGCAATTACCTTGGGGAAAAATTTCACCGCTGTAGAGTTTTGCCTGGGGTGTGGGTGCTGAGACAAACGGCCTGCGATCGCATAAACCATCCTGGGGATATTGTTCGGGATGATCGAGGTAAAATCGTTGCCATTTCAGCCATTCGGGATGGTCAGAGGCCAAATTATACAAAGGGATCACTGCTGCGGGCGCGACGTTATCCGTCAATAATTTTTCTTGGAGTTGTCGGACATCAATCTCTTTTGGGGCGCACCGATTTTGAATTGCCAGGGCCGCTGCTTGGCCTGCTGCCTGACCAAGATTGAGTACCAGGGGTTGCAAGCGCGTTGCCCCGTTGGCGATGTGGGAAACGGCGATATTTTTTTCACAGGCAAGCAAATTTTCCACCGTGGCTGAACACAGAGCCGTGTAGGGGATCGTAAAGGGAGTACCTGTCCAGCGGCCGCCCCAGGGGATCGACTTTGGCATGAGGGGAAACTCAAAGCCCGGATAATGGTGGTCATTGGCGTAATTCCCAACGGCGATCGCCTGGACTTCTCCGGCTGAATTTAACGGCAAAGGTGCAACAGTACCTTGGGGTAAAATTTGCTGCTCCGTAAGAGTTTCTGTCCCGATCAAACGCCGACTTTCCCGGAAATAGGGCATCAGGGCAAAACTGCCGCCGTACAAGTCATGGGGAAAAACGCCCGTCGCTAGGCCATATTTTCCGCCAGATGCTTGGTAAATGTAATCCGCAAACGCCAAACTGTGGGCCTGGGCTTCCCGATAAAAATTAAGACGTTGCTGGGGATCTAAAAGGCGATCGCCCCCCAAACCAAAATCATTACCAGCGAGGGGCCAGTTCATCATGTAGTGGCCATTGGGTAAGCCCCCATAATTCAGAAAATGCTCCAGGCCATATTTTTCCCAAGCCCCTTGGAACGCCGAAAAATCGCCATGGCTAGGCGGTGGCTGCACCCCTTTTTCCTTTAGATAAAAAACCCAGGTGGGCGACTGCACCGGGTAGATTTGCGTCATTTCATTTGGGGCAGTGGGAGCGCTGGGTTCCTTAAATTTCTCTGACCAATCCCAACCCCAACGGTGGGGCACATCTCCTAAGGCAAGTAGATCCCCTAATTCTGTCCCGTCGAAGATAATGTCCGCCTCAATCCAATAATCTGGAAAACGTACCGCACAAAGGCGATCGCCTTGTCTTTTGACTTCCAGGGGGATCTGTCCCGCAATCCAGGTTAACTGCTGCTCTGCTTTAACCCAATCTGCAAAAATCTCAGCCCCAACTCGCGGCTCAAAAGTGAACATACTCACCCAACTGTGATCCAAGCCTGCTTGCTGATGTCGCCGTTGTAGCTCCCGGAGAAAAGCGCCCCAAAGTCCCGTCTGCCAGGCCTTGAGTTCATTGCCATCCGGTGCCGCTACCCCTGCCGCTGTGAGCATCCCCCCCAACCAGGGAAACTCACTCACTAAAATTGTCTCAATTCCTTGTCGCGCACATTGAATTGCTGCGGCTGTCCCTCCGGTGCCGCCCCCGACCACCAAGACCTGCGTCCGTAAGTTTTCCATTAATTTGCTTAGTTGCTAATCGATTCAATTACTTTCAAATTAATTGGACACAAACGATTCCTGGGATTGTTCCAGCCAATCTTGGCCCACACGGATCGTAAAGTCCGATTCAATTTCGCCGATGGAAGAAGCTTCAACCCTGCCCGTACCTAGGTTTGCTAGCAGTTGATTCGCCCCAGACACATTTCCCTGTTGGGCAATCACTTGGGTTTGCTCGAGGCGGTCTGGATAATCACTCGATAAATAAATATTCGTAAAGCCCTGGGTCTGCAAAAATTCCGACACCTGCCGCGCCATTCCCGGTGAACCAGAGGCATTTTGAATCGCAATGCGCACGTTTTTCGTTAAAGTGCCATCATTTTCGCCGGGGGCTGACCAGACGGGCGATTCCACCGCGAAAAATTCTGTCATCACCTGATTTTTACCCTGGTCAGAAATAATCCAGTAACTACGGTTATATTCACCCACGTCACTAAAGCGCCCTGGGAGCATCACCATCTGAAAATTTTCTGGCTCAAGCTGTCGTGAAAAATTCATCAATGCCAGCATTTCTTCCCAGGTTAGATTCGTATCAATGTGTTCACGTACTAAACCAATCAGAGCCGGAAGACGGGGAATAATCGCCGGGGATTGAATTTTTTCCCGGAGCGCTTTGAGGAGTATCTGTTGGCGTTGTACCCGACCAATGTCACCATATTGATCCTGCCGGAAGCGGACAAACTGTTCTGCCTGTTCTCCATCTAGCACTTGCCAGCCTTTTTCGAGGTTGATCTCTAGGCCCTGGGTCTGGTCTGTGTATTGCATATCCGCTGGGACAAACACATTAACTCCCCCCACGGCATCAACCAACTCTTTAAAAGTGTCGGTGGTCAAACGCACATAGCGATCAACTGCCACACCATTTAAGGCGTCACTCACAACCTGGGCCGCCAACTGACCACCACCGTAGGCATTGGCTTCATTAATTTTTGTAATGCCCACATTGGGAATTCTGACTTGGCTATCCCGGGGGATCGAAAGCATATTGACTTGTCCCTGTTCTGGCTCGAAGCGAACCAAGAGGATTGTGTCGCTGCGTCCATTAAATTCGGCTTCTGGATTCTCCGTTCCTTCGACGCGATCAACCCCCATCACAAGGACATTCACGGGGCGGCCCAAGCTGTAAGTCCCTAATTGCCGTAAACCGTCGGTGGCAAGGCTTCCCAGGGGAGCTGGCAGAAAAGGTAATACCAATTGGGCAATGGGGGTATAGACGGCGATCGCCGTGCCTAGGGAAGCGGATAGGAGAATTGTGCCCATAAACCCAACCCCCCATGACAGTCCCCGCACGAAAGGCGAAAAAACCTTAGACTTTGGCTTATGGCGGCGGGAGAGATTGTGGCGCGGTGATCGAAGAAGCTTCGTGGAGCCTTTGCGGGGATGATCCCCATTCGTAACTTCCTGACCGTGAACCATAAGACCGTTTCTCCTAGGGACTAATACAAAATTATCCCGCTTAGTGAATCCTAAAAGCGACTATACCCTGTCAATATAATTTGCCGCAGTGTTGCACAATGCTTTCCTCAAAAAATACCAAGAAATTCGTCAATCGTCGCCTATTCCTGGGCAAAATATTTTCTGCCCAAGGCACAATCCCTTAAGCTAACCTAGAATCTAACCCCACAACGCAGTAGACTAAAAGACTGCAATCGTGTTCTTGGTCGTGACCCCAGACCGCAGACTCTAAAACATTTCCTCAGAACACCCAAAAATGTTAAATCCTAATTTAGACACTATAGAACTAACAAAGGATGACTACGAACGCTATTCACGGCACCTAATCTTGCCGGAAGTGGGCGTAGATGGACAAAAGAAGCTTAAAGCCGCCAGTGTCCTTTGTATCGGTAGTGGTGGTCTCGGCTCGCCATTACTGCTCTACCTTGCTGCTGCGGGAATCGGTCGGATTGGTCTGGTCGATTTCGACATTGTAGATTTTTCTAACCTGCAACGCCAAATCATCCACGGCACCTCCTGGGTTGGCAAGCCCAAAATCCAATCGGCCAAAAACCGGATCCTGGAAATTAACCCCTTCTGCCAAGTTGATCTCTACGAGACCCAGATTAATTCGAGTAACGCCCTCGACATTATTAAAGACTACGACATCGTTGTGGATGGGACTGATAATTTCCCCACCCGTTATCTCACGAACGATGCTTGTGTGCTTTTAAATAAGCCCAATGTCTACGGTTCGATTTTCCGGTTTGAAGGCCAAGCCACTGTCTTTAACTACGAAGGCGGCCCCAACTACCGCGATCTATATCCCGAACCCCCGCCACCAGGCATGGTGCCATCCTGTGCAGAGGGTGGTGTCCTCGGTGTATTACCAGGGATTATTGGCACGATCCAAGCCACAGAGACCATCAAGATTATCCTTGGGGCAAAAAATACCCTCAGTGGCAGACTTTTACTTTTCAATGCCCTCGATATGAAATTCCGGGAATTGAAATTACGTCCCAACCCAGAACGTCCTGTAATCGAAAAATTAATTGATTACGAACAGTTTTGTGGCATTCCCCAAGCAAAGGCAGCGGAGGCAGAACAGCAGGCAGCTATGGAAGAAATGACAGTTACAGAACTCAAGGCATTGTTGGACAGCGGTGCTGATGATTATGTTTTGATCGATGTCCGCAATCCCCATGAATATGACATTGCCCAAATTCCGGGGGCGACCCTGATCCCTCTCCCCGATATTGAGCAAGGCGATGGGGTTGATCAGGTCAAGGAATTACTGACAGAAGGGAAAAAGTTAATTGCCCACTGTAAAATGGGAGGCCGCTCAGCGAAAGCTCTCGGTATTCTCCAGGAAGCAGGCATTACAGGCATCAACGTCAAAGGTGGGATCAAAGCCTGGAGTGAAGAAGTTGATGCTAACGTTCCCTTGTACTAGACAGTCTTGGGAATGAGGCTACAGGTTGGAACCACATAAAATCGTTGAAATGATTAATTCATGAAAAACGCGCCCGCACCAAGCGGGTTTTTTTGTGGGCACAAAAGCAATAAACCATAGAAAAAACCCCTCTTAAATATTACAGAGGGGCTACGGGGGCAAAAGCGAAAGGAGGAATAATCTAGGTTGGCGATCGCCAAATCCAGCAAAGATTAATCTGGGGGATCAATACAGCCAACTTTTGAGGCGACGGGCCACCTGGGGACGCCGTAGCTTACGCATCGCCTTACTTTGGATTTGTCGTACCCGCTCCCGGGACAGATTAAACATCCCACCCACTTCTTCGAGGGTATGGGGCTGTTCAGAGGAGAGGCCATAGCGGAGGGCAATGACTTCTTTTTCACGGTCAGTGAGCACGTCACCGAGGACATCCCAAAGTTCTTGGCGCATCATCGCTTCACTCATCCGTTCTTCGGGAAGTTGAAGGCCATCATCTTCGAGGAGATCAACTAATTCCGTATCTTCGCCTTTACCCACACGGTGGTTCAGGGAGAGAGATTGACGCCGGAGTTGAAGCAGTTGGTGGAGTTGATCAGCGGTAATATCGAGTTCTTGGGCCAATTCCGCTTCAGTTGGATTCCGTTGCAGGGTTTGTTTGAGCGTCCGTTGGGCTTTTTTGAGTTTATTGAGCTTTTCGACGATGTGGATCGGTAAGCGAATTGTCCGGGCATCGTTAGCAATGGTGCGGGTAATCGCCTGGCGAATCCACCAATAGGCATAGGTCGAAAACTTGTAGCCTTTGTTGGGGTCAAATTTTTCGGCGGCACGGTTAAGGCCGATCGCCCCCTCTTGAATCAGATCCAGGAATGGTACACCCCGGTTGAGATAGCGTTTCGCAATGGAGACCACAAGACGCAGATTGGAGCGAATCATCTTCCGCTTCGCCACCCGGCCTTTGTACAGGGCAGAGTTGAGCTGTTTAACTGTTTCGAGGCCAAGGACACTCGCCCATTCTTCGTTGGTGGGCGATCGCCCTAATTGTTCCTGAAGTTCAAGGCGACGCTCTTCAGCATCATTGAGAAACTTAACACTGTGGGCCAGTTGAATTTCTTCGTCTGGCTTGAGGAGGGGGTAGCGGGCCATCTCTTTAAAAAAAGCACCGACAGTATCCTCATTGCGACTACGGACTCCCCGCAAATTTGTGAGTTCTGTCTCTGAAAATTCCGCTTCAACCATTGAATTGCTCGATTCTAATTCAGTGGCTTGATGGCTATCTTGAGCATACACAGGGTCAAGACTGTTGGTTGTGGTTGTGTCGAACATAATCCTACGAAATAAAGAGTCAGGGGATGTGTGGTGGGAAGCGAGGATTAGCTAAAGAAAAACAAAAATAAGCAGAATTCAATACCAAATAATCGTTTATCAGGATGCAGCTAAAACAATTTCAAGGAGCAGACAGTTCATTCTTTAGAACTGTTATACCTGTTTGAGCTCTGGGAATGTAAATAAGCTTTTAATAAAAATCAACAATTGCAGCAATTAGTAAAGGTTTCTGGGAAAAATCCGAGACTTTTCTCAGAATTAATGTAGCAGATGGTTGAGTAGAATATGGTTTTGTTAAATACAAAATTAAGGTTTTGTTGAGTCAATCTTTTTCCCAGGGAAGTTGTGTAAATTTTTCTTAAATTGCTTGCCAAGCCCAAAAAGATCGGCTGCCCATCAAAATAGCTTGACATAGCAGACTGGCGGCATCTGCATTATCAGGGACACTTCTTTTAAGGATTATTTAATGTGATGTAATCCAGGAAATTTCAAGAAAATTTAGTTTTGATTAGTAAAGATAAACTCTCACAATTTACTTCTTACTTCCCTCTACCCAGAGTTGTATATAGAGAAAAATAATTGCCCTTATTTGAATTGATAAAAAATCATGGGGTATAGTGCTTTTGCAGTGAGTTTTGGGAATCTTAGGAGATTGGGGATTTGGATTGGCTTGAGGTCTTAGTTGATTGTGGTTATACTCAGGGGCTTTTTACCTATGGAGTGCCGCTAGAATTGGCGGTGGTGCCAGGGGATATCGTATTGGTTGGGTTTGGGGCGCAACAGGTGGGAGCGATCGCCATTCGCTTCATTGCAAAGCTCCCCCAGGGACTAGATCCTGAGCAAATCCGTCCGGTGCAGGGGATCATCGCGCGGGGCTTTTTTTCGCCCCACTATTGGCAACTTTTGTTGCGGGTTGCCCAGGCCTATCAAACGGATATGATGACGGTGGTACGAATGGCTTTGCCGCCGGGTTTATTGCGGCGATCGCAACCCCGTGTTCGGCTTTTGAAAACCGATCTCGCCTCCATCGACATCGACTTTTTACCACCGACGGCCCAACAACTTTTCCAGTTACTCCAGCGGGGATCAACCCAGGACTACAGTGTGAAGTACCTCCAACGACAGATTAAGTCGGTCTATCGCGGGATACAGGAATTGGAAAAGGCGGGCCTCGCAGAACGATATTTGGCGACGCCCCAAGTCATCCACGGGCAGCGGCAAAAGTGGGTGAGCTACGTGAGCGAACGGGAAGGGCTCACCAAACGGCAACGGGAAATTTTGCTGGTGTTGCGCCATGAAGGGGGCGAAATGTGGCTCTCGGAATTGGTGGGGGTGGCGAAAACAACGGCGACAACGGTGACGAAAATGGCAAAGGTCGGTTGTGTGGCGATCGCCGAACGGGAAAAATTACGCTTACACCAGTCGCCGTCCCAGGGCGTAGACCCTGCCAAAACATTAACTAATGCCCAACAAGCAGCTCTAGAAACCATCAAAAAAATCCAGGGTTACGGGGAAGTTCTGTTACATGGGGTGACGGGTTCAGGGAAAACGGAGGTTTATCTCCAGGCGATCGCCCCCCTGTTATCTCAACAAAAATCCGCCCTTGTCCTCGTGCCAGAAATTGGCCTCACACCGCAACTAATGGATCGATTTCGGTCACGGTTTGGCGATCGCGTTTTGACTTACCACAGCGGTTTATCAGCAGGAGAACGCTACGATACATGGCGGCAAATGTTGCGCCCCGACAGCCAAATTATCATCGGCACCCGTTCCGCTGTTTTTGCGCCCCTGCCCAATTTAGGGATGATCATCCTCGACGAAGAACACGACAGTAGTTACAAACAGGATCAGCCCGCCCCCACCTACCATGCCCGCACCGTCGCCCGGTGGCGATCGCAGCAGGAAAATTGCCCATTGCTTCTTGGTTCTGCCACCCCAGCCCTGGACACTTGGGTAGAATTTCAAACCGCCCAAAACTCAAATTACTATTACATTTCCCTGCCTGAGCGGGTGTATGCTCGTCCGCTGCCCCCCGTGGAAATTGTTGATATGCGCCATGAACTGCGCGTCGGCAACCGCTCCCTTTTTAGTCAGTCCCTCCGGCAGGCCCTCGAACGTATTACCCAAACCCACGAACAGGGGATTTTATTTATTGCCCGTCGCGGTCACAGTACCTTTGTTTCCTGTCGCAGTTGCGGTTATGTGATGGAATGCCCCCATTGTGATGTGTCCCTCTCCTACCATTACGTTCAGGAGGGCAGTTTACCGCTATTGCGTTGCCATTATTGCGATCATAGCCAGATCCAACCCAAACATTGCCCAAGCTGTAATTCCCCCTATTTCAAGTTTTTCGGGAACGGCACCCAAAAAGTTTTCCAGGCGCTGCAAAAAGAATTTCCTCAGTTACGCTGTCTGCGATTTGATAGTGATACCACCCGTCGAAAAGGGGCGCACCGCGACTTATTGGGGCAATTTGCCCGGGGCGAGGCGGATATTTTACTAGGTACCCAGATGCTCACGAAGGGTTTGGATGTGGCTCAAGTGACCCTTGTGGGGGTGATTGCCGCCGATGGTCTATTACACCAAAGTGATTATCGGGCTGCGGAACGCACCTTTCAAACCCTAACCCAGGTGGCAGGTCGGGCGGGTCGGGGTGATGAACCGGGCCAAGTGATCATTCAGACCTATTCCCCAGAGCATCCGGTGATTCAAGCGGTAAAAACCCATGATTACCTGACCTTTGCCGAGCGGGAAATAAGTCAACGGCAGGAATTGGACTATCCGCCCTTTGGCAAATTAATTTTGCTGCGCTTTAGTGGAGAAAACCACGATCAGGTGCGCTACACCGCCGAGGCGATCGCCGAAAAATGTTTCCCACTGCTCGAACCCGAAGACGAACTTCTTGGCCCCGTGCCAGCGAATATTCTGCGAGTGGCACGGCGTTACCGTTGGCAGGTGGTTTTAAAATTTCCCCAGCGCAAAACCGAGATCCCCGATTTGACTTTTTTGCGGGAATTTTGCCCGCGTCCGGTAAGCCTTTCGATTAATGTTGATCCGTTGTACATCGATTAGCCATTCAGCGAAAAATTTTTTAAAACTAAGCCGTAATTTTCATGCTGATATCGAGCCACGGCGCACGGGTAATCGTCGCACTGGTAGAAATGTAATCGATCCCTGTCAACGCCGCTTCCCGCAACGTTTCCAGGGTAATATTGCCCGACGCTTCCAATTTCAAACGGGGATTTTTGGCCCGCAGTGGGGGGATCAAATCCGCCATCATCGCCACGGACATATTATCCAGCATTAAAATGTCTGCCCCCGCTGTCACCGCTTCAAAAGCCTGTTCCGGGGTTTCGGCTTCTACTTCAATTGCTAGAGGATAGGGCATATTTTGCCGCACAAGGGCGATCGCCTGGGAAATTCCCCCTGCTGCCTGGATGTGATTGTCCTTGATCATCACCGCATCATCTAGCCCGAAACGATGGTTTTGCCCGCCACCCACCTGCACCGCATATTTTTCCAGCAGACGTAAGCCAGGAGTTGTTTTGCGGGTGTCCACCAATTGCGTCGGCAAATCAGCAATTTTTTCCACATACTGCGCCGTCATTGTGGCGATCCCACTCAAACGCATCAAAATATTTAACGCGACCCGTTCCCCCATGAGCAAAATATCGAGGGGAGCCGTCATCGTAGCGATTAAATTTTTAGGCTGTCCCGAAGAACCTTCTGATAAAGCCGTTTCAAATTTAAAATTCTGGGGATCAAGTAACTGAAAAACCCGTTCCACTAAAGGTAAACCCGCCACCTGACCATCGGCTTTTAAAATCAGTTTCGCCTGACCGATGGGAGCTTGGGTATTTGCAAAAAGGGATTGGGTCGTGCGATCGCCCCGTCCGAGATCTTCCTGTAACCATTGTTGGAGGAGGGGATCAACGATGAGCCAAGGGGGTAAGGTTGCCATCGGTTCTAGGCATCCTCTTCTTGGTTATTTTCACCACTCGGCGATGAGTTGTATAAATTATCCAGGCGTTGCCTCGCGTCTTCTACATCTAGCGATCGCACGACCAATAGCGGTTCATTAATCGGTTGGCCCAAGTCGTCAACCATTTCTGGGTGGGGGGTCGGCCGGGGCCGTTGGGATTGCGTTCCTTGGGTATTACTCTGAAAATTTGGGTAGACCCTTGTTTCATTACTCAGCATCATAAAGCTGCGCACCAAGTTCACCGCTGCGATGGTGGCGATAATTCCAAATGCCAAAATAAACAAGAAATGAAACATTATTAATCTGTGCCTCGCTTCAATAGCAGCAATTCGGTGCAAAAAAAGGGCTACGCTATGCTTAGGTCTATTATCTCGAAAAAATTCCCGTCTGGCAAAGGGCGATCGCCTTTGATCCCCAAAGGCTAAGTATTTATCCTTAACTATTCTCCCTGTTTAAGCGGGAATCCTGAGGGTGTACTGGCGGCTGCTAATGGCCTAAATCCACCGTCGTTAAGTGCAACAGATCACCGATCATCAGCGTTAATTTGTGGGCGGCCCCCGCTTCGCCACGACAAGCCTGGAGAGAGGCTTGCATCGCCTCAAGTTTTTCAGGATGATCTAAATAATCTAACACCAACGCTCCTAGGGTTTCTGGATCTAGTTCCCCCAATAGCTCCGGCACAATATCTTTTTTCGCCCAAATATTTGGCCAAGCATAACGCACCCGATGTTTGCGGGCATGGGTAATAATGCGTCGATTAAGCCAGCGCACAAACCAGGTTCCCAACCAGGGAATTTTCGCAATGAGACCGGGAATGCCATCCCAGGCGCGCATCGCGTCCAACTGTTGTGTGGGCAAAAGTACCAGCATTGGCAAGCCCAAAGCGCCTAATTCAGCGGTATTTGCGCCAACGGTGGTGAGACAAAGTTGACATTGCCTTAAGTCCTGGTGAGCAGGAAAGTCAGTGATCAGTTGAATCTGCGTGCCATCGGCGACTTGTAAATAGGGCTGATCCCCAGTGTGGCAAAGCTCAATGGCAGGTGCAGCAAAGCGTTTTACCATGGGATTTCGTTGGCGATCGCCATAGTGCAGTAGCGTTTGCACGGTGATGGTCGGGGCTACGGGGAGCAAAAATTGCACCGCTGGGCGCTGGCGGCGGATCACACTGGCGGTGGCCACGAGTAAAGGGACTCCCTGGGCGAGTTTCATCCCCTTAGAGCCTGGTAAGAGGCCGATGATCGGTGGGGTGCTAGTCTGCTGTGCCTCCTGGGAGATATCCACCATCAGATCGCCGACCACTTGAAATTTAGCCTGGTATTTGGGGGGAATTTTCGCTAGAACTTGGGCATTCATCACCCCAAAACCATCAATCCAGCGCCACCAGCGGGCTTCCCACTCGGCGTAAATTAGGGTTTTAAAGCCTAGGCGTTTACCAATCACTAGGGGGAAAAATTGATCCCCACCGAGGAAGAGCACCACCCCCTGGGAAAACCAAGACCAAGATTCGGCGGTTTTTCCCCAGAGCAGAAATGGGAAAAAATGCTTGGCGGCCTGAACCCGGTCAACTTCGGGATAACTGCGGGCGATCGCCGCTTCTTGACCCGTGCTGTGGGAACAGGGAGCCAAGACCACAGAAATGCGTGGGAGGCTTCCCCAATGGGCACGCACGGCCTGCACGACGGGACGGAGCCAAGTGGTCACTTCACCGGGGCCATTGGTCAGGATAATCAGGTCAAAGGGTTGGGCCATTGTTGCTCAAACACCCCTAGACCTGCTCTTTGACTAAAGATTTGCGGGTTTGCTGCTGCCTGGTCAAGTTGAGGGGAGGGCGGGATTTTTGGAGTTGGAGGGGCCGGGGAGATGGGGTTTGGGGTCTGGTGTAGAGGCGCAGTGTTCCCAGGAGGGCTTCCCGCAGGGGCTTTTCCCGTTCCTGTTGCCAGCTTAATTGCAAAAAGGCGTGGAGGGTGTGGCGCTGTTCTGCCGTCAATCGTTGCTCTTGTAATAACTGCCGCAATTGACGAATCGCGTAGAGTCGGCGGATACTACTGCGATCGCCTAAATTTTCCAGGGCTTGCTCGAATTGCTGGTGAGGCGATCGATACTGCCAGTGGCGACTGAACATCAGGGCAAACATCGCACTAATCATGAACCCTTGAATGAGCATTACACTGGTCAGCCAGTGGTTCGCCATGGATTGCCAAAAGGCGATCGCCCCATAACTCAGTAACACCGTGAGACTGCCGCCCATACCCGCCAGGAGTAACCGTCGGTGGCGACTATGCCAGAGTCGATAACCTTCTTCTAAATATTTCTGCCAAGGCGAAGCTTCAAAAAGATAAATCGCGGCCATTGCCCCAGATCCTAAGGCGATCGCCACCAGTAGTTGCCATTGCCAGAGCCAAAGACTAGTAATGCCGACCCCCAATCCGCCAACTTTGCCCACCCAAAGCCAATCCACAGACCGACTGAGGGCAAACCATCGACGCGGGCGCTGACTGAAACGGCGCACCTTCGCAATCAAAGTAGGAGATGATCGTAAGCGAAAAGACTTAGACACGAAAACAGTCTAGGGGCTAGTAATATCGACAGAAATCTTTCCAAAGCAGGAAAAATTCCTTTTAAGCATACCGTACTTATCAGAGGAGAGAAATCCCTTAACCGCGACGGATGCCACTAAACCAATAACCGAGGACAAAACCTAAGATCAAGGCCCACATTTGACCACTATCGACGAAATTTTGAAAGCCATCACGGATTTGACCCAAAATATCAGGATCTTCGACATAGCCCGTTTGGGCGATCACAATTTGCTCAGATGCTACGGATGGTAAGGGCAAAGGAGATTTAGCAGTCATGGTGTTGACACAGATGGGACTCAATTGCTTCTGATTGTACCTGCACAACAACCAAGGTCATATCATCACCGCCACGCACTTTAGGATAGGTGAATTTTTCCACTTGGGTAAAGAGTTCCTGCACGATTGCTTCCGGCGTCTGGCAATTTTGGCAGGCATTTTGAAAGACCCGCACAAGGTTTTCTTCGTCAAAGCGATCGCCGTGGGAGTTGACGGCATCGGTAAACCCATCGGTGTAATAGAGAATGATATCCCCCACCTCCAGCACCACCTTGGCGTCTTCGTAGGACGAATCTAGATCCAGACCAATCAACATGCCCTGGGTGTCGAGGGGTTCGATGTTTTGGGTTTGGGCGCGCCACAGTAGCGGCGGGTGATGGGCCGCATTGCTATAGGACAGGGTACGGGTTTTCGGATCGTACTCTGAATAAAATAGGGTCACAAATCGGTGGGAATTATCTAGATCCGCGTACATGACCCGGTTTAGATGTTCAAGGATTTTAGCGGGACTGTGGCGGTTGAGCACTTCGGCCCGGAGCATCCCCCTGGTCATGGTCATAATCAAACCTGCCGGGACGCCTTTCCCCATGACATCGCCAATGACGATACTCCAGGGGACACATTGCACAAGCTTCGGATCATCCTGGCTGCGGATGCGGTCGTAGTTACTGGGAATGAAGTCGTAGTAGTCGCCCCCAACCCGGTAGGCATTGCGATAATCGGCGGCGATCGCCAAACCTTTGATTTGCGGACATTCACTGGGTAAAAGATGGTTTTGAATTTCCGAGGCAATTTCTAGTTCCCGGTCTTGCTTTTCTTTGCTCCGGAGTTTGCTGGTGAGGTCATTGTTGGCGATCGCCACCGCCGTTTGATCCGCCACCAGTTGCACCAATTTTCGCCGGGTAATATCCCAGCCATACTGGGGATCACGACTAAATACGTAGAGCTTGCCACGGGTCACATTTTTGACAAGGATGGGCGTGCTACAAACCCGAATTTCTTCGCCGAGCTGGGCCTGGAGTTTTTCGTCAAACTGCAACGCTTCCTGGGCCGTACAGGTCGCTGCTTCCGGGTTTGTGGTCTTCGCTCTCGTCTGAAGCTGCGTAAATGCTTGTCGAATAAACTGACAATCTCCCCCCTCACCACAATAAAATTTTTCGAGCTGCACCTGGCCCTGGGCATCAAACAGCACCAAAGCACCACCATCAGCATCCACTACCCGCGCAGACATTAAGGGGGTCAACTCAAGAAATTGGTTGAGGTTGTTAAAACTTCTGAGGGCAAAACCCAGGGAACTCAACAGATCTTGAACCTTCGTTTGCTCTCGGCTGAGCTTCGCAATTTGTGCCCGCAAAAATTCGACATCTTCGCCAATGGCCGTTTCTAAGCGGGAGTCTGGCTTGCCGGAAACGAGCTGCAACTCTGACTCCCGGGCGGCAGGGTCAAAATACTTGGGAGTGGCAAAGTTAGAGGCAGAAGGAGTCACAATCGTTGTTTTCGTGGGATGTGTAGAGAAATAGACCTAGTACAAATAAAATTGTTAAAAAATCAACCCTGAGACAGATTCCGTAACTAACAAAAAGTTAGCTTTTTTCAGGAAAAAAATACTCAATTTTTAAGAACTGAAAGAGATTGATTTTTTACGGTTGCTAATTCATAGCTCAATCCCCATGATCTTGTCAAGATAATTTTTGCGCAATTCAAGATCGACGGGCCAGTTGATCTTCCCGGTAGGCAGCATAGACCCCCTGCACGTTATACCAATTGAGAAAAATCCGGGCAATTTCGAGGGCCAGTTGTGATTTTCCTCGCTGGATTAGCCAACCTAAAAGGGGTTTTAGACGTTTTTCATTGAGCCAGCCCCCCAGGGAAAGGATGCCCCAGAGCAGACGGTGGAGCCAGGTCATTTGGATCATCATGCGAACTTCCCAGGTGGGGTGTTTTTTGTAGAAGATGACCCCCATTTTGCCCCGTTGAATTTCTTGATCAATGAGCTGAGGGATTTGCGCCAAACTGAAGGGGGGATGCCAGTGGTAACCGACGGCATCGGGACATTTAATCAGGGTGAGACCCAGTTTTTTGAGACGGACACCCAGTTCTAAATCTTCCCAACCATAGAGCTGGAAGCCGGTATCAAATAAGCCAGCTTCAAGGAGCCACTTGCGGGCGATCGCCACATTTCCCGTGGCAAAGTAGGCCGCCGAAAAATCTGTCACCTTAAAGGGTTCGCTGGTGGGATCTTCAAAATTGGCAGTGTTGATCACACGTCCGTAGGTAAATAGGCGATCGCTTTTGAGTTTGCGTTTACCCCGGCGGAGTCCCTCTAGGTGGGCTGCCAAAAAAGTTTCTGTGACCACTAGATCACTGTCAATAAAAATAATAATCTCCCCTTGGGCCTGTTCTACGCCGAGGTTTCGGGCCGCCGCCGCCCCTTTGTGGGCCTGTTCAAAGAGCCGCACGTGGGGATATTGGTCAGCTTCGGTCTGGAGCCAATTCACTGTGCCATCGGTGGAGCCATCGTCCACCACCACCACCTCGTAGCCCCCATTCTCTAGCTCTTCCGGCACCTGTTGCTGTTCTAGGGCCTGGAGGCATTTTGTCAAAATGGGTTTGCGATTGTAGGTGGGAATAACGACACTAATGTAAACCAAAGTTCTAACCCAAGGAAATGGAAAAAGACTGTCCTATTATGCCGGATCCCCCTACGGTTTAGGGCGGGGATATTTAGACGCTGCCGGGAAATATTGGGGTTCTTCTCCCTTAAGGGCTTCCTGCATAAAGGCGCGCCAGATGGGAGCCGCATCGCCGCCGCCAGTGGTACCAGTGCCCATGGGCCGATAGTCATCATTGCCAATCCAAACCGCTGCTGCCAGTTGGGGTACATAGCCCACAAACCACACATCCCGTTCTGAGGAGGTAGTGCCAGTTTTTCCGGCGGCGGGGCGATCGCCTAAATTAGCAGCCTGACCTGTGCCGCCATTCACAACCCCTTGGAGCACTGTTGTCAGGGAGGCCGTGGCCCAAGGATCTAAAACTAAACGTGGCTGGGGTGTATTATCCAAAAGAACATTCCCTTGGCTATCGGTGACCCGCAAGATCAAAGTTGTTTCACTTTGCCAGCCATTACTCGCAAAAGTGGCGTAGGCGCTAGCCATTTCTAGGGGGCTGATCCCCACTGCGCCGAGGGGCAAGGAAATGACTGGTTGGAGCGGACTCTCAATTCCCAATAAACGACATAGTTCGATCACCTTTTCGAGGCCCACTGCTTTCCCAAGTTTGACAGCGGGAACATTTTTGGAAGTGACTAGGGCGTCATACAAACTCACGGTGCCAGAAAAAGATCCCCCATAGTTTTGGGGTGAATAGGTACCGTTGCCATCGGGGTAACTCACAGGGCTATCGTCGATGGTCGAAAAGGGTGTATAGTTGCCACTCGCAAAGGCAGAGTAGTAAACAAAAGGTTTAAAGGCTGATCCTGGCTGACGTTGAGACTGGATCGCTCGGTTAAATTGGCTTTCTTCGTAGTCTCTGCCCCCCACCAAAACCTTGACAAAATGGGTGCGCGGATCAACGGCAGCTACGGCAATTTGGTCAGCTCGTAACCCCCGACTACGGGCCTGCTGAAAGGCTTTTTGTACCGTTTCTTCGGCACGGCGTTGCATATTGAGATCCACGGTGGTCTGGACGCGCATCCCGCCTTTGCGAACTAATTCTTCGCCAAAGCGTTGGGTGAGTTCTTCCACCACAGCTTGGGTGATATAGGGGGAGGCACTGGCTTTCCAAGCAGTTGGTTGACCCACCAAAAGGGGTTCTTGGGCGGCGGCGGTGGCTTCTTCGGGGGTAATCCAACCGAGATCCTCTAGGCGATTCAGGACGATTTTTTGCCGTTGTTTGGTGGCTTGGTAATCTCGAAAGGGGCTGTAATCTTCGGGGGCTTGGATCATCCCGGCCATCACGGCGGCTTCGGGCAGGGTTAGATCGGCGGCGGATTTATTGAAATAGGATTCAGCGGCTGTTTCGACGCCATAGTTGTTGTGGCCCCAATAAATGTTATTGAGGTACATTTCTAGGATTTCGTCCTTGGGGAAAATCTGTTCGATGCGGAGGGCGAGGACGGTTTCGGCGAGTTTACGGTTGTAGGTACGATCTTGGGCTAGGAAGAGGTTTTTCACCAATTGCATGGTGATGGTTGAGGCTCCTTCGGTGATGCCGCCTGCTTCGAGGTTGGAGAGGATTGCCCGACCGATACTGGTGGGATTGATGCCGTTGTGTTGGTAAAAATGACTATCTTCGATGGCGAGGACAGCCATCTTGAGTTCGGGGGAAACTTCACTGAGTTCGATATTGGTTCGGTTGGCTTCACCATGGAGGCTCAGGAGGACTTTGCCGTTGATGTCGTAGATATAGCTGGTTTCGGTGGGCACATAGGTCTTTAGGGTCCGCACATCGGGCAGGTTCCGGAAACTAATGGCAAGACCCACTAACCCCCCAGCGGCGATCGCACTGCCGAGCATGGTGCAACCAATCACCGTTCCCATAGCCTTTTGGGCAACCCCCCGCAAGAAACCTTGAGGCGATCGCCTTTCTTTGGACTGACGGGCAAGGGCTTTTTTCGTTTTCTGCCGAACGGTACTAGATGACAATGGCGCTAACCTCTAAAGACTTGAGAAGGTAAGTTGAAACAGTCCAAACTATGGGCGGGGAGCGATCGCCCACAGCAACGGTGTCGCCCACCAACGTTTCTGCCCAAAATTCTAACAAGGGAAATTCCCTTTTAAACCCGTGGTGCATTGTGTTGTAAAAAATAATCCCTGCTCCAAAAAAAGCAAGGATTGGCGATCGCTACTGGGATAGAAGCCGTAGATGGCTAGTTACTCCATGCCGAGGTCATTACCACGCTTGTACTGGAGATAGGCAGCGACGAATAAACCAGCGAGGGTTACGGGGATCAGGCCCAACACAATACCGAGTAAGAGGGGTTCAATCACAGGGGTTTCTCCTTATGGCGGCAGATTAAAGCTAACTGTTAAAGATTTTTAATCATTCTATGGGATGGAGGAAGTCCGTGCAAAGGGATTTGATTCGACATTCTTAGGCGATCGCAGTAGGATAACCATTAAGAAAAATTGCGTAATATCAACAAAGTTGTATCTCCTCTACAGCAAACCCCGTGGCTAATTCTTCTGAGCTTTCCGTCCCAAATTTTTCGAAGCTCCTCTTCGTAATCATCCTAGTGCTGGCCATTGCTGCCCTGGGGATCTTTGGTGTGTACAGTACCCAGGCCAGTGACCCCTACATTCAACAGGTTTTAGCGCTCCAAGGGGATGAACTGCGGGGCAATGCCATTTTTCAAATTAATTGTGCTGGCTGTCACGGCCCCCAGGCGGATGGCAACGTGGGGCCCAGTTTACGGGCCGTCGCCCAGCGAAAATCCGACGTGCGTTTGATTCAACAGGTTATCAGCGGGAAAACGCCCCCCATGCCGAAATTCCAGCCGGCCCCCCAGGAAATGGCGGATCTGTTGAGTTACCTCCGCACCCTGTAGTTGTTTCAATGACGCCATTTATTATTCTTCCCTGTCCCTAGGAGTTCACTCGCTATGGCCCGCTCGATTTTCCTTGGTTCCCTGTGGCTTGCCTTTGTGTTGTATGCCTTTTTGGGTGCGCCCCCCAACCAACCGGAAACCCTAGAGCTGATTACCGCTTTATCCGGTGGACAGTGGGACGGCATCAACCCGTTGATCATTGCCCTGTTTAACATCATGGGTATTTTCCCGGTCATGTATGGGGCGCTCTTGTTTCTCGATGGCGATCGCCAAAAGTTACCCGCTTGGGTCTTTGCGGCAGGCAGTTTTTTCCTCGGTGCGTTTGCGTTGCTGCCCTATTTGGCGTTGCGGCGCGATAATCCCACCTTTACGGGGCAGAAAAATTGGTGGCTCCGGTGGCAGGATTCGCGACTGTTGGGCTTATTTTGTTTGGTTGCGCTGCTGGGACTCCTGATTTATGGATTCAGTGCGGGGGATTGGGGCGATTTTGGCACCAGATTTTGGGGCGATCGCTTTATCCACGTGATGAGCTTAGATTTTTGTTTGCTGGCGCTTTTGTTTCCGACCCTGATCAAGGACGATTCAGCCCGCCGTGGCCTTGGGGAGCAAAACTGGTTGCTGTGGGCGATCGCCTTTACACCTCCCCTTGGCGCAGCCTTATACCTTGCCCTGCGTCCCCCCACCCTAGAGCATGAAAACCCCGTAACCTCCAGTCAGCCCCCAAATACTGCGGAGGTAAGCCGTTCATAATGGAAGCCCTTGTTATTGGTGCTGGTCGCGGCATCGGTCTAGAATTTGTCCGGCAATACCTCGCCTCAGATCTGTATCAGCGGGTCTATGGCACCTACCGCCAGCCCTCCGCCGATCTCCTGGCGTTACAGGCGCGCTACCCTGATCGACTCCAACTAATCCCCGTGGATGTGACCCAGGAAGCGCAAATCACAGCGGCGATCGCCACCCTCAAAGCCCAAACCTCTCGCCTTGATGAAGTAATTTATTGCGTCGGTCTTCTGCATCACCAAACCCTCCAACCGGAAAAAAGTCTCCGCCATATCCAAACAGAAAATTTACTGACCTATTTTCAAGTCAATGCCATCGGTGCCGTCCTCTGGGCCAAACATCTCCTCCCCTTTCTCCGTCACCCAGAACCCGCAATTTTTGCCGCTATTTCCGCTAAAGTCGGCAGCATCGAAGACAATCGCCTAGGGGGATGGTATGGCTACCGTGCCTCGAAAGCAGCCTTGAATATGTTTTTGAAAAATATCGCCATTGAATGGAGTCGCGTTGCCCCAAATATCATTGTGGCGGCCCTGCACCCAGGGACAACGGCTACCGATCTCTCCCAGCCTTTCCAAAAAAATGTCCCCCCGGAAAAGCTCTTTTCGCCCGCACGGACAGTGAGCCAACTGCGCCAAGTGATCGCCAATCTGCACCCCCAGGATACGGGTAAATTTTTTAACTGGGATGGTGAGCCTTTGCCCTGGTAGCGGCAGAAAATAGAACGATTTTGCCATGAAATGCTGAAATGATGGTGCGTTTTGCGGCAAAAACTTCCACAATAGGGAACGTTCTTTAGCACCAAATTAAGGTTGTTGTTGTGCCTGAAACCCCGGCCCATGTGCGAATTTTGCAACAGTCCTGGCAGCAGGGCAAAATCATTGGCGAAGTGCAAGCGGGTTCCTACCAATGGGAATTTCAGTGGCATTTCCGCCAGGGAAAATTGCGGGTACATCCGACCCTCGGCCGCGCCTTAATTTACGAACCCCTGGGCCGATTTTTGGAGCAGAGTGATTATCGTCTGGAACCAGGTGGCGATTATCAGTTCACCCTCCGGTCACGGCTATAAAGTTCCTCCAACTCCTTTTCGGATTAATTGTGGGGAGACTGAAATTTAGATAGTGACACGGTAACGCAATCAAAAAATCTTGTTACACATCGCCGCAGCGGTCTAAGTCCCTTGGAAATCCGGGGTAAAATAACCACAGACCGCACCATTCGTGCTAAAGGACATTGGCAATGCAGAAAGTATTATTTCTGTTTGGAGAATTAAATGATGATGATATTGACTGGCTTATCACTGCCGGTAAGATTGCCAAAATTCCACCGCAAACAGTTTTAATCCAGGAAAATCAACCCCTGGAAAATTTCTACATTCTCCTCGATGGCTCGGTATCGGTTTTCATTGACCTCATGGGAGTGACAAAGGATATTGCGGTGCTCCAGAGTGGGGAAGTTTTTGGGGAACTGTCTTTTATTGATCAGCAGTTACCCAGTGCCAGTGTCAAAACCTGTGGTGAATGCTTATTACTGGCCGTATCCCAAGACAAAATTTCCGACCGCCTGAATCAAGATATTGGCTTTTCGGCGCGATTTAATCGGGCGATCGCCACTTTTTTAGCGAGTCGTCTTCGGAATACGGTGCGTCACCTCGGCGAGGATAAAGATTTTGTGTTTAATCAAAGTCGCGCTACCGAAGCCGTGCCCAGCATGATTCAAGAAAATCTCAATGTCGCTACCACCCGCTTTGATTGGTTGCTGCGCCGGGTACAATCCCAAACGGTGCCGGAAAATCCTGTTTAACGCTCTCCGCCAGGTAAAAGCAGTTTGAAGTATGGTGTGATAGAAATTTTAGAATCTTATGGTCATGGGCTATTGGTACGCGGGGGCTTGGTACGAGGGGACAGAACTGACTCTCCCGGTTAGTGATCCGAGTTTTTTATTTGGGGCGACCCTCTTTACGACCCTCCGGGCTCACCAAAACTCCCTCACGGATCCCCGCAGTCTGTGGTCTCACCATGGCGATCGCCTCCGCCACAGCATTAAAACTTTGCAATGGCCAGCACCCGATTGGGAGCGCATTAACCAGGGCGCCCAAAAAGTGGCCACCGTCGCCCCCGTGGTGCGGGTGACAATCCTCCATGATGGCCGCGAACTGATCCTCGGCCGTCCACTGCCGGAACATTTAGCCCAACAGCAGCAGCAGGGAATCCAAGGTTGGTTGGCCCAAGACCCCTACTTCCAGAGACCCCAGGCGGATTTTAAAACAGGCAATTACCTCAGCGCGTGGCAGGCCCGCCAACGGGCGATCGCCTTGGGGGCCGGAGAAGCAATTTTGCCAGATCCCAGCGGCCACTGGCTCGAAACCGCCACCGGAAATTTATGGGGGTTTAAACAAGGAACTTGGTACACGCCGCCCCTAGGGGGAATTTTGCCTGGGGTGATGCGATCGCACCTCCTAGGGCAACTGCAAAAACACCAAATACCCGTCCAGGAAATTCCTTGGGACATTGATTTGATCCAAACCTTCGAGGCGATCGCCTACAGCAACAGCGTCGTGGGCGTGATTCCTTTCCAAGCAATTCAGGGAGCAAATTTTTCCTTAAACGCTCTCCAAATCAACCATCCAGCCCTGCGCCACCTCCAGCATTTGAGCGGTCAACTGGTCGTGTAATCCAGGTAAATCCCGAAAAAACATTGAGAAAAATCTTAAAATACTTAAAATAAAGTAACAAGCCGTAATAAAAACGCGATTAATTTTCATAATTAGCGGCCCCTGCTGGCTTCATTATTTTCAGAAATTTCTATGAATCATTTCTTGCCTCGTCCCCTGCTCCGTAGTCTTTTCGCGGTCTGTTTGGCGGTGATGACCTGGGCGATCGCCCCCGCTGCCTTCGCCGTTAACAACCCTGAACTGCTCCCCGATTATGAAACGCCGGTCGTGGATTTGGCGAACTTCCTCCCCCAGCTCCAGGAAGAAAATCTCGTGACGGATCTGAACAATTTTGAAGCAGAAACGGGCTGGAAAATGCGCGTCTTAACTCAATTTGATCGCAGTCCCGGACGGGCCGTAAAGGAATACTGGGGTCTCGATGATAAAAGCATTTTGCTCGTTGCCGATGGTCGGGGGGGTAACCTCTTAGCCTTTAGCATTGGTGATGATGTTTATGAGCTGATGCCCCGCACCTTCTGGATCGAACTCCAGACTCGCTTCGGTAATATGTACTACGTTCGTGAACATGGCGAAAATCAGGCGATCGCCGACGCTCTAGAAACCGTTAAAGTCTGTGTCACCAAAGAAGGCGGTTGTATCGTTGTGCCTGGCTTACCCCGTGAACAGTGGCTACTCACCCTCATTAGTTCCGTTGTTGGGGGCGTTATCTGTGGCTTTGCTGCCATTCCCCGCAAGGAAGGTCAAGCCTTTGCTTGGCAGTGGGCCTTAATCATGTCTCCCCTCTGGGGCATCCTCTTCCTCGCCTTCGGCGTTGGCCCCGTTGTCACCCGCACCTCCGACTGGTTACCCCTACTCCGCAATGTCCTCGGCTTCATGATGGGGGCGATCGTGGCCTTTATTGCGCCGATGTTTAATCAACCGAATCCTTCCGAATCTGAATCCTAAAGCTTGTCCCCTTGTAAAATTCAACCTGAAGCCTCTCAGTTCCTTGGGAGGCTTTTTTATCTGCTCGCCCAGAAAAAAACAAAAATTGCAATCAGACTATAAATAGTGCTTTCTGGGGGACAATCATTCCAACTACACCCATCACTGGTGTGGTATCTCTCAGCAAACTCTTTTAAACTAAACTAAGACCTTTTAAGATTTGTATCCTCTACGCGGCCCCAGCCACTATGCAACAATCTCTCCTTGACCGGATGCCCACCAATCCCATCTTTAATCCCGATGGGAATGACGATATCGCCCACCGTTCCATTTGGTTCGGGGAAACTACCAACCTGATGCAGCTGAACGACGTTCGCTACCCTTGGGCGGTGGGACTGTACCAACAGATGCGCGAAAACTTTTGGATTCCCCAGAAGCTGGACATTACCCAGGATGTCACCGACTACCACAACCTGACAGATTCAGAACGCCGCGCCTTTGACGGGATCCTCAGCTACCTCACATTCCTTGATTCTGTCCAAACCTGTAATCTTCCTCACATCAAAAGCTCGATTACGGCCCCAGAGATTAGCCTGTGCATCGCCGAGCAGATCTCCCAGGAGGGGATGCACAACCAGTCCTATCAATACATGATTGAGACGATTATCCCTAGCGATCGCCGCAGTGCCGTCTATGATTTTTGGCGTACGGATAAAGTCTTACGCGATCGCTGTGAGTACATTGCCAGCAACTACCAACGCTACATTGACAACCCCACCCCAGAAAATTACTTCACAACCCTCGTCGCCGACTATTTGCTAGAAGGGCTGTATTTTTACAATGGTTTTGTGTTCTTCTATAACCTTGCCTCGCGGATGTTGATGCCCGGTTCTGCGGATATCTTTAAGATGATTAACCGGGACGAACTCAGCCACGTGCGCCTATTCCAAAAACTGATCCCAGAGGCCATGGCCACCTTTGATCACTCTGTCGATCACATCTATGAAATGGTGGAACGGGCTGTACAGTACGAATGCCAATGGACAAACCACATTGTCGGCAACGATATCCTCGGCATTACAGAACAAAGCACCGAGATTTACACCAAGTATTTAGCGAATATTCGTCTTCAAGCTATCGGCCTCGAACCGTTGTACAAAGGGGATCAATACAAGAAAAGCCCCTACCGTCACCTCGAACGATTCTCAGACACAAAAAAAGAAGGCAACACCAAAGCCAACTTCTTTGAGGCCGGGGTGACCAGCTACGTGATGTCATCGGGAATTACGGGTTGGGATGAATTTTAAACAGACACTGGGGGCGATAATGCAGCAAAAAATCTGTAGTTTGTTGTACTGTTTTTCGTCCCTTATTCTGCCCGCAGTCGCAATGAGCTAAAATTAGCGTTGCATATCCGTTCAGTTTGAGGAGGAGAGGACTATTCCTGAACCGCTAAATCTGACTGTAAGTTTGAGAGGAACTTACGAAGTCATTGACAACAAATATCAAATTTTCCGCTTAACTGGGTTATTGGATGCTTTTTCCGAGCCTGTGTTTAGTACAGCCATCAAAAACCGCATTAATGAAGGCCCCCACGATATTATCCTCTCCCTAGCCCAAATTGATTTTGTGGATAGTTCTGGTATCGGTGCCCTGGTGCAGTTGGTAAAACACACCCAAAATGCTGGGGGAACGATGCAGGTGGTAACCAATCCACGGGTGACCCAAACGGTGAAGTTGGTTCGCCTAGAGAAGTTTTTGTCTCTACGGAACTCCATTGATGAGGCGATCGCCCACCTAGACGAGAAAAAATAGGGACGAGAAAACCATTGTTTGTCCCTGACATTACCGCTGATCAGCTCCGACAATTATCCCCCGCGTCCTTAGCCTATGTGGGGGATGCTGTTTATGAACTCTACAGCCGCTGTTATTTTTTGTTGCCCCCCTGTCGCATCGCGGATTACCACGGTAAGGTGGTGGCGGAGGTGCGGGCAGAAACCCAAGCCCAATATTTAACTCTCCTGGAACCCCATTTAAGCGAGCTAGAACGGGACATTGTTCGCCGGGGGCGCAATGCAGCCACCGGAAAACCAAGGCGTCTGAGCTTAGCTATTTATCGGCAGGCTACGGGCTTTGAAGCCCTAGTCGGATATCTCTATCTCACAAACCCGCAGCGTTTGGCCGAATTATTTACCTGTTTACCCCAAGAACGGTCTGGGGTCTGATATGATCGACTCTCTTTTGTGTTTCGTTGGGGCTTTTTCCCCCAGGGAGCGCTCCGCCTGAGGTAAGACAAAAATATGTTTGTGTTGATTTAAGGGTTGGCTGAAAAAGGTGATTTTGTTGACTTTAAATAACCAGAGTCATACTCTAGGCGATCGCCCCAGCCCCTGCAACTGATTTTCCTTGACAAGTTAATACATCTGAACGACCAAAGACTGATTTTTTATGAACAAGCCACATCGATCCGATTCGGGTAAAAAATACGGTAGAGCTGCTGGGGGAAGAGACCGCAAGCCGAGCAAAAAGTATGGAAAAGCTTCTTCCTTTGATCGGGATCGACGTTCTGATCGCCGCGAAGATGGCGGTAAATTTGAACGGGGCGATCGCCCAGCCCCCCGTCGCAAGGGTCAATTTTCCCGACGAGACGAAGGAGGAGAGCGCTCCTTTAAACGTTTTGATAAACGCAGCAGCCAAGGTGCGGGCCCGAATAAAAGACGCCCCATTACAGACCGTCCCAAGCCCCAGCGCAGCCAAGGGTCAGAATTCATCCCCCAAGATGCGCCTGAACTCACGCCCCAAACCGCCCCAGAGGAAGTTACCGAAGCAGTCACTCCAGAAGAAGATAATGACTTGATCTACGGCAAACATGCGGTGTTATCAGTGCTGGAGAGCGAACGTCCCCTCAACCGAATTTGGGTCACCTCCCGCCTGCGCCACGCCAATCGTTTCCATACCCTCCTCCAGGCCGCCAAGAACCAAGGCACGGTGATCGACGAAGTGAGCATGTCCCGCCTAGACTATCTGACCAACCGGGGCGTCCACCAGGGCATCGCTGTGCAGACGGCTCCCTATGAATATATGGAGTTGCCGGATCTCATTGAGCAAGCGAAGGCCAAAACAGAATCCCCCGTGGTTGTGATTGCCGACGGCATCACCGATCCCCATAATTTGGGGGCGATTATTCGTACTGCCGAAGCGATTGGTGCCCAAGGGATGATTATTCCCCAACGGCGGGCGGTGGGGGTAACCTCAACGGTGATGAAGGTGGCCGCCGGTGCCCTTGAACATTTCCCGGTTGCGCGGGTGGTCAATCTTAGTCGGGCCATGGAAGAACTCAAGGAAGCTGGTTTCTGGATTTATGGCACTGCCGCCGGAACCAGTAAAGCCTTACACAATATCAAATTTGAAGGTGCGATAGGATTAGTTATCGGTTCGGAAGGACAAGGTCTTAGTTTGTTGACGCAAAAGCATTGTGATGAACTGGTTGCAATTCCGATGACCGGGAAAACCCCTAGCCTAAATGCTTCCGTCGCTGCGGCGATCGCCTTATATGAAGTGTACCGACAAAAGCTTGTACGCCAGGTGCAAATCACCCTCCCGGATACCCCCTAAGGCAGTATGCAAAGTGAGCGCTTTCGGGATAAAACAAGAGTTGTTGGTTTGGATCCAGACAAGCTATCTTCAACAACAAGTATTTTTCCAGTAGACCCATACCTCAAACTTCACCACCACAGGGACAGATATGAAAGAACTTTTGCTCAAGCTCTTCGAGACCATTGGTCGTGCCTATTGGCTTGAAATTACCACTGAGCAACCGGAGTGTACCTACTACTTTGGTCCTTACCTCAGTCGCAAAGAGGCGATCGCCGCCCAGCCCGGTTTCCTCGAAGACCTTACCAACGAAGGCGCCCAGAACATCAACGTAAACCTACAGCGGTGTCGTACCCCCAAAGAGCTCACCATTTTTGATGACTCTGGGTCAAAAAAAACCCTGATGCCCATCTTTAGCTTTAGCCACTAGCTTCTGAATTATTCCCCCTGGTAATCCCCATTTTCTGTGTGTGCCCCGGCGCTATTCATAATGGGGATTTTTGTCGTGGTTGCGAAGCCGCTTCCCTGAAACCAGGACGCCACAGGGGTAGAAGTCTTGTGATATCTTCATTAGGGAACAAAATCTATATTCTGTCCATTTCCTAGCAAGTGTTCGAGGCAAAATAGCGTGTCGTTAAATTTTCAAGAAATCATCGCCACCCTCAATCAATTTTGGCGGGATCGTGGTTGTCTAATTGCCCAGCCCTACGACACCGAAAAAGGGGCCGGCACTATGAACCATCACACTTTTTTGCGGGCGATTGGCCCTGAACCTTGGTCCGTTGCCTATGTCGAACCTTGCCGTCGCCCTACCGATGGCCGCTACGGTGAAAACCCCAACCGGGTACAGCATTATTTCCAGTACCAGGTGATCATCAAACCGTCACCGGACAACATTCAAGAAATCTATTTAGACTCCCTCAAAGCCCTAGGGATTCAGCCGGAAGACCACGATATCCGCTTTGTAGAAGATAACTGGGAGTCGCCGACCCTCGGTGCCTGGGGTGTGGGCTGGGAAGTGTGGCTTGATGGCATGGAAATCACCCAATTTACCTACTTTCAACAATGTGGTGGCCTTGACTGCCGCCCGGTTTGTATTGAAATTACCTACGGCCTAGAACGCCTGGCAATGTACCTCCAGGAAGTGGACGCGATCACCAAGATCCGCTGGAATGAGACCACCAGCTACGGAGATATTTTCCTGCAAAGTGAAATTGAGCAATGCACCTACAATTTTGAAGCGTCTAATCCGGAAATGTTGTTTCAGCTATTTTCGCTCTACGAAGCAGAAGCTCAACAACTCATTGAGAAAGGGTTGGTGATGCCGAGCCTTGATTATGTGCTGAAATGTTCCCACACCTTTAATTTACTCGATGCGCGGGGGGTGATTGCCGTGGCCGAACGTACCCGCTACATTGGGCGGATTCGTCACATGGCCCGCCAGGTGGCCCACCTTTACCTTGCCCAACGGGAAGAATTGGGCTTTCCGTTACAAAAGGCGATCGCCTAAGCTGGAGATAGACTCCGCCGACGAATTGAGGTATTGCGATGCGTACTTCCCTAGGGGCCATTGCCGAGCACATTGCGGCAACCACTGGCCAACCGTTTACCCTCGAACAGCAGCGTTCCGTGGGGGGCGGCTGTATTAATCAGGGCTACTGTTTGGCAGGCTCTGGCCAGCGGTATTTTGTGAAGCTCAATCGCCCGAATCAGACGGCAATGTTCGCCGCAGAAGCCTTGGCCCTCCAGCAAATGGGCGCAACCCAAACTATCCGTGTTCCAAAGCCCATCTGTTGGGGGGAAACCGAGAGTAATAGTTATATCGTCCTGGAATGGATCGACCTCGGTGGTGGTAGTGGTGATGCTTGGCAAGCCATGGGCCACCACCTCGCAGAACTTCACCGTCGGGGTACGGCGGAAAAATTTGGCTGGGATCGCCCCAACACCATTGGTTCTACGCCCCAAATGAATGACTGGCAAAGCAATTGGGCTGAATTTTGGGCGGAACAACGCCTTGGCTATCAACTGCGTCTTGCGAGGCGAAAAGGGGGCGATTTTCCGGAGCCACAGCGGATCATTGAAGGAGTACGAAGAATTTTGCGGGATCATCAGCCCCAACCCTCCCTCGTCCACGGGGATCTTTGGTCAGGGAATGCCGCAGTGACCGACCAGGGGGAACCAATTATTTTTGACCCAGCGGCCTACTACGGCGATCGCGAAGTAGATATTGCGATGACAGAGCTATTTGGTGGCTTTCCGGGACGTTTTTACCAGGGCTATAACGAGGCTTGGCCCCTGGATTCTGGCTATGGCGATCGCCGCGATTTATACAACCTCTATCACGTGCTCAATCACTTCAATTTATTTGGTGGGGGCTATGGCAACCAAGCCAAGCGAATTATTCAGCAGCTTTTTTAAGAGTGTTTTTAAGGTTGTCCCAAACCCTGAGATCGGTGGGTTCGTCAATGTCCTGGAGTATTGGCAGTAAGGCAAGGCTTAGATTTAACTGCTGGCAGCGGGCCTCGGTTTCCGAGAAAACTTGAGCTGTACCCCAGGGCATTTTTGTAAAGAGAGCAGCAATATTTTGGCGCAGACCAATCAGATAATAACCACCGTCTACTGCTGGGCCAAGGACAACTTCAGCCGCATCGAGTTTATCAAAGGCCGCTGCGAGAATTTCATCGGTAATGCTTGGGCAGTCGATACCAATCACCACGGTTTTGTCATAACCTTGTTGTTCACTGGTTTGAAAAGCATGAATCAGGCGATCGCCTAAATCTTGGCCCTGTTGCGCTTGATAATGCCACTGTTCCCCCAGCCAGGCCGCCATTTGGGGCATTGTAGCGCCGGAAAAGTAAATCGAAATATCGATATTTTTCAAAACTTCTACGGTTTTCAGAGTATCTTCCGTCAGGTGGCGTTGTAGTGTTGCGGCCCCCTCCGCCCCTAAAGCAGGAATTAAACGGGTTTTTGTCTGGCCCGGCACCGGGTAGCGGGTGAAAATAATGAGATGAGCTGCTTTGTGACACATTACTGATAAACGGGGTGTTGCCCATAGAACGGTACAACCGCGCCCCAAGGCCCCTGGGGGTTTGCTTGCCATTGGGATTGGGCAAGGCTTAAAACTTCAGTCACAGTATCACCAATCGTTTCTGGGGGATCGATCACCTGCAAATCAGGAAAATTGCCCTGACAATCTGCCCAAGCCGTGGGGGTAAATAACTGATCCGGCACGAGGGCGATCGCCCCTGTCGCAGTGATTTGATAAATGGCCCCAAAGACTGCGCCCCGTCGCGCTGGCAAAGCCACAGCCACCGTTTGACCCAGACAATTTTCTCGGTTCCGAAAAGCGCACCCCGTCGTGGATCGCTGTGCGATCGCCGCTAAGGTCGAGATGCCATAGAGGGGAATGTTTAACTGTTGGGCGAGGGTGCGGGCCGTGACAACGCCTAACCGAGTGCCCGTAAAGCCACCAGGCCCCTTTGCCACCCCTAAAAAGGCGATGTCTTGCCAAGCATGGGGCTGGATAAACTCCTGGAGATAGCAATGGAGTTGGGCCGATAGATCCCGTCCCAGTTCCCACAGGGCCGTGCGTTGTTCCCCTGTGACCAAGTTCCGTAAACTCAGCCCTAACTGGGGGGTTGTGGTGTGGAGTGCTAAACCCAAGGTGGGCTCCGGTGCGATCGCCATAGATGTCTGCAAATTGCCACAAATAACAGGCCTTTCATTCTAGGCGATCGCCTGCCGATTACCCAACGGTAGCCCCATAAATTTAGCCTTAGGGATTAGGAATTTTGGCCATTTAAGCTATGATAGAAAATGCTGTCTTTATATAGAATTTTTAGACTAAATTTCATGGCCAAGAAATCAATGATTGAGCGCGACAAGAAACGTGCTCGCATGGTGGCAAAATACGCCGCAAAAAGAGCTGCCCTTAAGGAAGCTTTTAACAACGCAGCTGATCCCCTCGAAAAACTCGAAATCCACCGCAAAATCCAGAATCTTCCCCGCAACAGCTCTCCGACCCGGATGCGCAACCGTTGCCAAATTACTGGCAGACCCCGCAGCTACTACCGCGACTTTGGTCTGTGCCGTAACGTCCTCCGGGATTGGGCTCACCAAGGCTTGCTCCCCGGCGTGGTTAAATCCAGTTGGTAACGACTGGCTTCTACCCCAATGGTTGAGGCAATCAATCCATTATTTTTTTAATATTTTTGCCAAGGTAGAGTCCCGCTCTACCTTTTTTGATGGCTACTTTTGATCGCCAGGGGAGGAGAGAAGGCAATTTGTAAAAAGCATCAGGCAACACCTCCCCTCAAGAAATTCTTTCGTTACACTAGAGTCGTCTTTGGGTGTTTTTTTGTATTGATTAAAACCTCATTGGAGTTATCGTAGGCGATCGCCATGTCTGAATCCGAAAAAGAAAAATTTTTATTCCCCATTGAGAGCTACCGAGGCGACTTCAAAATGGAGAAAGTCCTCTTTAATGCCAACCTCCAGGAGTTTGCCCAGCGGGTGAATTTTATCTGCAACCTAGAAACGAACGGCAAAATTTCATCACAACAAGCCTATCAAGAAATAAAAAACCTTTGGAAAACCCTTAAAAGTACCCGCAAAAGCCTTGAACTCCCCGACGAGGAGAACAAAGCCTAATCTTTTTTGGGAATAATATTGGTGATCTTTTCGCTACTTTTCCACCAGCCAGAGGGGTAAACTTTGGCTTGGATTTACTGCTAAACCTTGAATATTAGCCTGGGCAAAAACATATTCTTTCCCTTGCCAAATGGGGATATAGGGCACATCCGCCACCATTTGTTCCTGGATTTGCGTGAAAATTTCGAGGCGTTTTGTTGGGTCAGTTTCTGTCCGTTGGGCATCAATTAATTGGTTCATCGCTTCATTCCAATAAAAAGACCCTTGGTTTTGCGCGCCCCCCGATTCACAGCCCGTTTCTGGCGATCCCACCTCACAATTCAAAAGGGGATGAATGTAATTATCCGCATCTAAAAAGTCCGGGTACCAGTTCCCCAGGGCTGCCGGATAAATCCCCTGGGCAATATTTTGAAAAAAGGTCGCCCCTTCCACACTGCTGGGTTCAAATTGCAACAAGCCCTCCAGTTCACGGTTGGCATACTCCCTTAGGGTTGTGGCGATAATGCCACGGGTGGTGGAGCCGGACGGATACCACAGGGGAATTACAGCCGGATTTTCTGGGGTAAAGCCCGCTTCGGTGAGGAGGGTTTTGGCCTGTTCAATGTTGGCATCACCATAGGCGCTTTGGAATAGCGGTTGTGATGCTGGAAAAGAAGTCGGAATCAAACTATAGAGGGGATCAGCCTGGCCATTGAGTACCCGTTCGTTGATCAGGTTGCGGTCGAGGAGAGCGGCGATCGCCTGGCGGACTTCGAGCTGATCGAGGGGGGCTTGGTTACGGTTTAGCACCATAAAATTCACCGCTGTCCCCTCTGCTTCTAGGGCTTGAATTTCGCCGCTTTCTGCCTCCCGTAGGAGATTACTCACCTGTTCCGGCTCCAGGGATTGGTAGGCGATATCCACGGCCCCCGTCTGGAGCGCATTAAATAAATTGGCAGCATTACTATTAAAAATTTGGATATCAACTCCGGCATTCTTCGCTGTCTCGCCCCAGTAATCGTCATTACGGTCGAGGGTAATGGTGTCGCTCGTAAAAGCCGTTAGCTTGTAGGGGCCAGTGCCCACCAGTTGACTGGGGTTAAAGGCACCTTCGCCGATTTCGTAGGCCGCGGGGGAAACAGCACTAGCCCCAGCAAAAGCCAATAATGCAGGAAACGCAGCAAAGGGTTGCTTGAGGGTAATGGTGAGTTCATATTCCCCGGTCGCTTCGATATTCTCGATGATGTCCCCCAGTAAAAAGGAGGGTTTGCCTTTGTTTTCCATGAAGCGATCTAAAGAAAATTTCATCGCCGCCGCGTTAAAGGGTTCGCCATCATGGAAAGTGACGCCCTCCCGCAGGGGAATTGTATAGGTGAGGCCATCGTCGCTAATGGCGGGCAGAGCTGCGGCCAGGAGGGGTTTGATCTCCGTGGTCCCGATTTCGTAGGTGTAGAGACTTTCGGTGACGTTGTAGATGATATTTAAACCGGCAATTTCGTAGCTATCGGCGGGATCGATGGTGCGGGGTTTGGCGGTGGTGCCCAGGGCCAGACGATTATTGACATCGGCGCTAATGGTCGTCGTTTCGCTGTTGGGAGTGGTGCCGTTGGGATTGGGATTACAGCTCACCAGAAGGGAACCAAAACAAAGGGCGATCGCCGCTGCGGAATAAAATTGCCGGGAATGGATCATAGTGCTTTTGGACAACAGGACTAGGTGGACTTGATCATAGCGGGATTTGACCCCGAATATTGTTGGGCAGACCGGGTTTGGGGATCGAGGACTTGGTTCAGCTTGCCACTGCGGTAGCCCTCTAGGTCTAGGGTGACGTACAGAAACCCATAGCCTTGGAACGTTTTGACCAGGGCATCGAGATCTACCTGGACGACGAAATCGCGAATTTGTTCGGGAGGCAACTCAATGCGAGCCGTGTCACCCTGGGAACGGACCCGCAGCGATCGCCAGCCCAAACGCCGTAGATAAACTTCACAACGACCGACCCGCTGGAGTTTTTCGGTGGTGATCAGTTCACCATAGGGAAACCGGGAACTGAGACAGGGTTGCGCGGGCTTATCCCACCAGGGCAATCCCAACTGTTTGGAAATTTCCCGCACTTCTAATTTGGCGATCCCCACCTCCGCTAAAGGCGATCGCGCCCCCCGTTCCTTCGCCGCTTGAATTCCGGGGCGATAATCCTGGAGGTCATCGGCATTGACCCCGTCAATCACGTAGGGATAGCCCCGTTCTAGGGCCAGGGGTTTGAGGGTGTCGTGGAGTTCGCTTTTGCAAAAATAGCAGCGGTTGGCCGGATTACTGACGTAATTGGGGTTGTCCATTTCGTGGGTTTCCACCTGTTCGTGGACAATGCCAATGGTTTTCGCCTGGGCGATCGCCGCTTCGAGTTCTTCCGGTAATAGGGATGGCGAAACGGCAGTCACCGCCACGGCGCGATCGCCCAAAACATCGTGGGCTACCTTGGCCACCAAAGTGCTGTCAATGCCCCCAGAATAAGCAATTAAAGCCCGTTCCGTTGCCTCGAAAAAATGTTGCAGTGCCGTGAGTTTTTCTTGCCAAGCCATGGATCGCCGCGTTCACTGAAGGTTTAGCCTGGGATCTTAACAGATTGCTCTGGTGCTTTTGGCCCCAAGGCGATCGCCATCTCCCTAGCCACCATAGACTTGATCAATCTCGGCCTCGATTTCCCGCACCATCTCCAGAGGAAGGCCCAACTGCCCCAGGAGTTGCTGGTAGACAATGCTCTCTAGTTCATTGACCCCATTGGCTCGAATGACCTCATAACTGAGCTTTAGGGCGGTAATTTTCTCGTTTTCCGTGGTTAGGGTATCTGTCAACTGCTCTAGGGGCAGATTGCTCGCCAGATAATTTTCCAGTTCCCCTTGCAGTTGCGCCTGGTGCTGACTGTCGTTGGTAAATTGCTCACTCAGGCGACTGAGGATCACCTGTTTCTGCTCTGGGGCAAAGTTGCCATCGGCCCAGGCCATACTCGCGGCGATGCGAATCAGGTTCATTTGCTCCGGGGTGACGGTGGGCGCTTCCCCTAGATAAACCTCAATCACTTTGGGGTCGTTTTGTACCTGATTCATGTTGCCTTCACAGAGTACAGAACCCTGGTGCAGTACCGTTACTTGCCGGGCAATCTGGCGCACAAACTCCATATCATGTTCGATCACGATCAGGGAATGGCTTTCGGCGAGGGCGAGGAGTAAATTACCGACATTTTCCGTTTCCTCATCGGTCAAGCCCGCCACAGGTTCATCCACCAGCAACAGATCCGGGGACTGAGCCACGAGCATACCAATTTCTAAGCGCTGTTTTTCGCCATGGGCTAGCCAGGCCGCTTGGATATCGGCTTTTTCGGTGAGGCCAATGGTTTCTAAAAGACTTAGGGTTTGGGTTCTTTCCGTGGCCTTGGTTCCCCCAAAAAGAGTAGGTAAAACGTTTTTGTGGCGATTACAGGCGAGGTCTAGGTTTTCGCGTACCGTTAAATTTTGGTAGACCCGAGGCGTTTGAAATTTGCGACCAATGCCGAGGCGGGCCACTTTATGTTCTGGGAGACCGCTGATGGTTTTGCCTTTAAATTTGACTTTGCCTGTGGTGGGTTTAACCTTGCCGGTGATTACATCTAAAAACGTAGTTTTCCCCGCACCATTGGGGCCAATGATCACCCGTAGCTCCCCTTTACCCATGCGGAAGGTGAGGTTATTGAGGGCTTTAAAGCCATCGAAGTTAACGGTCAAATTCTCAATTTCCAAGATATTTTCCATGGCCTCGCCCTACTCCTTTGTCACTAATTGGTCTTCTTGGATATTTTGCACATCGGGATCGTCGGCGATCGCCGGATAACTCACTGGCTGGCCGATCCCCAACAGACGGGCCACCTTGACCCAGAGAACGTCCCGCACCCAGCCCACAATGCCGTCCGGGAGCACCGTCACCACGATTAAAAACAGCGCCCCTTGGAAAAACAGCCAAATTTCTGGGAAGCTTTCACTCAAATAAATGCGGGCAAAATTGACCAAAATCGTGCCAATAATTGCGCCGATCAGGGTCGCCCGGCCTCCCACTGCCACGGAGATCACCATCTCAATGGAAAAGGCCACTTCCATGTAGTTCGGCGTGATAATCCCACTTTGCACCGTATAAAGGGCGCCGGAAATTCCGGCGATCGCCCCGGCGATCGCAAAAACAACTACCTTAAACCAGGTGGGATCGTAGCCCGTAAACCGCACCCGCGTTTCATCATCCCGAATAGCGATCAACATCCGGCCAAAGCGACCACTCGTCAGCCAGCGACAAAGGAGATAAACCAACAGCAAGGCGACAATCGTTGTTTCATAAAACAGCAACTGAATCCCTGAATCCCCAACCCGCTGCCCCAGAAAAACAGCGGTATCTGTCTTGAGACCATTGGTGCCGTTGATCAGTTTTTGCTGACCATTGAAAAAATTGAAAAAGACCAACAGCGCCGCCTGGGTGATGATCGAAAAATAAACCCCCTTAATGCGATTGCGAAAGACGAGATAACCCAAAATCCCCGCAACGATCCCCGGCACAAGCACCATGGCAAGCAGAGTCAGGGGTAGCGAGTAAAAAGGCTGCCAAAAGAGGGGTAATTTTTCGACGCCATAGAGCATAAAAAATTCGGGAATGGCACCATCAGGCAGTTGCAAACTGAGGTGCATCGCCAGGGCGTAGCCACCGAGGGCAAAGAAAATCCCTTGGCCAAGACTGAGCAAGCCAGTGTAGCCCCAAATGAGGTCGATCCCCAGGGCGACGATCGCCATGGAGAGAAAACGCCCCACGAGTTTGAGGCGAAATTCCGGCAAAATCAAGGGCAAGATGACCATCGTAATGATCACCAGAGCAAGGATGATTGCTCCCTCAATGAGAAGTTTGGTGCGCTGTTGTTTGCGCTGGTCACGTCGGGTTAAACCTACATTCATGGTGCTGTTTATGGGCTGGGCTATCGGAACAAGGGCTTATAGTTCTGCGGTTCTGCCTTTCGGCGGGAAGAGACCCGCAGGCCGGAATTGGAGGAAGCCGATAATAATCACAAAGGTCATCACCTTTGCCATACTGGTGGTGGCAAAAAAAGTGGCCAAATCCAAGAGAAATTGTGGGGCTTGGAGAGAGGTAAAAACGGTAACAAATGTGCCAGAACCGATGAGATAGTTGATAATCCCCAAACCGAGGGCCGCCAAAATGGTGCCGAGCAAATTACCAACGCCCCCCACCACGACCACCATAAAGGCATCGACGATGTAGTTTTGGCCGGTATTTGGCCCGACGGAACCCAACAGGGCGATCGCCACCCCGGCAATGCCTGCTAAACCCGACCCCAGGGCAAAGGTCAAAGCATCAACGCGGGCGGTAGGAATTCCTAAACAGGAACTCATTTCGCGGTTTTGGGTAACGGCACGGATCCGGAGGCCCCAGTTGGATTTGTTCAAAAACCAGTACATCGCCCCCAGACAGATCAGGGTCAAGACGATGATAAAAATGCGGCTGTAGGGCAGTTGGGCGGAACCCAGGGAAAGTCCCCCCTGGAGCCATTGCGGCGCAGTCACATCCACATTTCGGGCACTAAACCACGGCTTTGTGAGGGCGTCATTTTTCGTCAGATTGACCCCGAAAATCACCCCAAAACCAAGGGCAAAGGCGGCAACCACGTTTAATTTATCCAGCCACATTTTTAGGGCCACGGATTGGATCTTGGCGAGATTTAAGGCTTGGAGCACGGCCCAGCGGATCACATCTTTAAGGAGAAAGGCAATGACCCCGAAGGCGATCGCCCAGTTCACGCTCCGGACAAACTGCTGCAAAATCAGGCTGACCCCCCAGGTGGCCAAGAGGGTTTCTAGGGGACGGCCATAGAGGTAACGGATTACGCCCCGCTCCAGGCCAAAGCCCACTGCGGCGGCGACAAAAAAAGCCAGGGGAATCGCAAAGATAATGTAGAGATTAAAAAAAGGTTCCCCGAACCCCCGGAATACATTTTGGACCACGAAGGTTGTGTAGGCGCCCAGCATCATTAATTCGCCGTGGGCCAGGTTGATCACCCCCATCAAACCAAAGGCGATCGCCAAACCCAAGGCCGAAACCAAAAGCACAGAGCCAATGCTGACTCCGTTAAAAATACCGATTAGAAGTTCTGTCACAGGGCAAACCCACCACAATACGCGCAATAAAACCGCGAGAAAGCCGGATTCTGTAGGGCGGAATCCCAGCTTTCCCGGAAAACATCTGGGTTTTAGGCCCTAGATGGCATATTTTTCACCCTTTGTGGGGTCGCTCCAGTCACAGGCAAATCCTTTGGTGGATTCAACATACTGGTTCCAGGCTTGGGGGGCGATGGGGCCGTCGGTTTCCCAGACGATATCGAACATCCCGTCTTCCCGTACCTGACCGATGCGCACGGTCTTTGAGAGGTGGTGGTTAACATTCATCGTCACCGGGCCTTCGGGAGCCGCAAATTCTTGACCAATGGCGGCACTCCGTACAGCTTCGAGGTCATAGGCATCGGTCGCTCCATTGGCGATCGCCGCTTCTACCGCCTGCTTCCAGATGTAGACCATGATGTAGGCCGCTTCCATGGGGTCATTGGTCACCCGATCTTCACCGTACTCCGCTTTAAAGTCTGCCACCCACTTTTCATTTTCGGGGGTTTCTACGGTTTGGAAGTAGTTCCAAGACGCATAGTGACCCGTGAGATATTCGGGGCCAATCTGACGGACTTCTTCTTCGGCGATCGACACCGACATGACCGGATATTGCTCCGGGGTGAGGCCCGCATCACGAATTTGCTTAAAGAACGCAACGTTACTGTCACCGTTTAAGCTGTTGAAAATCACGCCACCGTTGGGAAGCGCTGCTTTGATTTTGGTGATAATCGGCGTCACTTCAGTATTACCGAGGGGGAGATAGTCTTCGCCGACCGTGGTGCCACCTTTGGCTTCTAACTGGGCTTTGATAATGGTGTTCGCGGTTCTGGGGAATACATAGTCAGAACCGACGAGGAAAAATTCTGTGCCCTTATTTTCGAGGAGCCAATCCACGGCGGGCTCGATTTGTTGGTTCGGGGCGGCCCCAGTGTAGAAGATATTCTTCGAGCATTCCTGGCCTTCGTACTGGACAGGGTAGAACAGCATGTGGTCTTTTGCTTCAAAGACATCTTTAACCGCTTTTCGGCTGGCGGAAGTCCAGCAGCCAAAGACGACGGCGACACCATCTTGATCAATGAGTTTTTCGGCTTTTTCTTTGAAGACATCCCAGTCGGAGGCACCATCTTCGACGATGGCTTCAATTTGTTTGCCATCGATGCCACCGGCGGCATTAATTTCTTTGATGGCGAGTTGTTCGGCTTCGACCACGGTGGTTTCACTAATGGCCATGGTGCCACTGAGGGAGTGGAGAATGCCAACTTTGATCGTGTCACCACTGGGGGTTGAGGTTGTGCTGCCACTATCGGGGGTATCAGGGGTTTCTGTGGGTTGGCCGCAGGCTTTGAGGAGAATACTGGAACCGAGGGCGGCGGAACTGTAGAGAATAAATTTACGTCTTCCGAGATTACTCATGGTTAATGCGATTTTCTCAAGGGGCTTTGGGATAGTGTGTGGGAGGAAAGAAGCTTAAAAGTTTAAGTCGTGTTTAAGCTTTGCAGTGTAAAAGTCCCGCCCCTAAAAAAATGTGACACTTGATACAAAGTGCCGATGCGCTTGATTCAAGGGTTTGTTAATGGAGAAGAATTAATTTAACTTTACATTAAAGAAAATGGACTGCTTGCCCCTGCTCGGTCAACAGATAGCCCTGAAGAGGCGATCGCCTAACTGGAGAATGTCATCCCGCCGGGGAATTTGCGCCAGCCAATCAGGGGGAATATTGTCGAGGCCGTAGTGAAGTCCGGCCAACCCCCCGGCGATCGCCGCTGTGGTGTCAGTGTCATCCCCCAAATTCACCGCCGCGAGCACCGTATCCTGATAGTTATCATGGTTTAAACAACACCAGAGGGCGGCTTCGAGGGCATGGACGACATAACCGCTCGATTGAAGCTCATGGATGGGCAATGTTGCTAAATTTTCGTCAAAAATACGCTGGTAGTGGCTGAGTTCCGGCTTGTAGATGGAATCGCGATAAAACTCTTCGGCCCGTTGTATCCCTTGCTGGTAGGCAGTTTCAATACTTTTTCCGTGTAACAGTTCCAGGGCAATGGAAATATACATGCCGCAGGCAATGAGGGAACGGGGATGACGGTGGGTCAGGTAGGAAATGTTGTGGACGAGATCCAAAAGATCGGCATAGGGCAGTCGCTCACCACAAAAGGCGAGGGGCAAAATACGCATCAAGGAGCCGTTGCCATTACTCCGCTCCCCGATCCCACCCGCTTCCAGGGGATTGATACCCGCTAAAATTTGATGAATTGCGGCGGCAGTCGTGTTGCCCACATCAAAGGTTTCGCCGTGGGGTGTCCAGTAAGCTTCCTTGAGCCAAAGACCCATCTTACGGCCCAGATGTTCGGGGAGTTCTTCGCCCAGACCCACTTCGGCGATCGCCTCAGCCAGACAAAAAGTGAGGGAACTATCATCTGACCAAGTGCCGGGGGGTTGATTGTAAGTGCCATAGCCCCGCATCCTTGTCACAGGATCCCGCTGTCGGGTGCGGCGCTCAGAAAATTCCACAGGTACACCCAGGGCATCCCCCACACAAAGTCCCAATAGTCCCCCTTGAATCTGCGCTTGCGTAACCATCAATGATTACTCCCCTAAGTGATCAAATTGCTCAAACATATTGTGGATCAACTGTTGGGTTTTCGCTTCCAGTTTTTGCCAATCCACGGCCCCGGACGCCTCGAAAAGGGTTTCATCGATTTCCACGGCACAGCCATTTTCCACGAGGGCTCCGGTGGGATAGGCAACAAAACAGATCTGATAACAGAGATCCCAGATATTAACCGTCGTTTCGATGTGGTCTTTCTTGAGGCGCAAAACGTAGCCAGGGTAGGGGTCTTGAATATCTTCGTACTCCCCAGTCCAGGGGGAATCTTCTAATTGAGCACGGAAATTATCGACGACCCGAATAAAAGCTGGTTGGAGTAGCATTTCGGCCTGATTCCAGGCTTTGCGGGTTTTAAATTTTGGCTGCATAACTTAGAAATTCTCCCAAAAGATACAACGAACCACATAACACCCTAGTGTGGGGGGTGGCGATCGCCTGATCAAGGGCTTCAAATAAGGTTTCATGGGTTTGACAGGAGGCGAGGGCCGGACAAATCACCTGGGCCAACATTGCTAAACTCTGGGGATCGGCGCTGCTATGACCCCCCACTGGTACGAGATGCAAGTGATCCCCGTCTCGTAGGAGGGCTTCGAGGACATTTTGGTGATCCTTGGTGGAAAGCATTCCCATGACCCAAGTGACGGGTTGGGGGAGGGTGTCTACATATTTGCGTAATTCCGCCGCCGCCACACCATTGTGAGCGCCATCAATGAGGATTTTTTGCCCCTGCCATTGGTGCCATTCAATGCGGCCCGCCCAGCGAGTTTTCGCAAGGCCATCACGCAATTGTTGATCGGAAATTTGCCAACCTTGTTTGCGCAACGCATAGATAGTTTCAATGGCGATCGCCGAATTATGAAGTTGAATATCCCCTAAAAGCGGCAAAAAATATTCAAAATCACTGTATTTCGCTATCCTCCGCCTCTGTCCCTCTCCTGAAGGGGGATGAATGGCTTGGGCAGGCTGAATCCAGGTAGCAGGACAATTTAACTCACTAATTTTTTCACGAATCACTTTCGCCGCGATCTCTGGCACTTCCCCAATCACCGCCGGACAATCTTGTTTTAAAATGCCCGCTTTCTCCCCAGCAATTTTATCTAAACCATTACCTAAGCGCTGCCAGTGATCCATGCCGATGGAGGTAATGACAGAAACGAGGGGGCGATCGCAAACATTCGTCGAGTCCAAGCGTCCCCCCAAACCCACTTCAATCACCGCAATATCTACCTGTTCCTGGGCGAAATACAAAAATCCTGCCGCCGTAATCACCTCAAATTGGGTCGGTGTTTCTTGGTTGGGATCAATGGCTGCTTTCACCTGTTCCAAAACCGTCAGTAACTGCTCGGAAGGAATCGGCTGATTATTCAAACAAATCCGTTCTGTCCAGTCCACCAAATGGGGTGACGTAAACCGCCCGACCCGATAGCCTGCCGCCGCCAAAATAGAAGACAAATAGGCACAGACCGACCCTTTTCCATTGGTACCTGCCACATGGAGAATCGGTACTTGGCGCTCTGGATGACCAAGGTTCGCCAATAGTTGGGTAATGCGCGTTAAACCGAGGTTAATGCCAAACCGTTCAAAGGTTTCAAGGAGATTGGCGATCGCCACTTGGCTCATGATGAATATCAAAAATTTGGGACAATATCCCCAGACTATAATGGATTTGTGTATGGGAAATTCCCAGATCTGGATCAATTTTCTGGCGTTACTGCCTTCAAGCGTTTTAACAATTCTATTGATTGCGATCGCCTTTTTGAGGTTCTATGACCAAACCGACTTTGAATTCCTCGGACTCATCGCCAACCCCAGACAGTGGAGCAATGGACTCACCGTGGCAGCCGTCGTGGCTACATTGGCTAATTTCGGCGTTGAGTGGAACCGTCGAAATCGAGAAACAAACCGCCTGGCTGAAGAAGCACAACGAAGAGCTGAGGAGGGGCAACAAAGAGCTGAAGCAAGAGAACGCCAAATTGCGCGAGCTCAAATCGAAACTCGATGCCGTCTTGCGGAACTCCGCTACCAACTCGACCCAAGCGAAGCCAACCGACAAATCTTGATTAACACCTTGGCTGTTTTGGAAGAGTATGGAGAGATGTTTTAGAGCGAGACAGAAGTAACCCGGAGAAAATGCTAAGTCTTCCCCCGCAAAAGTCGCTGATAAATATCCATTGTTTGTTGGTAATTGATTTCAGGGGTGTAGTTTTGCTGGTAGGCTAAGCGAGCATTTTGTCCCATTGCTGCAATTTCGAGAGGATGTGTGCCAGCCCATTCTAAGCGTTCAACCCAGGCATCAATATCACTATGGGATACTAGGAAACCCGTTGTCTGATCCTTAACCAGTTCGGCGAGGGCACCTAAGTCAGAGACAATCGCAGCCCGACCGCAAGCAAAAGCTTCAATGACAACTCGCCCAAACGTTTCGTACCATTGCGAAGGAACGAGTACCGCAGTGGCATTTTGGACAGCGGCGATCACTTGTTCTTTGGTTTGCTGACCCAGAAAAGTGACGTTTGTTAAGCCACGCTCATGGACAAATGTCATTAGCTCCGCTTTCTGGGGGCCATCGCCAGCAATATTGAGTTGCCATTCAGGTTGATTCAGTTTTTCCCAAGCTTTCAGTAAAATCATCACCCCTTTTTCCGATGAAAGGCGACCGATAAAGAGAAAGGTTGGTCTTTTGGGCAATGCTGGAATTATTTGATTGGGTAAAGGATCTTCAGTAACGTTGGGTTTGACATAGAGGCGATCGCCGGGAATACCCATTTGAATTAGTTTGTTGGCGGCGAACTGGCTAGGGGTAATAAACGCATCAACATTTTTCTCCCAAGTTTTATGCCAGTGATTGACTGTGATCATATTCCAAACAGCTAAAGAACCAGGTAATGACCCTCGGTAGCAACGGTAAACAATGCCTCGCCAGGGATTTTTACCAATACAGACTTCACAAACTTGATTTTCTCGAAATAGAGAAGCATTAAGACAGCCTAGGCGAAAATTTCTCAAGTGTTGAACGGTAGGAATATTTAGGGATTGAGCGGCTTGATGGACAGAAGGAGAAAAAAGTGGGAAAAAGTTCTGAACGTGAAGAATATCAGGCTTTAAGTTCTTGAGTTTTGATTTCAAAGTCGTGGCCTGCTGAGGATTCCAGGCAGTAGTGAAAAAGAGCTGGAATTTATCAAAAAAACTAAATTGTTTAATGTGATCATTATCAGCTTCTAAATAAGTTACTTGATGACAAAAATCTCTTAGGATAGAAATTTCTGCTTGTGTCGAGGTATCTTCACCGCCGGTATATTGATAGCGGTTATGCAGCATCAAAATATGTAGTGACAAAGAGTTAAATTCATTTAAGTTCATAATTTATTGATTATGCTTTGTCTGAGTTCTTTTAAAGAAGCTATCAATAAGTAAAAAATCAAGATACTGATATGACCAAAGTAAAAGCTTTAAAGAAAAGAGGAATGTACCTTTAGTTGCTTTATATTTTTTTATAAAATAGAAGAAATTGCTCGGCAAATAATATTTTGATTTCTTATTCAAAAAAACTGACTTTATAGATTTGTTTTTGGGATTTTGTTTTAGATATTGATTCAGGCTTTTAGGAGGGTTTACTGTGTCCGCGAGAAAAACTTTTGCATCTCCTAAAATACAAGCTTGAAATCCTGAACGTGTAGCCTGCAAGACATATAAATCATCTCCTCTATAGTGGGGAAATCGCCTCTCATCAGGTAAACCAATGACAGAGCATAAATTTGAAGGAAAACCAACACAATATCCAGAAAGGCTATCGACAAAGGTAACTGTGTTAGGTTCTGCTGTTAGAGGAGTTCTATGTAAACAGCCAGTTTTAATTAGAATGTTTACTTTGTTGAGATAACAAGCTGCACCAACGATTGTATGTGAATGATTTTCTAAAAACTCAACTAGAGTATTGAGAGTATATTTTTGGGGTAAACAATCGTCATTTAACCAGATAATATAATCAGCTTTCTGAGCCAGAGCATATTCCATCCCCATTTTGATTGCTCCTGTCCACCAGAGATTCCCATCACCATACAAAATTGTGACAATAGGAAATTGAGCTTGGATGGCCTCGGCAGTACCATCAGTAGAACCATCATCGACAACAACCACTGAATATTGATCTAGGTCTCCGTTTTCCTGTAAATGTTTTAGGCAGGTGAGAGTAATCTCCTTGCGATTATGTACAGGGATGATGATATAGACAGCAGGAGGGGGGTCAGGTTGGTCTATTGATGCTTGAAAGTCTAGAGATTGTTGCATCGTTTGAAATATCTTAAAGTAGATTTTGGAAATGATACTGTTATCTTTTACTAGAGATTGTTCTTCTTATAGATTTAGGGTACCCACTATTGTCCGTGAAGTTTCTTTGGTGATTAGTTTTTGACGATCGCCTACTGTCTAAAGAACGCTTCGATATAGCCAAAGCTTACCTAGGCAATAACTTTGTAACGGAGAATTTGCTGTGGAATATTAAAAATTCAAAGAACGCTCTAGGACGTCTGCCAAGCGATAAGAACAATCCTTTGGCATATCGATACCTGTTTCAGCGATCGCCTGTAGTCTGGCTTTTTGGTAGGTTTTGAGTAAATAGTCGTCCGTGAGATATCGCTTAAGACTGGGGCTATCGGCTAGATAATCGGCAATATTTGATCGTTCCTGTTGAATGGTTCCCAACCAGCTTCTTGATCGAAGCTCTGGTTGATAATCCCATGTGAGGAGGTGATGGAGAATTAAACGTAGGCTACTTAAAAGGCGATCGCGTTCTCGTTTAGACAAGTCTCGAATCTCTTCTACTAAGTTTTCTAAATCGAGGGCACTGAACTGACCGTTTTCAAGCAATTCGGCCATGGTTTCGGCCCATTGACTAAAGTCTTGTTCATACAGGGTACTCATGGGTATTGCTGCCAATGGGTGGGTTTGTTGATTTCATTTTGATTATAGTAAGCTGCTGCGGAGATAGGAGGGCGATCGCCAATCACGGCCTTTATGATTTTAGTAGTGATTGAGAGTGAGATTTTTTCATCTCGGTGTACGCGATAAAACATAAAGGCGATCGCCTAATTATCTTCACAGGTTGGCACTATCTTCAACAGTATAGTTAGGCCTGTTACAATATTCTTACTCAGTAAGACGATGAGCCGATGAATACAGTGACGGTTTCCCACAAAGGTCAGGTTGTGATTCCGATTGAAATTCGCAAGCAACTGGGCATTAAGCCAGGTTGTAAGCTCTCATTTAGCTTGGATGGAGAGTCCATTCGCGTTGAACTGCAGCATCCCCAATGCCAGAGCAAGATAGACGAGGGATTTGGGATGTTGGTCTGTCCACCGACAACACCGAGGCGGCTCGATGATTTTGATATTGCCCAAGCCATGAGGGAACAACGTGATCGGGATTGATACGAATATTTTGGCTCGGTTCTATGTCAATGATCCCAACGACCCAGAAGCAGAACAGCAAAGAAGCCTCGCTTATAAAATTTTTACAGAATCAACTCGTTTGTTTGTGCCGCTCACTGTCATCCTAGAGTTGGAATGGGTGCTGCGAGCGTTTTATGGTTTCCAACGGGAAGATTTTGCCCGGGTCATTCGACATTTATTAGGATTAGAGCATGTGATCGTCGAGAGTTGGGAACGTGTTGATCTGGCTTTGCAGTGGCATTTACAAGGGCTGGATTTTGCTGATGCTCTCCATCTTGCGGCTAGTCGGGAGTGCCAGAGTTTTGTGAGCTTTGATGATAAACGTTTTGCGAAACGTGTCCAACGACTGGGTCTTCAGCCTTCTGTTGCGGTTCCAAAAAAACTTTGATCGTCGCTGTTTTCTGGTACTGACAGAGGCGATCGCCTACTATCGCTGTTAGCCTAAGATATTGCTTATTGTCTAAATCCCCCGACAAAACTCACCTTTCATTTATGCAGTAGTCTTTTGGTTGAGGATCTGTTGGTAGAGGTCGATGTAGCGTTGGGCTTGCAGTTCAATAGGATATTCTGTTTCGGCAATGCGGCGGCAATTTTGTGCCATTTTTCCCCTTAAGGTTTTGTCTTCGAGCAGTTGCACAATGCCATTGCAAAGGTCTTGGGGATCTTCGGGTTGGGCGAGATAACCAGTTACACCGGGACGCACTAAATCAGGCACGCCACCAATATCGAAGGAGACTAAAGGTGTACCGCAGGCCATTGCTTCTTGTAAAACGAGGGGTAAGTTATCGGCACGGGTCGGGCAAAGCAATAAATCAGCGGCATTATAAAAAATGGTTTTTAGGCGATCGCCTTCTACATAACCGAGGGAGATGGCAGGAATATCAATGTCTGCTAGAAATCCGGCGGATTGATTACCCAGGATTAGGAGTTGAATTTCTTGTTTGAGGGAAGTGGGAATCAGTTGGAGGGCTTTTTGAAGAAGATCGGAGCCTTTGCGGGGATCGTTGAGGTTCTGGGCCGCAAAAGCAAGAATATATTTATTCTGGGGTAAACCTAATACGGAGCGACATAGTTGCTGATCAAGTGGTTGAAAAATTGTAGTAGGAATACCGTTTGGAATCCAGTAAATTTGGGTTGTTTTATTCGCGATAAGAATGCTTTTTTCAGCCTGTTGTTTTAGCCATTGGCTGGGGGTGACAATTGTTAGATTTGATTTGTCATAAACCCACTTTTTTAGTCGCCATTCGAGTTGGGTATTATCGATTTTAACGGCAGGATAGGTACTTAAATTTGGGCAGGAACCACAACCAGATTGCCATTTTTCACAGGTAAAACTATAGGCACAGTGTCCGGTAAAGCTCCACATATCATGGAGGGTATAGACAGCGGGAATATTAGCTGTTAATTGGGACAGAGCCAGATAATTAAAGTATTCGCCGTGGAGGTTGTGGAGATTCAGAATGTCAGCGGTTTGGTAGAAGGGGTGTTTTTTGATCTGCCAGGTATCGGGAATGGTCAGGTAGTGGAGACCAAAGCTTGCGCCAATACGGGAAAGGGCTTTATTAACATAGCGACGTTTGCTGATCTGATTTACATGGCGATCGCCACTTTGTTTGTTACCGACTAAAATGCTGGAATCAATACCGACTCTTTGTAAGCCTTGGTGGAGTCGATAGGCGGCAATGGATGCCCCACCGGAAATATCACTACTGCTAATCTGGAGTACTTTTAACATCTGAGTGGGATTGTGATCTGAATCATTAAAAATAAATCAGTACTTATACCAGTTTTTCGTTGATTTCAGAGTATTGGGGGAATTTTTGGTCAGCGGACATCAGATAAGCGTCGTAAAAAATAGCAGTGGCAATGATCAGACGATCCTGGGGATCACGGTGATGTTCCGGCAAAGTGACTGCTATTTCGGCAATTTTGGGGGTAATCGGTAGCAATAGAATATCTGACCCACCAAGAGCTTTATCAAACCATGCTGTTTTCTTGTGTGGCAGTATGATGCGCTGATGGTGATCTAGCCAAGCGACCTCAAAGCAACTAATTGCACTAACTGCCAAGGGTTTAGGCTGTTCTAACAGTTGGACTCTTTTTGAGCCTAATCGGTCAAGGTTACCGTTAACCCACCACAGCCAAATGTGGGTATCCATCACAATCATTGCAGGATTTCCCAGTCGGTTTCAGGGACGCTATCAAAGGTGTCGTCAAGGATTTGTACTTGGCCAACGAGATCTGGGTGGGGTTTACGGACGGGTAAGCTAGAATCTGCGACATCATCAAGGACAAGAAAAATGCCTTCTATTTTTTTGTTAGGTGGTAATTTGGGGATATTCTTGATGTTTCCTGATGGGTCAGTTTCGAGAATAATATGTTGGGCTTTCATAGTAACATTCCTCTTTCATTAAGTATAACCAAAGCCTGTGACTTTATTAGATCGCCACTTCATCAGAAATATCACTGATATCAACTTGAAGAGTTTTTGTCGTTTTTTAAAGAATTAAAAGTATTAAAAATTAATTTATTGATTTTCCTTGAAACTTGATTGTTTTGGATATTGATTCCAAAGGGAGTAACAAAAGAATAATGCAGATTATTTTCTCGGTAGAATTTCGCAGTTTTTTTAGATGCAAGAAAGTAATCAAAAAGTCCTGAATTGTTTACATACTCATCCCATAAAACAAAGTGAATTAAAAAATTGAAGGCGAACTGATTAAGCTTTAAAAAAGCAATATTTGAAACGAGCGAAATATCACTTTTGGATGAAGGCGAAATTATCGTATTTTTACTTAATATGAAAAAGCCTCTGTATTTTAGGGATTTATTTTTGGAAAGAATAAAGCAATATTGATCAAATAAGGACAACAAAAATTCGAATTTCCTTTTAAATATAGAAAAAAAGTAATCTTTAGATATTTTATGAGAAAAAATTAACTCACGTATTTGTTGACTATTTTCTAATTTATTCGGTTCAAACTTTAATTGATTACAAAAAAATAGCTCGGATGCTTCCAGATTTTTGTAAACAAGCAATAATAATCTAAGTGATATTTTTCTTCCTCTTAATATAGATATACAGACTCTAATGAGAAACGTAAACCAAACAAGATAAAGATCATCTTGTCTATCTAAAAAAGTATTCTTCTTGTTTTCTGTAAGGGCTTCTAAATTCAAGTTTTCCAACGTATGTAAAAAATGAACATCGTTTAATATAGAAGATTCAATATAAACAGGAGGATGCCAGAATACATAATCAAAAATTGCATTGTTTTTTTTCTCTGCTGAAAACAATTTATGTAATCTTTGAAGTTGTTCACACGTTCCTATTACAGCAGCATCTATATCTGATATTCCAGGATACGAAATAGAACCAAAGTATCCATATTGATTGTTGTGAATACCGACATTTTTACACAAATACTCAAACTTACTTTTTGCTACTTGATAATCACTAAAAGTCAAATCTCTTGATAAATCATCAATAATTTTTAGACTAGCCATTATTTGAATTTTGTCTTGTTTCTTGTACGAATTTCTGGACTGAAGTGATTTCTAGGGTAGGAAAAAGTTCATAAGGAAATTTGGGAGACATTTTTTGTGCAAACCTTCGATATAGGTGGGGATTAGTAAAAAACTTTGGTGATATAGAAAATAGTCTAAATTGAAATGTGTTTAGGGCTTTCCCCCAATCTTGACGCATCATCGAGCATACTTCTAGTGCTTTATGTGCATTAGCGGAATATATATTTGATGCGTTTTCAATTGCCCATTTTTTTGTAGCACGCTTTCCTTGCAATTGAAAAACATAAGCAGGAATTAATAAAAAAGAGCCTACTAAACACTTCATTTCAAAAAGATTTATTTTTCCCTTTTGATATTTTTCATAATATTTTTCTATATTTGATAACGTGGTATCTAAATTTTTTTCTAAGCCCTGCTGAGTTGCTTCTAGGTCAACCTGTGCAGATATATGCTTTTCTCCCTGTAGACAAATTGAATTTTCCAGAACTATGAGAGGCATGTAAGACTCATCATAATTTTCTAGCTGATCTTTATAAATAATCCAGTGTCCATGATGCTGCAAAGGATCTATACGGCAAAATCTCATATCTACTCTATTGAGCCAAGATTCAATTTTACGAACTTCTCTAAATGTTTTTATGTCACTTCTTTTGACAATAATCAAATCATCTAAATCCGAAAAAGGTGTTTTAGTTTCGTCTACCCAGCTACCGTGAATATAAATATCAATATTCTCAAATTGATTATATTCAGAGAATATTTTATCTAATTGAATATTTTTTTTGTATATGATCTTAACTTGAAAGGTTTGCCTAGATTGCTGATTTAATTTTTGAAGATGCTTATCTTTACTTTCTGGGCTGTATTGATTTTTAAAAATAAACTTATCTTTGATTTTTTTGATGTTCCAAATAACAAATCCACCACGGGAAGGAACTATTTGAAGATTTTCGACCATTTTTCTTTGAGTTTGTTTGTCATTGATACTTTAGGATTGTGAAATAATTGATCGTATTCTTTATCTGGCATTAAAATTTTATTTTCTTGAATAGGGAACTTTAAATCTTGAGCAAAGATTTTGCTTTGGGGTTGAGACTTAGTATGTGTTGCATCTTCACGAAAACCCATATTCTCAATCAAGCTTTTACTGGGAACGATAGCTAAACCTGAGTTGATATGACGAGAGTAAGCCCATTGATAGTCCCATGTATCTATTTGTTTGTTGCGACAATCAAGAAACTGTCTCTCTCTTATTTTACCAAGACCTTCTCCTAAGAGATGTCTGATTTTTTTATCTTGGATAAGTTCATCTAGCTTATTCATGTCTAGATCAAACTCTTTCCATGCTCTTCGCCAACTAGCCCATCCCCAAATCCCACCAAAATGAGAAAAAAAGTAATCTTGTTTATGAGAATTCCATTCCTGTTGAGCATTATACCCACTAATCAACATGATTCTTGTATCATATTGATACTTGTTTAAATGATATTCACAAAATTTAAAGAAAGAAGAAGAAGGAAAACAATCATCTTCTAGAATGATTGCCTCTTCGACTTGCTCAAACACCCAAGTAATCCCACTAGAAACCCGCTCTCGACAACCTAAATTTATATCAGAATAATTACAAAAAACTTCACAGTCCCAATCTACTTGCTTAATAATATCCTGTGCTGCCTGACATTTTGCCTGTTCTTCTGAAGTTCTTGGCCCATCGGCGATCACAAAAAGTTGTTTTGGTTGTGCCTTCCGGATCTCATTAAACACAATCTGCGTCAGATCCGGACGATTAAAGATAATAAAAGCAACGGGGGTCTTGAGCATCGTTATGGAGTAGGGAGTCTGTGACCATCGGAAAGGTGCTGCACTATAAAAGTATAAACCTGAGTGACCAAGGCGATCACCTTTTTTACTTCCCCCTAAAGCCAGAACAAAGTTATTACAATATTTCTGGCGAGGCTAGGCGATCGCCCCTCATTCAAGTAAATATCACTATTGCCCAATTTGAGAGATTTGCGACACACTTAAACTCAGTTCTGGAAAAAGATTTGACCGTAGGGTATCTTGACCCTGAAACAAGGCAAAAGTGTATTCTCCCTCTACTAGATGATAAATAGAAACGGTCGGCTGTTTGGGACTACCAATATAGCGTCTACCACCCAATCCTAAGTAGTCCACAATCCAATATTCAGCAATGCCTAACTTTTCGTATTCTCCTAATTTCATTAAATAATCATCTTGCCAATTGGTACTGACGACCTCGATTGCTAATCGAACGGTTTCTCCCTGGGTAATGGTTGATCGCTTTTTCCACATTGGCTCTTTATCTTGTATGGCAGCACTATCTAACACCATCACATCAGGAATATAGGCGGTTTTGTCGGTATCTATCGCTTTAATTAAGCCTTGGCGCGGAATACACAAGGGTAAGCCTAACCGTTTAATTTCAAACCCAATTTCCATTGCCAAAAAACCAGCGACTTGCTCATGGGTTCCGGTAGGCTGCATTTTGACAATCACCCCATTATGTAATTCAAATCGGCCCTTATAACCATCGGGATACCAATCCCAAAATTCCTCTAAGGTCAGTAACTTTGTTTCTTGTGGCAAGTCAATATCAATTTTGTCTTTGATAAACATATTTTTGACCTCGGTATAGAGTACCACAATCTATTTACTACTCTTTCTTATTGTAGGCGATCACCTTTTTGACCCACCTTTAAAAATAGAACAAAAACACTATATTTATTCTGATCAATGCTAGGTGATCGCCCTCCATAGCGGATCTAGATAACATCAATGAAAGTAATGTGGGTAAATCAGGAAACATGAATATAACTTATGAAACTTGCTTTCACAAAATTAGGACGTGATACGTTTAAACGATGTTGAAACCAATGTTCTGGTGCAAGAAAAACTATTGCTTTTTCTAAATGTTGCTGTTTTGCAAAGTATGCACCCCACCAAGAAAAACTACTCGCCGATAAAATCCCACTTTGACAGTAGGTCATCAAAGCAAAATCCTCAAAAAATTTTCCCTTAGATATATAGGCATCTTCTAAATCAGAAAAAGCATCTTTAATATACCAAGGATCATCTGATACAAATATAAAAAAAGGATTGATGTTTTTTTCTTGAATCTGTTGGATTGCTTTACGGTAATATTGGGCAGGCAAAACAGCCGCATATTCCCGATTAGGCCAATGGCAATAGTCTCCTCGTCTCACATGAACAAAAATGGGAACTTTCTCTACAGGTAAATTTTTATTCAAGATTTGCTTTGCATAAGATTCAAAAGTCGATTTTATTCTTAAGGATTCTATTTTAGTTTTCTGAAAAAAGTCTTCATTTTGAAAATAACAATCTTGAATTATCTTGATTTTTTTGAATAATCCGTCTTGCTTATAATACTCTGGTTTATCTTTTGATTCACTAATTTTTGAAATGAGCTTTAGTCTCAGCATTAAATTGATTATTTTTTTTGCAGATTTAAAGAGAATTTTATATAGCAATGGATATACTTTGAAAGTTTCTTGATTGATGATTTTCATTTCTATGCCATCAAAACCAGCATGCAAATCTTCAAAGCCAATCCCAATTAGCCACTCTCCATCATCACAGAGGGTTTTCGCTGCTGCGTATTGAAAGAGTTGATTCCCTAAACGACCAGAGCTAAAGATAACAATCATAACCTAAGGCTTTAAAATCTTTTGGAGAGCAGATTTCAGCTTCTGTTTTCCCCAAACTCCGATCAATTCAATACCTTTAATTAGTTTTGATCTGCCATATTCATGCCATGACTTGGCATTGGTTTCTTGACAGTATTGAATCACTATATCTTTTGCTTCTAATGGTACAGCAATAATGACATCTTCAATGATGACAATATACTTATCTGAGTATTTTTTTCGTAAAACATCAACAATATTACAAATGTTTGGCCAATGATCTACTTGATGAGGTGGTTGAGGCGGAGATAAAAATAGTCTTGCATCATCGATGAGGATAAAATGATTGTATTCAGAATTATTTAAAATTTCTAACTCTTCTAGTAATGGACATTGATCTTCATCGCCATAAGTTACGCCACCTGACCAATGGGCATCAAGCCAAAAAAGAGCAGGCTGATCAAGTGTGTCAATGATTTCTTTTAACTGCTCCCTTGAATCTCCGAAAAGACATTTTACATTTTGAACATCCGCAAACTTCTCTTTTGCTTTATGGAAAAGTTCTGGTGAAAATTCAATCGTAAAAACAAACTGGAAAATTTTAGAAGCCCATACTGCCGTACCACCTAGATAGGTTCCTGTTTCCACAAAATAATTGAGCTTTAAATGATTCTTTAGCTCCTGAATTAAATTTTCAGGTGGCCCCATTCTTACAATTCCCATTTGGTTGATTTAGTATGTAATGGTAAACATTATTGATTCCATGTGATTAATGAAATATTATATTGCAAATCTATATTTGCTAGCCATTGCTTATCTTTATAAACCACTGATCCTTTTAGCAGCTCAAGCAATTCAGTTTCTTTATACTGCTCATTTTGCCATGTGTGAGTTTTAAAGTTACACAACATATAACCACATTTAGAGTTTTTCAGTATGTTCTGAAAATATAAATCCTGAATATCTCTACTTAGTTCTGAAAAGGCATAGTTACTAATGCATAAATCGTAAGAAATTTGAGTAGGTATATGAGTTGCATCAAGATATTGTACATTTTTGACATCAAAATGTGTCAAGAATTTTTGAGATAGGCTTAGTGCTTCGGGTAAATCTACTAAGGTATATTTTGCAGAAGGAAATAGATCTGCAATCACTTTACATAATCCTCCATAGCCTACTCCAATTTCAACAATATTGAAGTTGTTCAAATCTCCGAAAAAATGTACTAGTTGACTAAGGACAAGAACATAACGCAATGTCGTTGGAGAAAAAGTATAGTTTTTGCCTAAAAAAGAAGTTCGGTATTTGTAAGTTTTTGGACTACCTATTCTTTCACTTGTTGCAAACTTGTCAAGATGTTTAGTTATTTTTGGATTGAATTTCAACGCAAGTTTAAGATAATCTTTTCCTCCTTTTCTGGGAACTGTTTCAACGACTTGAGTATATACTGGGTGTCTTCTGAAACAATTAAAAATATTTTCTTGACTAGAAGCCTTTAAACAAAAGTCTGGATATGTGCCATTGTCAGAGCAGCTTGTTTTTGTCATGAATTTTACTATCGATTAAATTTTTAAGGCTAGGATTTATCAACTAACTCGGAGGAGTTTCCACTCTCCTCTCGCCAAGCTTACACCATGAGAAATTGGAGGGACTTCACCTGAACCATAAAAATCGCCATCAACTACAGATAACTCTTTTGCATTGTGTATAGAATCTAAGTAGTCCACACCATCTCTAAGAACAGAATAATTAATTTGATAGTTAGACGGAGGTAATGCTAGCTTTTCTAAATGACAGATAAAAACCCCTTGTTTAGGCAGTTCTCCAAAATCATTGCCAGTTAAACGATTATGTATTAGAAAAACAGGAGTACCAAACATAGTGGTGATTCCTAATCCAATAATAATTCGCGATAGCTTACGATCACTATAAGTTTCAAAGTAAAAATGAACATTAATATTTTGGCCTGACTGAGCTACATCTAAAATTTTGCCCGATTCATCTCTGATTTCAATACCTGTTATTCTTATTTCTCCGTTACCCCTTCTATCCTTACGCTTAGATAACGATAGGTTGCTTTCAGACAAACCTGCTAAATATTCATTAATAGCAGCATCTCTAGAACCAAGAAATCGCAGACAACCTTGTTGTAAAACAATTCCAGAACGACATAGCTTCTCAATAGCACCCATATTATGACTAACAAATAAAACTGTTCTCCCTTCATTTGTTGCCACATCTTCCATTTTCCCTAAACACTTCTTCTGAAACGCCGCATCCCCCACCGCCAACACCTCATCCACCACCAAGATCTCCGGTTCCAAGTGCGCCGCCACCGCAAACGCCAGCCGCACATACATCCCACTCGAATACCGCTTCACTGGCGTATCTAGAAACCGCTCCACCTCCGCAAACGCCACAATCTCATCAAACTTCTTGCGGATCTCTAGCCGACTCATCCCCAGGATCGACCCATTCAGATAAATATTTTCCCGTCCCGTTAGTTCCGGATGGAAGCCCGTCCCCACCTCCAACAAGCTCGCAACCCGTCCCCGTAACTCAATGCGGCCTGTGGTCGGTTCCGTAATTCGACTGAGGATTTTTAGGAGCGTCGATTTTCCCGCCCCATTGCGGCCAATAATACCAACCACCTCGCCCCGTTTAATCTCGAAGTTAATATTCTTCAGCGCCCAAAACTCTTCCGTTGTGTAACTGCGCCGCTGTTCTTTCCCTAGGAGCCGCTTCCCAAAAGATTTGACTCCGTTCGCCACCACATCCCGCAACGCCACATAATTACCACGGTTCGGCTTCCAGCCCCCCGATTGCGCTTGGTGGCCGATGATATACTTTTTCCCTAAATTTTCGACCCGGATGATCGTGTCCGACATGGAAACCCAGTAACCTATATCAATTCTTAAAATAGCCTACCCGATCAGACCCCAAAGGCGATCACTTCCGACAAACCGTTACTCCGAGAACTACTGAGGAATCGCAGAGAGAATTGCTCTCAAAGCTTTATTGACCGCTTCAGAAATGGAGAATTTTGATCCGAAAATCTCCCCCAGACTGGGGGCCAGGGGGCTCTATAAATCGCCTCTAATGATCAAATTTTAGGGAGCCAATTCGGGTCGAGGATTTGCTCAATACTGTAGGGACAACTGATGGGAAAGGTTTCGGGAGAAAGCCGGGACTTGCGAATCGCGCTTTTCCGCGCCTTTTGGTAGTCTTTTTCTAAGACTGTCTCTAAATAATTAGATAAGACTTTTGATTCTAGGAGTAAATCCAATTCCAAGCGAAAGTTATCGATTTCTTTCTCCCAACCTCTGCCCGACCATTCTCTTTCGGTATGCCAATGTTGATAGAGCAGTAAATGGATTAAAAGTCGAAGTAGATAGCTCTCGACTTTGCGGCGTTGTTCCCGTCCCAATGCTTCAATTTCCTCGGTCAGATTTTGCCAATCAAGATGATCTAGATCATGTTTTTTGAGTTGCTCTAGGGTGATATCTAACCAAGCAACATAATCATCATCGTAAAGTGTCGGACTAAGAGGGATAGCCATGAAAGTATCGACTTTAGAAAATTAGAAAAATATAGAGATTTCCGAATCCCCTAATCCACCTGCGCCAAAAATCCATCCAAATCAGCTACCGCAGCAAAATCCAATAGTGCCTCTCCCAGATCCTCTAGCTGCCGCACAGATAAACACCGGATTTTTTCGCTCTGTGACTCTGATAATTCTCCAAAGCGCCGTTTTAACTGACGCATCACCAAATTTGCCGCTTCCTCCTGACGACCTTCCTGAAGACCTTTGGTCATGATCTCTTGGTAAAAGCGAGAACGAGTAATATCTGTCTGTTTCAGATCGAGAATTTCCATAATCATCTCCTGGGTCAAATCTGGGTATTTATTTGTCAGTATAGTCTCAATCAAACTCAGTCGACGGTCAAACTCCGCCTCTGTTTCTGCAGTTTTCAACAGGGTTTGGCCGAGCTGCATACTTTGCAGCTTCTCTGTCGTCAACAACTGCAACAGCATCAAATTAGGACTCAAGTCCGCCTTGTCCTTGAGGTCACTCAAGTACAGTCGTGTTACCCGTTGTTCTAATAAGCCTTGATAGGGTAATTCCGAACCTAATCCTTGTCTTCTACCCCGTAAAATCAGTAGTCCCCGCCAGTCACAGTCAACGTTGTACTGGTACAGATAAACGAATAATTGCGCAAAATAGCGACCATAAAACCGCTCATCTGCTTGCATTTGCGCCTCTGCAAATACGATTGGGATCCCAGGCTTTTCAGTGACGGGCAAAAACAGACCATCCAAGCGAAATTCCTTTTCCTTAACGACGGGGGCGCTGTAAACAAATTCCCAGTCAGGATCAATACCAGGGATTAATTCCGCTAACATCCCCGGTTGGGATAAAAATAACTCGTAAAACCATTTGTCAGTGCGCATGAGCTTTTTTGAAATGACTGAAGTTTAGATGATATCGGCAAAAATACGCTCCATCCGCCGAAAATACCAAACACCACCCGCAAAAATTGCGACCACCAAACCGAAGGACAACAAAAATCCTGGGAGATAAATCTGGGACTCGCCCCCTAGGATTGCCCAGCGAAAACCATCAATGACCGAGACCATCGGGTTAAGAGAATACAATAACCGCCACTGCTCCGGCACAATGCTACTGCTAAAACCTACCGGGGAAATATACAGGCCAAATTGGACGAAAAACGGTACAATGTAGCGAAAATCGCGGTACTGTACATTCAAAGAAGCTAACCATAGTCCTGCCCCCATCGCCGCCATAAAGGCGATCGCCACAAAAATGGGCAACGTTAGAATTCGCCAACTGGGGACAAAGTTATACCAAGCCATCAGCCCCAGCAGGATAAACCCCGAAATGAGAAAGTCCACAAAGCTGACGATCACGGCACTGGTCGGCACAATCAACCGAGGAAAATAAACCTTTGCCAAAAGATTGGAGTTGGTGATTAAGCTGTTACTACATTCAGCAAGGGAACTTGCAAAAAATTGCCACGGTAGCATCGCCGCAAATACCAAAATTGGGTAAGGTGCCCCCTCGGAGGGGAGTTTCGCCAGATTACCAAAAACAATCGTAAACACAATCATCGTCAAAAAAGGCCGCAGTAAAGCCCAGAGCACGCCGATCGCCGTTTGTTTGTAGCGCACCAAAATATCCCGCCAGGCCAAAAAATAGAACAGTTCTCGATATTGCCAAATGTCCTGCCAATACTGTTTTTCCGTTTTGCCCGCTTCAATAACCAGATAGTAATTTCGCATCGATTCCCTGGGAAATGCTATTTCAATAACCTTGCTGCATTTTACGGGTTTATACAATCATCAGGCGATCGCCGCGCTAGTTTTCATTGCTGATTCAGGGCGGGGGACTTGACGAATTATTAGGATCGGATTTTTGTCAGATGGCAGCCAGTTTTACCCTTAAGTTTGGGATGCCCAAGAGAATGTAGGCAAGACCCAGGATCTTTGGTAGGCTTAGTATCGCTTTAAAACTCTATGCTTTAACTATATATACTAACTATGCGTACTCATTACTGCGGGGATTTGCGCTCCGAGCACATTGACCAGACCGTAACCCTGTATGGCTGGGTCGATCGCCGTCGGGATCATGGTGGCGTAATTTTTATTGATCTGCGCGATCGCACGGGCATTGTCCAGATTGTCAGTGACCCCCAGCGAACCCCAGATTCCTACAATGATGCCGATGCTAGCCGTAGTGAGTATGTTGTAAAAATTGTTGGGAAAGTCAGTGCCCGCCAAGAAGGGGCGAAGAATCCCAAATTGCCCACTGGCGAAGTGGAGATCTACGCTGACACCATCGAGATCCTAAATGGCGTCCATAAACAGCTACCGATCCTCGTTTCCAGTAGTGCCGACGGCGATCAAGTCAAAGAAGACCTCCGGCTAAAATATCGCTACCTCGACCTGCGCCGGGAAACCATGGCGAAAAACCTCCAACTGCGCCACACCGTCGTCAAATCCATGCGCCGCTTCCTGGAAGACGATGAAAACTTCATGGAGGTGGAAACGCCAATTCTGACCCGGTCTACCCCCGAAGGGGCGCGGGATTATCTGGTGCCGTCCCGGGTGAACCCAGGCGATTGGTATGCCCTGCCCCAGTCGCCTCAGCTTTTTAAGCAATTGCTGATGGTGGCCGGTTGCGATCGCTACTATCAAATTGCCCGTTGCTTCCGGGACGAAGACCTCCGGGCCGACCGTCAACCGGAATTTACCCAGTTGGATATGGAAATGAGCTTCATGTCCTTCGACGAAATCATTGACCTCAACGAACGCTTAATTTGTCGTATTTTCCAGGATGCCCAAGGCATTGAACTAGAGCGTCCCTTCCCGCGCATCACCTACGCCGAGTCCATGGAGAAATATGGCTGCGATCGCCCCGATACGCGCTTTGGCCTGGAGCTGGTCAACGTCTCTGATATCGTTGCGGACATGGGCTTTAAAGTCTTTTCTGGCGCGGTTAAGAGCGGTGGCCAAGTAAAAGTCCTCCCGATTCCCAACGGAAATGATGCCATTTCCAATGTACGGATCAAGCCCGGTGGCGATCTATTTAATGCCGCCGTCGAAATGGGGGCCAAAGGGCTTGCCTTTATTCGGGTGCGGGAAGACGGGGCAATTGATACCATCGGCGCGATCAAGGACAACCTCAGTGACGCCCAAAAACAAGAACTTCTCAGTCGTACTGGGGCTGAAGCGGGCACGCTCCTCCTCTTTGGGGCCGGGGCGACGGATATTGTCAATAAGTCTCTAGACCGGGTGCGACAGTTAGTCGGTGCTGAGATGGGCTTGATCAATGAAAATCAGCTCAATTTTGTTTGGGTTACGGATTTTCCGATGTTTGAATACAACAGCGACGAAAAACGCCTCGAAGCCCTACATCATCCCTTTACTGCACCGAATCCAGAAGATCTAGAAGATCTGGCAACGGCCCGTGCCCTCGCCTACGACATCGTCTTAAATGGCATTGAAATCGGTGGTGGCAGTCTACGGATTTACCAGCGGGAAGTCCAAGAAAAAGTCTTCCAGACCATTGGCTTATCAGAAACCGAGGCCCAAGAAAAATTTGGTTTTCTGCTCGAAGCCTTTGAATATGGCACCCCACCCCATGGCGGCATTGCCTACGGTTTAGATCGTTTGGTGATGCTTATGGCCCAGGAAGATTCCATTCGCGATGTAATTGCCTTCCCGAAAACACAACAGGCAAGCTGTCTGTTGACCGATGCGCCGGCGGGAGTCGATCAAAAGCAACTGAAGGAACTTTTTGTCGCTTCTACGGCCCCAGAAAAAGACTAGGCCATGGGCTTTCAAGACAACTGAAATTGTCATTTCAAAAAGAATAATGGGGGATGATCGTGCAATTTCTGCGATCGCCCCTGTTTTTTTGTGCTCTACATCATTTGGGAAAGCGCGGCTGTTCTCGGTTTTAGGAAAGGGAATGATCTTTGGGGCCAAACATCATGTGAATCGCCATGGTGGGTTTGCCCCGTTGGTGATATTTTTTCGCCCAGTGCCGCATTAATTCATGCAGTTCTGTCTGGGCCTGGGACAAATCGGCGGGGGCAATATCAAGGGATTCAAAAATGCGCATGACGTTGTGTTGTTGCTTTGTCCAGGCATGGCTGAGACGAAGAAAGTGGGCGGCGTCTTCGAGGAGGGAATGGGGGGCTTTTGTTGGGCTGTCGGGGCCGCCGTAGGTAGAACTCAAAAGGATGTAATAGGGCATTCCCCAGGGGTTATCGAGGCGCATAACCGTTTCGGCGTGGAGCAAACGGCGTTTGATATGTTCGGCGAGGGCTTCACTGAGGGGCAATGGGCGATCGCCTGGGGTTTTTGCCTGGGCCTGTTGGTGTAAAAAAGCAATGAGATCCGCAAATTCGGCGGAGGAGATCCCCTGGGCCGCTGGGAGATCTGGGGGCAGTTTCGCTTCGAGGTAAGTTTGTTGGTCTTCGCTGAGGCGATCGCCCGTTAACCGGGGTTGGGAACGATGCCAGGGATACTGCCCTAACCAAACCTGGGGCAATTCAGTCAGGTAAGTGGGTTCCTGGAAAGCCGCATGCTGCAACCGTTGGCCCGCCTGGAGGCCCTGCTCAATTTCCTGAACAATGGCCTTGACCCGTTTCGGTTCGATGTGGTGCAAATGCCCAGTCATGCGTAGATTTCCCCCCTGCTCTACATAGGTGGTATAGACCGCACATTTGGCCGCCGTTGCCGCCGCATCCAAAAAAGCCCCATGGCGATAACTGCTTTGCCGGAGCGCAAAAAACGCCAAGGACAACAACACTTGATCAAAGGCACTCGGATTTAGGGCTTGGAGCAGTTCTAGTTCCGGTTGTGCCATCGACGAAAAAGCCCCAGAGGAATTGGTCAATTTTCAGAGTTCCCCAAACGAATCAACTGGCAAGTTAAACAAGAATAATGAAGTTTCGATGATCCCTTTAGGGGCTAAATTCTACTTGGCTTTTGGCCATTGGCTGTGGTTTGTCCCCTGAAAATAGGGAAAATCTGACATTTGGCTGAGTTTAATAACCCGTTTTGGCGACGAATCGGCCCCACGAAAATTTAATGGTTATTGACAGGCTAAATGCATCCGCCAATATGCGCAAAAATCAAAATCAGGTTTCCCAAAGACGACGGCGCGGTTTTCCGTTCAAGCGCTGGTGGGCCTCCTGAAGCAGTTGGGGGATGGGCAGTTGGCTGGGGCAACGGGGTAAACAGTCGCCACATTCTGTACAGGCATTGCCTTTTTTGCCAGGGAACCAATGGCCGGCATTTTCGAGCATCTGATAGCGGTATTCGCCGTAACTTTGCATATCGTAGGCGATCGCCAAATTTCTGAGGCGGAGAATTTCGGGGATTGCAATTGCTTCAGGGCAGGGTAAGCAGGCGTAACATTGGTGGCATTCTGTCCCCTGGAGGCGTTGGTGTTGATGCTGACTCAGGTTTGTGAGGCGCTGTTGTTCCTGGGGGGTGAGGGGCTGATCTTGGTCAACGAGGGGCACCAAAACAGCCAATTCAGTGGGATTGGCTGCCCCAAAACTGAGGGTCGTAATCCGGCGATCGCCTAATAGAAAACGGTAGGTAAGTTCTAGGGGCGTATCCGGTTGACAAAGGGCCTGGAGAGTCTGGGGTGGTGTAAACAGTTGGCCCCCTTTATCGCCAGGGGAAATGATAAAAATCCCTAAATCCCTTGCCGCAGCGAGGGCGATCGCCTCGGCATTACGCTGAAAAAAATAATAGTAATGGAGGTTAACAAATTCAAAATAGCCCGTTTCGATGGCCGTGAGAATTAAAGGCAGGGGGCCGTGGGTCGAAAAACCAAGGTGGCGAAATTTGCCTTGCCGTTGCAATTGTTGGAGCGGCTCCAGACCCGTTTCTAAAAACCACTGGAGATGTTCCGCTGTATTAATCCCGTGGATCGCCAGACAATCTAAATAATCGGTGCCTAAATTTTCGAGGGAAACCGTGATGGTCTGCTCAATTTCCGCTGCTGCCCCCTTGGGTAATAGTTTGCTCGTGAGAAAAAAATTTGACCGGGGGAGACCCAATTCGCGAAAGGCTTGCCCCAACAAACGCTCGCTCACTCCGTAGCTCGGCGCTGTTTCAAAATGATTAATCCCCAACTGCCAAGCCCGCTGCACCGTTGCCGTCATGGTTGCGCTGCTTTCTAAGGCTCGCATTGTCCCCAGGGAAAAAATTGAGATGTCTAATTCTGTTTTCCCAAACCGTCGGTAACGCATGGTGATCGTGACTGGTGCGGTTCCTAGCCCTCTTCGATGGCCGCCATGAGAGATTCCGTAATATTAACCCCCCGGCGATCGCCCCGTTGTTGGTAGAGATCCCGCGCCATTTCTAGAGCTTCGAGGGCTTCGCGGGAACGTCGCCGCCCCTGGAGGGCCACCGCAAAATTGTAAAAGGCCGCCGGATCCGTGGGGGACAATTCCGTCAGGGCGCGGTAGGCAATAATGGCGTTGATATAATCCTCGGTCTTCATCGCCGCCGATCCATATAAGGCAAAGGCTTCGCGGGATTGGGGATCGACAAAACTAGCCTGTTCATAGGCGGCGATCGCCTGGGGTAACAGATTTTGGGTTTCGTAGATCTTGCCGACCCGAATTTGCATCGCACTGTCGCGGGTGCTGAGGCGGCGGGCTTCTTCCAGGAAGGCGATCGCCTGGTCACGATCATTGAGGCCAAACCACGTCACCGCTGCCTTAATGCGGAGTTCCGCGTCATTGGGTCGTTGGCGCAGCAAATCAGGAAACAGCACTGCCGCCTCTTGGTTACGTCCCAATTGCAACAAACTGGTTAAACTATTTTGCAGCGCCATGGTGTTGTTGCTGTCTTTAGCCAAAACTTTACGGTACGCGACCAGAGCTTGATCGTAGTCCCCGGCCCGAAATTGTACGGTCGCTAAACCCAGACTGTAGGCCAGGTTATTCGGCTGCAGTTGGGTGGCTCGCTGGTAGGCGTTGATGGCACTGCGGTTATCGCCACTTTGGGCCAAATTGAAACCCAGGGCATTGAAAAACTCTGCATTATCATCTTCTAATTCCGTAGCCCGGCGGTAGGCCGTCACCGCTTCTGAATAATTGCCCAGTTGGGAAAGGGCGTAACCGAGGGCACCATGGATCCGGGCGTTGTTGGCTTCTAGGGTGAGAGCCTGGCGGTAATGCTGCACTGCTTGGGCAAAATTCCGATTGGTCAGCTGTTCATTTCCCTGTTCGAGGAGGGCATTGAGTTGGGGATTAGCCCAAGTGACTGAAGGGGACAATACACCGAAGGCGATCGCCACACCGCAACCCACTAACCAACGAGAGAAACGAATACCCATAGTGAACGTAACGTTTTTTTTCAAAATGACGCATCCGATTCTAGCACGCCGCAAATTATGCTGTTGTCTGGTGCCTGTTTCCCTAATTTTCAAAAAACTCAAGAAAAAAGAGGCTTAAATTCGCCCCTTGTCTTACCATCTTGCATTGGATCAGGAATATTTGCTGCCACAAAAATGCTTATTCTTCTTCGGTGGTGTGGTGCTCATCCCCGAAACCCATGGAACTCATATCCAGATTTTCCCGGACTTTTTGGGTGACGATCGCCGCAACGTCCGGATTTTCCTCTAGATACTTCACTGCATTGTCGCGACCCTGGGCAATGTTATCCCCTTCATAGCTGTACCAAGCGCCTTTGCGGGTAATGACACCTGTTTGTTCCGCGAGGTCTAGCATGCAGCCCACACGGGAGATTCCTTTGCCAAAAATAATGTCAAATTCGGCAATGCGGAACGGTGGAGCAACTTTATTTTTCGCCACTTTAACCTTGGCGCGGATGCCAAATTCCCCTTCGCTCCCTTTCTTGAGGGTTTGGATGCGGCGGATATCTAGGCGCACAGAGGCATAAAATTTGAGGGCGGTTCCCCCGGTGGTTACCTCTGGATTGCCGTAACTAATGCCAATTTTTTGGCGCAATTGATTGAGAAAAATCACCGTACAACCCGAACGCCCCATATTCCCGGCAATTTTACGGAGGGCTTTACTCATGAGACGGGCCTGGAGACCCACCTGCACATCGCCCATTTCTCCTTCGATCTCTGCCCTGGGCACAAGGGCCGCCACCGAGTCAATCACGATTAGATCCACAGCCGCCGAGCGAACCAATTGGTCGGCAATTTCTAAAGCAGATTCGCCGTTATCGGGTTGGGCCACCAGCAGGTTTTCAATATCAACTCCCAAGGCCGCGGAATAGGTGGGATCCAGGGCATGTTCAGCGTCAATAAAAGCAGCGACGCCACCCGCTTTTTGGACTTCGGCGATCGCATGGAGAGCAACCGTCGTTTTCCCAGAACTCTCCGGGCCATAGATTTCCACAATTCTCCCACGCGGAAACCCACCGCCCATCGCCTGATCTAGGGTCAAAGCCCCACTGGGAATGGTTGCGACCTTCATCTGGGCGGCATCCCCCAACCGCATAATCGCCCCCTTACCAAAGTTACGCTCAATTTGGTTGAGCACTAGGTTTAGGGCCTTTTCTTTGTCGGGATTATTGCTGATGGCTGACATGGTTACCTCGATCGCCGTGGCGTAATGGGTCAAAAGTGATTGGATTTCTGAGTTCAATCGTACTTATGGTATCGCAATTTTCCCGGAAAGCTGTCGCAGGATTTTTACAATCTGACGAAAGGCAGATCCAGGTGATATTCCGGCGGCAAACAACCCTCACCGGGATGATTATTTGGGCTGCTGGAAGTGATAGATGGTCTGGGTTTTGACGGGGGCCGCTTGGATAAAGGTTGGTAACTGGAGCCAGGCCAAGAATTCACGGTCGAGTTGAATTTGCAACCCAGTCATGGGGTCATCCCCTGTGGCAATCATAAACTCCAATTCCGTGAGATCATCCCATTGGGCAATGTCGCCAAGGAGGGAGGCGATCGCCTGGAGATAGGGATGTTGCGTATCGGTGTACCAATCTGCGCGGGCTAACTTGGCCTGGTCGAAGCCTAGGTGAACGATTAAGGGTGCATTGGAAAAGACCGCACTAGCGACCGGACGGGCTTCCTCCCGCACGAGTAAATGTTGTTTTTGGGTCAAGTGGCGGAGCCGTTCTAAATGTTCATAACGCTGGGTGACATTATCCTTCCCTTGCCAACGGAGGGCAATGGTCGCTAGGTGGGTTTGCAGGAGCATATGTCCCAACTTTTGGGCCTTGGTATTGAGATAACGGGTATTAAAATCATTACTCTCAATCAGAAGCGGCACCCGATCGACCACCTCTAGGCCGTAGCCCTTCAGGCCCGCAATTTTCCGGGGATTATTGGTAATTAAACGAATCGCATGGACGCCAAGGTCATTGAGCATTTGTGCCCCCATGCCGTAGTCCCGAAGATCCGCCGGGAAACCAAGTCGTTCGTTAGCTTCTACTGTATCTAAACCCATATCCTGCAAGGAATAGGCCTTGAGTTTGTTAATCAAGCCAATGCCGCGCCCTTCCTGACGTAGATAGACCACCACCCCTTGACCGGCATTTTCGATCATCTTGAGGGCGGCAATGAGTTGCATTCGACAATCACAGCGCAGGGAACCGAGGGCATCCCCCGTCAAGCATTCTGAGTGAACACGCACCATCACAGGCTGGTCGGCAAAATTCTTCGGATCACCCTTCACAATGGCCACATGTTCTGTGCCATCCATGGTGTTGCGGTAGGCATAGATTTCAAACTGACCAAACTCTGTGGGGAGCTTCGTGACAGTCTCACGGTAGACAAAGCGGTCATTTTCGAGGCGATAGGAAATCAAGTCAGCAATGCTAATAATTTTGAGGTCAAATTTTCGGGCATATTCAATCAGTTCTGGCAGCCGCGCCATGGAGCCATCATTATTTTGGATTTCGCAAATGACCCCCGCAGGATATAGACCAGCCAAACGGGACAAATCCACCGCAGCTTCGGTGTGGCCAGCGCGCTTAAGGACACCACCACTCCGGGCTCGGAGGGGGAAAATATGGCCGGGGCGATTGAGGTCTTCTGGGCACGAGGTGGGGTCAATGGCCACCTGAATTGTGCGGGAACGGTCTTCGGCAGAAATTCCCGTAGTAACCCCCAGGCGGGGATGGGCATCAATGCTGACCGTAAAGGCGGTTTGGTTGCTGTCGGTATTTTTGTGAACCATCAAAGGCAGATCTAAGGCATCGAGGCGATCGCCGGTCATGGCCAAACAAATCAAGCCCCGTGCTTCTACGGCCATGAAGTTAATCATGTCTGGGGTGGCATGTTGGGCCGCACAGATGATGTCCCCCTCATTTTCACGATTTTCATCGTCTACGACAACGATGGCCCGTCCGGCTTTGATGTCGCCCAATGCCGCTTCAATCGAATCAAACTGCCAAGCTGTATCCACGTATTTTCCGGTCTGCTAAATGTAATGTTTCTTTAATATTTAGTTTCTATTGTAACGTTTTGCCGGGGTCGGTGCGGCCTAGATAATCACTTGGGGATCCTGGTGCTTGGGCTGTTTGAGCACGGGTTTTTGCTGGAGAAGTACCGAGAAAGTGACCGTTGATCCTAAGCCTTCGCCCATACTGTAGAAAGAGATTTTGCCGCCACAGGCTTCAACCAGTTTCTTGGAAATGGCGAGGCCCAACCCCGTACCGCCATATTTGCGGGTATGGCCACCCCGCACCTGGGAAAAATTTTGGAAGAGCTTAGATTGCATATCCAAAGCCACACCAATCCCCGTATCGATCACACTGATTTTGACCATCCCTGGAAATTGTTGATCATCGTGGATGACGGGTTTGAAAACTAGCTCAACATTGATCGTAATACCACCAGCATTGGTGAATTTGATCGCATTGCCCACGAGGTTCAGGAGCACCTGAAAAAGACGCTGGTAGTCGCCGTAGAGGATGATATCGTCGTGGCTTTCGGGCACTAAAATTTCCCAGGTGAGATTTTTGGTTTGTAACTGGGGCCGGGCAAAGTTATTGAGGTTATCGAGCAGTTCCCCTAGGCTAATGGGCTGGAGATCGAGGTCGAGTTTGCCTGATTCAATTTTGGCAATGTCGAGGATATCGTTGATCAGGTTCAGCAGGTGGAGGGCGCTTTCGTGGGCGGCGGCAATGAAATCTAACTCTTCGGCGCGGCCGTCGGCCATTTCATCGAGGACGAGGGTCAGAAAACCGATGATGCCATTGAGGGGGGTGCGGAGTTCGTGGGTGGTATTGGCGAGGAAGTCGTTTTTGAGGCGGGCGGCTTCGGTGGCGGCTTGGTGGAGTTGTTCGAGTTCTTGGTAGAGAGTAGCATGGGCGATCGCCGTTCCCAGTTGTTCGGCGAGCTCCTGGGCAAATTCTTGCTCAACTTCCTGCCAAATCCTGGGGCGATCGCACTGTTGCAGACAGATAAAACCATTGACACTACCTTGGTAGAGGGTAGGCAAGATAAGCACCGCTTGACTGTCGGCCAGGGCCGGGCAAAGGGTTGTTAAAGATTGGGAAACTTGAGTTTGATAAATTTCTTCGAGGACTGGGCTATCGGGCGATCGCCAACTAGCCCCAAGACAGGAGGGAACCGAGCTGCAACGATATTCTGCTTCGATCTGAAATCGGCTTTGGGTTGCATCGGCGGTCAACAATAGACAACGACTCACTTGTAAAGTTTTACCTAGGCCATTCATCGCCTCTTGACGAATCACCGTCAGGTCAAAGGTATTGCGGATCTTGCGAGCAATGCGACTGAGGGCTTTTTGATAGGACAGGGGAGAGAGGGAACTGGGGGCAACAGCCTGGGGGAAACCCACCACCAACAGTTGGCCCGCGCCGATGGCAGTGACCAAAAGCTTGAGGGGAAAAGTCTGGTCGGCCCATTGAAAAGTACCGTCTAGGGTTTCGGGGAGGCCCCCCTGACCCACCCGTTGCAGAGCAGTTGTGTAGATGGCGTTGTCTACCGTGATCCATTGCTGAAAAATTTCTGTTGTCACCATTGCCTGGGGTTGGCAGCCAAAGGTTTCTGCCCATTGCCAAAAAAAAGCGGTACAAACCCCCATATTGTCCTGGAGCCAGATAATTTCTGCGTTGAGGGCTTGCCAATAGGCGAAGTGCTGCCGTTGATCTGCTGGTAGTTGAGGCGGAAAACAACCCATGGAGGCATTGAGTGAATATTGTCGAGATTAAGTCCGGGTATTTGATGACTAGCCCAGGCGATCGCAATGAGATCCGCTGCGCGGTGCGCTTTTGAGAAAATCAAACCCTATTGGGGATTTTATCGGACTTTTCCTTGATGGCTGACAAAGGCCCATTATGACTAACAATTTTGGGGGTAAAGGCCAGCTTAACAACAATATACTTACCTTTCTTAATCGTTCCATTCCCCCTTGGGCGGAACTGGAGGATTACGCCGAAACCGTCGGGTCAGTTCATCATCGCGGACCCGTTCGCCCCGGAGCCACTGCTTAACGGCAGTTTCGATCACTTTGCTGGGGTCGTTAGTAAGATGTTTGATCTGATCGAGGACTTCTGGATCGATGTGAATCGAAATCTGGGTTTTTTCGGGCTGTCGTTGGGGGTCGGTGGGGTGATTTTCCATAGAAATGGCGGCCATTGGATGAGCTACATTCTATCAAAGGGCGTTTGGGTCTCTGTATCAAGGGGCTTGGGTAATTTCCCTAATCGAGGTTGTTATCTTTTGCGCCATCACAAGCTCTCTAAGAGGATGCTAAAGACTTTTAATGTAGGGTCTGCGGAGGCGATCGCCTTTGGTTAAGACCATGATGAAGGATTCATTTAGACAGCCAAAATTGTGACGGTTTCTTGATGGGGCTGCCATTTTGTTGCCCAAAAACAAGGAACCCCTCTGGTCTGGGGGACATAGAGGGGCATCTAAACTTATTGAGTTATTCAGTAATAACTGGACTGCCGGGGAGGTTCAATTTCGCCCTGGAGCAGTCGTTAGATTATTTAGGCGATCGCCGCAGCCATGGAGGGCACCAAAATTTCTTTGGGGAAACCGCGATCAAATTCGGTCATTTTACATTCCGTTGCCTGTAGCGCCTGCTGGAGGAATTTCATGGCTTCAACGGGTTTGCCGCGACCACAAAAGAAAAGATCAGCCGCAAAGTACCCATATTCGGGCCAGGTATGAATGGCAATGTGGGACTCAGCAAGGGTTGCGGTGGCTGTTACACCGTGGGGACTGAATTGATGGACACAGAGATCAATTAGAGTCGCTTCTCCGGCGGCGATCGCTTCGATCATGGCCCGACGGATACCTTCGGGATCATTGAGGAGGTTCGCAGGGGAACCCCAACCATCCACCACAAGGTGAGTACCCAATTTTTTCATTCTTTTTATCCTTACACTCCGAGTAAAGGGGATAAACTTTGCGTACATATCACAAAGAAGATCTCAGTTTCAATGATTTTCTGAGGAAAATAAATCCGTATTTTTACCTAAATTTGGATCGGGGAAATTTTCGCATCGCCCCCAAGGGACAATCAGCAACTTGTTATACTGTGCTGATAAAAACCGTTAACGCCAAAACAAACTACTGATGCAGCCCACCGATTCCAGCAAATTCACCGAACAAGCTTGGGATGCGATCGTCAAGTCACAGGAGATCGCCCGTCGCTACAGACACCAAAATCTTGAGGTGGAACATCTACTCTTGTCATTGCTAGAACAGGAGCAGGAACAGGGATTGGCCCAAACGATTTTGACCCAGACAGGTGTCGATGGGATCAGGCTCCAGCAGCAATTAGAACGGTTTGCCCAGCAGCAGCCCAAATTAATGCGGGGTGATCAGCTCTATCTCGGTCAAGGTTTAGACGTGATGTTAGACCGGGCCGAGGCCTGTCGCAATAGTTGGCAGGATGATTTTATTTCTGTTGAGCATTTGCTGGTGGGCTTTGCGGAGGATGATCGCATTGGGCGGCGATCGCTGAAAAGTTTTAACCTCGACCCCCAGGATCTCGAACTCAAAATCAAAGAACTCAAAGGTAGCCAAAAGGTCACCGCCCAGAACCAAGAAGAGAGTGGCAGTTCCTATGGTGGTAGTCCTCTAAGTAAATATGGCCGCGATCTCACCGAACAGGCCAAGGACGGCAAACTTGATCCAGTGATTGGGCGGGATGATGAGATTCGGCGCGTGATTCAGGTGCTTTCTCGGCGCTCGAAAAATAATCCGGTTTTAATTGGGGAACCAGGGGTTGGGAAAACGGCGATCGCCGAAGGTTTAGCCCAACGAATCGTCAATGGCGACGTGCCCGAATCCCTGAAAAATCGGCAGTTGATGTCCCTCGATATGGGTTCCCTCATTGCCGGCGCAAAATACCGGGGCGAATTTGAAGCCCGTCTGCGGTCTGTGCTTAAAGAAGTGACCCAGTCCGACGGACAAATTATTCTCTTTATTGATGAAGTCCACACCGTTGTTGGCGCAGGTTCTGCTAATGGCTCGATGGATGCGGGGAATTTACTCAAACCGATGTTGGCACGGGGCGAATTGCGCTGTATTGGGGCGACCACCCTCGACGAATTCCGCAAACATATCGAAAAAGATCCCGCCCTCGAACGGCGTTTCCAGCAAGTTTTAGTCCAACAGCCCACCGTGGAAGATACCGTTTCCATTCTGCGGGGCTTAAAAGAACGCTATGAACTGCACCACGGCGTCAATATTACCGACTCCGCCCTCGTTGCCGCTGCCACCCTCTCCAACCGTTACATCACCGACCGTTTTCTCCCCGATAAGGCGATCGATCTAGTAGACGAAGCCGCCGCCAAACTGAAAATGGAGATTACCTCCAAACCCGTTGAACTCGAAGCCATCGATCGCCGCTTAATGCAACTCCAGATGGAGCAACTCTCCCTCAAGGGTGAAGAACAACTCGGCACCACTTCCCCCGCCTATCTCGCCTCTAAGGAACGTTTAGACCGCATCGACGAAGAAATCAAAAGCCTAGAAGTTCAACAAAAGGATCTTTCTTCCCAATGGCTTGCCGAGAAAAATCTCATTGACGAAATTAATTCCCTCAAGGAAGAGGAAGAACAACTGCGCCTCCAGGTGGAGCAAGCCGAACGGGCCTATGACCTCAACAAAGCGGCTCAGTTGAAATATGGTCGTTTAGAAGGGTTACAGGCAGAACTGAGCGAAAAAGAAGCGAAACTGCTGGAAATCCAAGCGGCTGGGGATGCCATGTTACGGGAGCAGGTCACGGAAGCCGATATCGCCGAAATTGTTGCCCGTTGGACGGGGATTCCCGTGAATCGTCTGATGGAATCGGAACGGCAAAAACTCCTGCAACTCGAAGGTCATTTACATGAACGGGTGATCGGTCAACAGGAAGCTGTGGAAGCTGTCTCAGCGGCAATTCGTCGCGCCCGGGCTGGGATGAAGGATCCCAGTCGCCCGATTGGTTCGTTTATGTTTATGGGACCGACCGGAGTCGGGAAAACAGAATTAGCGCGGGCCTTAGCTGCCTTCCTTTTTGATAGTGAAGAGGCGATGGTGCGCATTGACATGTCCGAATACATGGAAAAACATGCTGTATCCCGTTTGATTGGTGCCCCTCCCGGTTATGTGGGCTATGAGGAGGGGGGGCAGCTGTCGGAGGCGGTGCGGCGTCGTCCCTATTCGGTGGTGCTGCTGGATGAGGTCGAGAAAGCCCATAAGGATGTATTCAATATTCTCTTGCAGGTGTTGGATGACGGCCGGATTACGGATTCCCAAGGACGGGTGGTGGACTTCCGCAATACAATCATTGTGATGACGAGCAATATCGGCAGTGAATTTATCCTCAGTTTGTCGGGGGATGATGCCAACTATGACAAGATGCGGGACAAGGTGACAGGGGCGTTACGGAAAAATTTCCGCCCGGAATTTTTGAACCGCATTGACGAACTGATTATTTTCCATACTTTGAAGCGGGATGAGTTGCGCGAAATTGTCAAACTGCAAATCCATCGCATCGAAAAACTATTGGCCGACCAAAAAATTACGTTATCGCTTACGGATGCGGCCCTCGATCATGTGGTGGAAGCGGGTTATGACCCGACCTTTGGGGCAAGACCTTTAAAACGGGCAATCCAGCGGGAACTAGAAAATCCTATCGCTAACCGCATCTTAGAAACAGACTTCATGGAAGGCGATCGCATTTTGGTCGATTGCGTCGAGGGTGCCTTGGTTTTTGATCGGCAGCGACCCGAACGAGAAGTGCCAGAGGTGATTTCGGAAGAGGCGATCGCCCCAGCACCGGAAGAGCAACCCACAGAACCAGAAGAGGCATCCATAACAGAAACAGAAATCCTTCCTGTCGTCGCACCGGATGAAATTGTGGTTGCAGAGGCTGAACTCGATGAACCCGATGATCAATGGTTTGGTGCCGATGAGCCAGAGCAAACAGCCAATGGCGTAGAATACCCGACCAGAGAAACAAATCCTCCAGCCTATGTTGGTGCTGATTCTGACTCAGAAGAAAATTGGTTAGATTCTATCTAGGTGTTGAGGCAAAAGGATAATGTTAAGCTTGAATTATTCTTGAGTGTTATGTACAAAGAAATACTTTGTAACTTGCTAAAGTTATCCTTCTAAAATTTATAAAACTTCAAAAAAACTGGTATCCATATAGGAGATAATGGGCGAAGAAACACAATGTTTTGAGTGCCGTGATTCCTGATCCTAGTTCATTTCGTAACGAAACAGAAGTCGAAAGTAAATTAATTGTCCATTACTTATTGCCAAAATTAGGTTATCCGCCTAACACTTGGTACCAAGAAGTTGCCTTTGGCAATATTCGTCTTGATTTTATGGCGTTTACCGCGACGGTAATGCCTTTCACTTGGGATAGTAGCTCTCCTCTAAATCTTATTATTGAAGCCAAAAGTCCGAGAGAAAATTTAGATCGTCATGTGCCTCGTCTAAGAACCTATTTGACCAGTTTAAAGTCTCCCTATGGAATATTAACGAATGGCAAAGATTTTCGTATTTACGAACGAGATGGCTCAAAAATAGATCTGTGTTTTCAATGCTCAGGATCAGAAATTGATGCTAACCTAGAAAAAATCAAATTTTTAGTTGGTCGTAAAAGTTTAAAACCCGTTCCCAGTAGTCGAAAAAAGTCTGAAATTCAATCAGAAAAAAATTTAACCGCGCGAAAAAATCGTATGAAAATCATCGCTGTTTATCACAATAAAGGCGGAGTTGGCAAAACAACAACAGTAGTCAATCTCGCCGCCGCATTGCAGAAGCAAGGCAAACGGATTTTAATTGTTGATTTGGATAGCCAAGCAAATACGACTTATGCAACTGGTTTGGCAAAATTTCTTGATGAGAAAGACGATGACCTTAAAAATAACAATATTTTGCAACTCATTCAATCTAGAGAAAAATATCCAGTCAAAGCAGTTGCAAGACCCTCAACTTACGTATCCCAAGGTATTGATGTAATCCCATCTCATATTGAGATGATGAAATATGAATCGGAATTAACCCGGATTGAACCAGCCAAAACTCGACTATTATCTAAGCTAAAAGATGTCAAGAATGATTATGATATTGTTCTAATTGATACTCCTCCCTCACTTAATTTGTATGCTCGTATTGCTTTACTAAGTGCAGGTTATCTAATCATTCCTTCAGACCTTAAACCATTTGCTAATGAGGGTTTAAATAATGTCAAAGATTTTATCGCGGATATAAACGAAGCCAAAGATATGTTTGGCATGTCTCCTTTGAAAATCTTAGGTGTTTTACCGTCGAAGATTTCAACGAATGCTCGCTTTGTCCAATACACATATCCCAAACGTCGCAGAATGGTCGAACAACGTTATGGTTTTCCCCTAATGTCTGCGGCAATTTATGAACGAGAAGATCTTGCCAAAGCGTTGGAAAATACCTTGGAGTATGGAGAAGAAGATATTCCGGATCCACTCTCTATTTTTGACTATAAATCAGATTCTGTATCAGCCCATGAATTTGCAATGCTAGCTAGTGAAGTATTAGAGAAAATCAATTAAATTATGCTAGAAAACCTTTTAAAAATTCAACTAATTGATATTCTATCTGTTGATAGCCCAGAACCCCGATCTGGTTTTTCTAAGGATAAAATTGAAGCTTTGGCCAATAGTTTTTTGACAGTCGGTGGGAACTCTCAACCTATTCTTGTTCAACGCTTAGATTTTGATTCATTTACCGTTGTTTCTGGACATTTAGAATATTATGCAGCAGTCCGAGCCAGAGAAATCAATGATGATTTTGAGATGATTAACGCGATCATTATTACTTCTGAAAATGAAGTGCAGATCAAGCATCAATATGATTATTTAAATACTGTGCAAGAAAGTTCTGCGACTAACTCTCTGGAACATAGTTTAAACAAAAATGAAATTGCTAATTTAGAAAAAAATCTTTTAGCTCACCTTCAAGATCAACTTAAATTTGAAGTTTCTCGCTTAGAAAATAATTTATCGAGAAATCTTGAGCAAAAATTTGATGGTGTTAAAATTCTTGTGCCTCGTGATGAGGATCACCTAGAAACCTTTAATGCTTCTGATTTCAAAATTTTAGTCGATAAACTAGGTTCTGCTGGCTTTACTGGTAAGAAAGGTCAGAAAATGGCAACAGCAATTATTCAAGAGAGAGAAAAAAGTCGCTTTAGTTCTTTGGGAGAAATTATTAACAGAGTGCGGTTACAGAACAAAAATAGAGCTATTACTGAAACTTCAATGGTAAAAATTCTAGATGCTTGGAATCGATTTATTGATGTAGAAGAAACTAAATAAAAGAAAAAGCCTTTGGAATATTCCAAAAGCCTTTTTCAAAATTATTAGATTATATGAGATTAAGCCGTTTGCAATAGACCACTGTGACGAAGCAAAGGTTCTGTTTGCGGTTCCCGACCCCGGAATTTCTTGAAGACTTCCAAGGGATGGAGACTGCCGCCTAGACCGAGGATCGTTTCGCGGAATTTTTTGCCCACATCGGCGATCGCCACCATATCTTCGAGACCAGCCTCTTCAAATGCCGCAAACGCATCTGCACTGAGCACTTCCGCCCACTTGTAGCTGTAATAGCCCGCTGCATAACCCCCAGCAAAGATATGACCAAAGGCACAGAGGAAAGAATCTTCTGGCAATGGCTTCATCACTGTGGTGGTTTCAGCGAGACGGTTCCGTACCTGTTCCGGGGTTTCACCACTGGCTGGATCATATTTTGCGTGCAGTTCGATATCGAGCAAACTAAAGTGCAACTGTCGCAACATTGCCGAGCCACTCATATAGGTGCGAGCAGCCAGGAGTTTCTGGTAATAATGCTCTGGGAGCGTTTCGCCTGTTTCGTAATGCTTGGCCATGCCAAATAGGGTTTCCCGGTGGTAGCACCAATTTTCCATAAACTGACTGGGTAGCTCCACCGCATCCCACTCGACATTATTGATGCCCGCCGCCCCAGGGTAGTCCACGTGGGTCAACATATGCTGCAGCCCATGGCCAAACTCATGGAAGAGGGTTTCCACTTCCCCAAAGGTCATCAAACTGGGCTTGCCATCAACAGGGGGCGTCTGGTTACAAATCAGATAGGCCACAGGTAGACGAGTGACGGTGTGACCATTGACCACCATTTTGGCGCGACCCACACAATCATTCATCCAAGCCCCACCGCGTTTTTCTGCCGGACGACTGTAGGGATCGAGGTAAAAACTGGCAATTTGTTCACCAGACTCGTCGTTAATTTTGAAATAACGCACATCTTCATGCCATACGGGAGCTTCACCATCGGCAGCGGTGATTTCGACGGAAAACAAGCGTTGCGCTAGGCCAAACAAACCCTCTAGCACCCGCCCAAGGGAAAAGTAAGGGCGCAATTCTTCGGCATTAAACCCAAATTTTGCTTCCTTTTGTTTCTCAGACCAATAGGCGATATCCCAATGTTTCAACTCCGGTTGTCCTGAAAAAGTCGTGAGTTCAGCCAATTCCTTTTTCGCGGCGGTAAAGCTCACTTGACGCAACTCTTCCATCAAGTTTTCTACGGCTTCGACGTTGGGAGCCATCTTCCGGGCCAGACTCAGTTCGGCGTAATTTTCAAAGCCTAAAATTTGGGCCTTTTGTTTACGTAACTCAAGGATGCGATCAATGTGGGGGTGGTTATCAAATTCCCCAGAAGAAGCCTTCGAGACTGCCGCTTTGTAGACTTTTTCCCGCAGTTCCCGGTTTTCGGCATATTTCAAAAAGGGGAGATAGCTGGGGTAGTCAAGGGTGATCACCCAGGGGCCATTTTCTGGGGTCGCATTTTCTTCCCCTTCACTGCGGGCGGTTTGGGCGGCGAGACTCAGGGCGCTATCGGGTAAACCTGCCACATCTTCTTTATTGGTCAGTTTGAGCTTAAAGGCCTTGGTCGCATCGAGGACATTATTTGAAAATTTCGTCGAAAGATCCGCCAGTTCCAATTGGATCGCGTTGAATTTCTCTTTGGTTTCTCCTTCCAGACTTACCCCAGCGAGTTCGGCTTCCTTGAGGGCAGTTTCGATAATCCGTTGCTGGACGGGTTCTAGTTTGTCCCATTGGTCACTTTCGCGGATCGCTTTGTAACCTTCATAGATGGGGCGACTTTGGCTCCAGCGGTTGATAAACTGCACCACGGCGGGTTGCATTTTTTCGTAGGCAGCGCGCAGTTCTGTACTGTTTTTGACGCTCATCAGATGACCGATCACCCCCCAAGTCCACATCAGTTTTTCTTCGAGCTGAGTGAGGGGTTCGACAAAGTCTGTCCAGGTGGGTTTGAGGTTCGTCTCAAGATCGCTAACCTGTTGCTCTAGTTCCGTCAGGAGGGTCGTCACAGCGGGTTCAACGTGTTCTGCCTTGATCTCAGCGAAGGGGGGCAGACCATGGCCGATGAGGAGGGGATTCTGGGTCATATGCGGTTGATTTTTCTGATGTTTACGCTATTTCCCATTATGACAGCAAGTTTTTGGAGAAGGCAGTGGGGATATCTGGGCACGGTTAGCTGGCTATCCTACGGGATTGTTATGATTTGAAGCGAATGAATTTTATGGGCGGCGATCGCCTTTTGAGCCTGAGGATATGTCGAGCAAAATGTCTGGAATTAATTTTGAAGCGTTTGTGGATACAGAAACGACCCGTTCTTTTGAGTTGCCCGGCGCAAAACCCCACTACAACCCCGACCGTCCGGGACAGGTAGAGCATATCTGTTTGGATTTGGATCTCGACATGACGGGGCGATCGCTCTCCGGCACTTGCACGATTACCCTTGCGCCGGTGCGTTCTGGGGTGACGTCCCTAACCCTCGATGCGGTGGACATGGCCATTGAATCGGTAAGCATCGGCAGCGTCAGTCAACCCTTTGATTATGATGGCGAAACCCTGAATATTCGCTTACTAAAACCCACCGCCACCGAAAAAATTGAGGTGGCGATCGCCTACCGGTTAACGGAACCCCAACGGGGCATTTATTTCATTCAACCGGACGACCATTACCCTGATAAGCCGGTGCAGGTGTGGACCCAAGGGGAAGATGAAGATTCCCGCTTTTGGTTTCCCTGTTTCGACTATCCCGGACAGCTTGCTACCTCTGAACTGAAAATTCGCGTGGCTAATCCCTATCGGGCCATTTCCAATGGGGAATTAATCAGCAGCGAGGAACAAGGGGGAAAAACGGAATATCACTGGTATCAAAAGGAAATTCACCCGTCATATTTAATCACCTTGGCCGTGGGTGATTTTGCTGAAACAAAAACCGAATGGCAAGGAATTCCCGTCCTTTACTACGTGGAAAAAGGGCGCGAAGCCGATGGCGATCGCAGCATGGGCAAAACGCCCCAGATGATGGCTTTTCTCAGTCAAACCTACGGCTACCAATACCCATTCCCAAAATACGCCCAAGTGTGCGTCGATGACTTCATTTTCGGCGGCATGGAAAACACATCTACCACCCTTTTAACGGATCGCTGTTTACTTGACGAACGGGCGAGCCTCGACGATCAACGCACCGAAACCCTCGTGTTACACGAGTTAGCCCACCAATGGTTTGGCGATCTGGTGGTGATTAAACATTGGAGCCACGCCTGGATTAAAGAAGGGATGGCCACCTACGCCGAGGTACTCTGGACAGAACATGAATATGGCAAACAAGAAGCAGCCTATTATCTCCTCGAACAGATGCGGAACTATCTCGACGAAGACAGCAGCCGTTACCGTCGCCCCATCGTCACCCATGTTTATCGTGCCCCCATTGAACTCTATGACCGCCACCTCTACGAAAAAGGCGCTTGCGTCTACCACATGATCCGCACGGTGTTGGGGGATAAATTGTTCTCAAAAGCAATTCAAAAGTTTGTCCAAAAACATGCCCACCAAACCGTCGAAACCGTTGATCTACTGCGGGCGATTGAAGAATCCACTGGGTTTAACCTGGCTCCACTTTTTGATCAATATGTCTTCCGGGGTGGCCATCCGGATTTTGAGGTGGCCTACAGTTGGGACGGGGAAAATGGTTTAGCAAAACTGACGGTCAAACAGACCCAAGGGAAAAAAGACGAAAAAGCCCTCTTTGATCTCAAAATTCCTGTTGCCTTTAACTATCTCGATGGGGAAACAGTCAGCCAAAAAACCTTTACCTTTAGGCTCAACGACGCGGAACATACCTTTTATATTCCCCTCGACCGGAAACCGGATTTTGTCAGCTTCGATGTGGGCAACCATTGGACAAAAACGGTGAAATTGTCCTACCCGATGGCGGAACTGAAAAATCAACTGACCCATGATCCCGATCCCATTTCTCGCGTTCAAGCAGCCGAGGCGATCGCCAAGGAAGGGAACCTCGAAGCGGTCAATACGTTGCAAACAGCTTTAACAACAGAAGCGTTTTGGGGTGTACGGGTAGAGATTGCCAAAGCCCTTGGGACGATCCAACTCAATCAAACTGAGGATGTCCTGATGGCAGGTTTAAAGGATTCCCATCCCCGTGTCCGCCGGGCCACCCTATCTAGCCTCGGTAAGTTCAAAACCGAAAGTAGCTACGAAGCGATGAAAACTTTTCTCTTGGCAGGAGATGCCAGCTACTATACCGAAGCCGCCGCCGCCCGCACCCTAGGCGCAATGGTTGCTGTTGGTTTAACGGACAAAGCCGAGGCCACCCGTGACTTGCTTAACCAGATCCTCAAAACCCGCGCAGGTTGGAATGAAGTTGTCCGTGCCGGAGCAATTGGCGGACTCGCCGCGATGAAAACCTCCCCCGAAGCCGTGGACGCGATCCTGCCCTACACCGAACTGGGCATCCCCCAACCACTACGCCTTGCCGCAATCCGGGCTCTAGGTACCGTCGCCAGTGGCCAAACCAACGACAAATTAGCAGTCATTCTCAATCGCTTAGAGGCGATCGCCAGGGAAACCTTCTTCCTCACCCAAGTTGCCATTGTGAGCGCCCTCGGCCAGATCGAAAATCCCAAAGCTGTTACGCTCCTCCAAACCTTGGCCAACCAAGCCCCCGACAAGCGCGTCCGCCAGCGGGCCGAGGAAACCGTGAGCAGCCTCCAGAAAAAGCTCAGCACCGACAAAGCGATTCAAGGATTGCGCGAAGACCTCGATAAACTGCGGGAAGACAACAAACAACTGCAAAGTCGCCTCGCCAAACTCGAAGCCCAGGGCAACCCTTAACTGCACTTTTGGGGCGAACTTTCCGGGGCGATTTTGCGTCGAAAAAAATAAGTTGAATAGCCCAGCAATTTGTCAACCACTTGGCGATCGCCCCAAGAATTATCCCAAGGCCGGATCCATTGGCGATCGCCCTCTGCCATTCCACAAAATCTACTTATCAATTCTTTAGACTCCGGACATCCGTGCTACCATCGGTAGTCAAAAAGGTGGCGAGGCAACATCATCCCTCATCATCTGCGGTGGAGGAGTTCAAGGAGTTTCCTAAATCTTATGGCCCAACTACAGTCCAGTCTATCCCCCAATACGAATCTCAGAATCGGCGTGATTGGCGTAGGCAACATGGGGCAACACCACACCCGTGTCCTTAGCCTCCTCAAAGATGTTGAACTCATTGGCGTCGCGGATCTCAACGTTGAACGCGGCTTAGACCTCGCCAGTAAATATCGCATCCGTTACTTTGAGGACTACCACGCCCTACTGCCCCTCGTCGATGCGGTTTGCATTGCGGTTCCTACCAAGCTCCATTACCAAGTGGGCCTAGAGTGCATGGCAGCGGGCAAACACGTGATGATCGAAAAACCCATTGCGGCGAGTATTAGTGAAGCCGAAGCCCTCGTCAATGCAGCCGCCGAACATAACGTGATCCTCCAAGTTGGCCACATCGAACGGTTTAATCCCGCCTTCCAAGAACTGAGTAAAGTGCTCAAAACCGAAAAGCTCTTGGCGATCGAAGCCCATCGCATGAGTCCCTATTCCCAACGGGCAAATGATGTTTCCGTCGTCTTGGATTTAATGATCCATGACATTGACCTGCTCCTAGAAATGGCAGCTTCTCCGGTGGTCCAACTGACAGCCACGGGTTCAAAAAAAGACGATTCTAACCACTTAGATTACGTAACGGCCACCTTAAATTTCGCCAATGGCATCGTGGCCACCCTCACGGCAAGCAAAGTCACCCACCGCAAAATCCGCACGATCGCCGCCCACTGCCAGAATTCCCTCACCGAAGCCGATTTTCTCAATAACGAGATCGAAATTCACCGCCAAACCACCGCCAATTACACCACCGACTATGGCCAAGTTCTTTATCGTCAGGATGGTTTGATCGAGCAGGTTTACACCAGTAATATCGAACCGCTCCACGCCGAACTCGAACATTTCGTTCAATGTGTCCGGGGGGGCGAACAACCTTCCGTCGGGGGAGAACAGGCGTTAAAAGCCCTCCGCCTTGCGAGCTTGATTGAACAAAGCGCCCTGGATGGCAAAGTCTGGAAAGAGGCTGATCGCCATTACCAACACCTCAATAAGCCGAAGACCATCGTCACGCCCCTCTCCGTTTCTTGATATTTTGCGTTTTCGATGCGTGAAGGGGCGCAGTTTTCGCTACCCTTAATAGATAAATAATCATCCTTTGACTTTAGCGGGTAAGGAGCCGCTGCACTGACTATGTCTGATCTCAATCGTGGCATCATGAAATTTGACGGCGCAGATAAACCCATCGTCGTCGCCGTTTCTGCTGTTTTAGTTTTAGGGGCGATCGCCGCCCTGGTGATCTGGGGTCTCACAACCGCCTATTCGTTCTAAACTAATCCAGTCACCTCTAGCTCCTACGACACACTTTGAATTTCCTGTTTGCGATCGCCGCCGCTGAATCTAGCAAACCAAGCCCCCTATTGGGGGAAATCTGGCTTGATCTCGCTGTTTTGGTGGTCATGATTTGCCTATCTGCTTTTTTCTCAGGTTCTGAGACTGCCATTACCGCCTTTGACAACCTCAAACTCGAAGGACTAATTAAGCGCCAAGGCGATCCCCAGGGCATTTTCCGGATTGTCCTCAAAAACCGGACGCGATTTATCACAACCCTGCTGCTGGGAAACAACCTCGTCAATAACTTCTCAGCGATTCTCACTAGTAACCTCTTCGCGATTTGGCTAGGGAACGCTGGGATCGGCATTGCGACGGCTGTCGTCACCATCGTCGTCCTCATTTTTGCAGAGATCACCCCCAAGTCCCTCGCCATCCTCAATGTGCGCTCGGCTTTTACCTTCGTTGTGCCGCCCATCTATTGGCTGTCGCGTATTCTGTCGTCCTTGGGGATCATTTATATCTTTGAAACCATCACCGAAAAAACGATCAAGATCTTTGAAGGCCGCCAAAATAAAAATTCTCCCACCAGCGAAACCCTCACTGAACTGCAACTGATGATTGAAATCCTAGGAGGGAAAGGCAAGCTTGATCTGCAACGCCGCCGCATTTTGGGAAATGCTCTCCTCCTCGATGAAATGATGGTCAAAGATGTGGTTAAGCCACGCATCGATATGCAAACCATCGCCCACGATGCCACCCTCCAGGAGCTGGTCAACCTCTGCCTCGAAACGGGCTACACCCGCATTCCTGTCCAAGAACAATCCAAAGACCACATCATCGGCATCGTTAACCTTAAACAAGCCCTTAAGGGTCTCCATGCTCCAGAATCTCCCCAGACCCAAACCCCAGCAATTGTCCGTTCCGTGATGGATACGCCCGTTTATATCCCTGAAACGAAGCGGGTAGCAGATCTGCTCAAAGAAATGCTCCAACAACGCCTCCACATCGCCATTGTCGTTGATGAGTATGGGGGCACAGTGGGCCTTGTCACCCTAGAAGATTTACTCGAAGAGCTGGTGGGTGAAATTTATGATGAGAGTGATTATGCTCCCCGCGAACCGGGTTTACCAAGCCGTTTTTCTGATCGATAAAGGTTGGGTTGGGGGTCTGTTAGAAAAAATTGGCGATCGCCTTGCAATATTTTATTTTTATGCTAGGATTGATAACTGTGAAAACAAAAAACGTGGGTCGGTGCCCGAGTGGTTAATGGGGGCGGACTGTAAATCCGCTGACTATGTCTACGCTGGTTCGAATCCAGCTCGGCCCACCACATTGCCCATATGGCTCAGGGGTAGAGCACTCCCTTGGTAAGGGAGAGGTCACGAGTTCAAATCTCGTTATGGGCTTCTTAAAAGAATTAATTGTTAACCAGTATAAAAAGCGTTTGAATACTCGCTTGAATTATTATTCCTTCGGATATCTGCCGTTGCCGCAATCTTTTGTTTTTCTTTAGGATTAATAGGGGCGCACCAGGTTTACCCATCGCCCTGCCAAACTGAGTTATTCTAAGCATCTATGACTGAGAACCAAAAGACCCAACCAGCACCGACCCAGGAAACCACAACGACATCAGAAAAGGTGCTGTGTCCCCATTGCAAACGCACCGCAACCAATGGCATTAAATGTAAGGGGATCTGTGTCGCCGATAGTGATTATTAATCGGTTGCAGCTCAAATCATAAAGGAAATACCATTTAAACTAATTAGCAGCAATAATAAACCAAAATTTACCCACAATTCTTTTTTATAGGTATTCATCTTTTCCCCAAGAATGCGGGCTGTTTTTTGTTGTAAATAATGGCGCAATTTTAGGGGCAGTTTTTCGTAATATTGCCGATATTCCAGGGCCGTTAGCAGGACATTCCCAACGTTGTAGAGGGTGATGCCGAGGAGAATCCAGCGGTAAAGGTTATAGAAATTCATTGCTTACAAAAATCTATGGCAGCCGGAGAACTAATCTGAAGTTGATGGCTGAGGGAAAAGAAATAGCGGGTAAAACCCCACTCGGTGATGTTCGGTTGTACTGCTTCTATTTTGGAAAAAATCCTTTTAGTATCAATATAACCTAGGGTCAGAAGAGAGCAATACTGTGGTGGATTTAAAGAAACTAGAAGAACTCAATATTCAGCAAACGGTGGCCGGAATTCTCCAGGACTTTAACCCTATTTTTTCGTCTACTTCTTCTTCTGGACAAACTGGGCAGTGGCGCGCGGCGATCGCCGCCTTGACGGATTTACTCCTGCGCTCCGGGGGCGAAACCCGTGGTGTCATTTTATCGAGCCCTAGCCCGGTCTTTGACGCGCCCCAAATCACCCGCCACCACCATCATTACGTTTTAACGCCGAAAAATCTCCAGGATATTGCCCTGAGTCATCTGCAATTGCCGGGGGCCGGTTTGAATCAAAGCATTCGGCACCACAATAATCAAATCGTTGAGTTTCCAATTCTGCCCAATGATCCGTTAGCCCAGGAACAATTTTGTTTGATTTTGACGGCGAAGTTTAATTTTGCGATGGCCCTGTCTCCCCAGGGATTGCTCTTTTCGTTTGAAACAGAGGCGATCGCCGCCATTTGGCAAATTTTGCAGTGGCGCATGGCCCTAACGCAACCATTTCAGTTCCAAACCCTCGCCCAACTTTGGCCCCGCTTTGCCGAGGTTGTTCCGGACTATCGTCTTGTCTCTCGGTTTAGCCAGTTAATGGTGCGATCGCTGACGGTTAATTTACCCCAGGCTGATTCCCTACCATCTCCAGAACCCCACCAAACCCCTGAACCAACCGCCCAAGCTCAACCGGAATTAGAGCTATTGCAGGCTCTCACCCATGAAATTCGCACGCCTTTGACAACAATCCGTACCATGACAAAGTTGTTGTTAAAAAAGAAAACCCAACTGACCCAAGACATTGTCAAACGCATCGAAACCATTGAGCAAGAGTGCAACGAACAAATCCGGCGCATGGAACTTATTTTTCGGGCGGCCGAATTGGAAACTCCATCCCATCACCCGAAGCAAACCCTGCAACTGGTACCCATTTCCCTAGAACAAATTTTCCAGGAGGGAACACCCCGTTGGCAAAAACAGGCCCAACGGCGCAATGTCAACCTAGAGGTCGCCTTGCCCCCATACCTGCCCCAGGTGGTGAGTGATCCAGCGATGCTTGACCAAATGCTGTCCGGGTTAATCGAGACCCTCACGCGACGCCTACCGACGGGAGCAGAGGTACAAATCCAAGTCAGCACCGCCGGCAACCAACTGAAGTTAGAAGTCCAGTCCCACGGCCTAGGTCAAAAATGCCTTGAAAAGGCGATTGGCCAGTTGCTCATTTTCCAACCAGAAACGGGCAGCTTGAGTCTGAATTTAGATGTGACTAAAAATCTCTTTCAACAGTTAGGCGGCAAACTGGCAATTCGACGCCGGGCTTCCGGGGAAGAAGTCTTTGCTATTTTCTTACCCCTCGGCAATAGCTTCGCTGTGCCCCTCTAGGTCTTGTAAGGGCATGGTAAAGCACCCATAAATTCCCCTTGGGAATGTCTCTGCTAACCAAACGCTGAATTTCACCATTGATGCAAAAAAAGATGGGCCACACTAGAGGAGCCCATCTCTGTTAATTTTCGATTTAGTTTTTATCGGGTGCTGGAGGTTTAGGCACCAGGAGCTGCTGGCTCAGAGGGAGGTGCGTCGGCCTCGAGGGCAATGGGTTCTGCATCCAGCTTCATGGTGAGGTAGCGAATAACCATTTCCCCTAAGCGCATATCCCGCTCGACGGCTTTGATTTGGCTGCCATCGGCTTTGTAGTTTACTTGGATGTAGATACCATCGTTGAAGTTCTGGATCGGATAGGCGAGGTGGCGCTTGCCCCGTACTTGAACCTGAAGGTCGCTTGCCCCAGAGTCTTGGAGCATGGTCTTGTATTTGCTGGAGACTTCCTGCACCTGCTCTTCGCTGAGGTCGGGGCGCAGGATGTACATCATTTCGTAGTTGTTGCTCATTACTGTTTAATATAAATCCTTCTGGACAATAAGGCCGCTCGATGTGTGGAAATTTCGGATTTCTTTTACGATTCGAGAAGCAAGGATATAAAATTCTACTACACCTTGCCCCCTTTTAGGGAGTGTTGGCTGGATCTGAAACTGATGAAAAACAGATCATGACTTGGGTCTGAGGGTCTGTCATCGATTGGCGATCGCCACCTTGAGGTGGAGCTTTGTTCTGTGTTTAGTTGATCAAAATTCATTTATGGCGCAACGATATGTTCGGGTTCAAACTCCCCAAGGGCAAGTATTATACGGACTGCTAAAGCTCAACCGTGAAGTGCAGGTGATCGATGCACCGGCTTGGTTGGGGGGACAACCGACGGGGGAAAGTCTCGCGCCGGATGAGTACCAATTATTGGCCCCCTGCGCCCCGTCAAAAATTGTTGCGGTGGGTCACAACTATGCCGCCCATGCGGCGGAACTCCAGCAGCCGATTCCGTCGGAACCAGTGTTATTTTTGAAACCTCCCAGTGCGATTGTGGCCCACCAACAGGGCATTGTGTATCCGGCCCAATGTCAACAGTTGGAGTTTGAGGGGGAATTGGCCCTTGTAATTGGCGATCGCACCCGCCATTGCTCTGAAGAAGAGGCCCACCGAAAAATTTGGGGCTATACCATCGCCAATGATGTGACGGCGCGGGATCTCCAACGGCAAGATGCCCAGTGGACGCGGGCAAAGGGATTTGATACGTTCTGTCCCCTCGGCCCTTGGATTGTGCGCGAGCTTAGCCCCGATGCCAAATTGCGCACCTATGTGACGCCCCTGGGGGAAGAACTCCCTGAACAATCAGACCCAGCCCAGGCCGCCTCGGTGCAGGATATGGTTTTTTCCGTGGCCAAATTGGTGAGTTACATCTCCGAAATTATGACCCTGTTGCCCGGTGATGTGATTTTGACGGGCACCCCCGCCGGAGTTCACCCTGTCCGCATTGGCGATCGCCTGTTGATCACCATCGAAGGGATCGGCGAGCTTGAAAATCCCATCATTGCCCCCTAAGACCCGTCCCCGTCCTCCATTGCTTGTTGTTGACTACCCGTTGCCATGCCCATCGCTAAACGTTTTTTGACCCGTACCTGTGCTGCTGCCGCCTGTCTCTTCCTTGTGGGTTGTGGTACCGCCAATAACATTACGCCCCCAAATCCCAGCGAACCGACGTTGCTCCGACTGCTGTACTGGCAAGGGCCAACCATTTTAAATCCCCATCTTTCTACGGGTTTTAAGGACTGGGAAGCCAGCCGAATTACCCTCGAACCCCTGGCAACGTTTGATCCCGATAGCGAGTTGGTGCCTGTGTTAGTCGCAGAAATTCCCAGCCTCGAAAATGGGGGGCTCAGTGCCGATGGACGCTCCGTAACTTGGAAACTCAAACCAGATTTGCGTTGGTCTGATGGGGAGCCGTTCACGGCGGCGGATGTGGTTTTTACCTATGAATTCATTACAAACCCGGCGGCGGGGGCGACCAATGCGGGGGTTTTTCAGGGGGTGGAAACCGTAGAAGCCATCGACGAAACAACGGTGAAGGTCACTTTTAAGGATGTGACCCCTGCCTGGTTTGGGGTTTTTGTCGGGGCCGAGGGGATGATTTTACCCCGTCACAAATTTGTCGATTACCAAGGAGAACAGGCCAGAACTGCGCCAGCCAATCTGTTACCAGTGGGCACAGGGCCATACCGGGTGGTGGAATTTAAGCCGGGGGATGTGGTGGTTTACGAAAAGAACCCCCATTACCGAGAGGTCGAGCAGTTAGGTTTTGAGCGACTAGAGCTAAAAGGGGGTGGGGATGCCACCGCAGCGGCGCGGGCTGTCCTCCAAACAGGGGAGGCAGATTTTGCCTACAATCTCCAGGTGGAAACCAAGGTTTTGACGGAACTGAGTGCAGGGGGACAGGGTCAAGTTTTAGCAAACTTTGGGTCTTTGAGTGAACGGCTAGTCCTCAACTTCACTGACCCCAACCAAGAAACCCCCAGTGGTGAACGGTCGAGTTTGGCTTTTCTCCATCCTTTCTTGACGGATCGGCGCGTGCGGGAGGCGATCGCCACGGCCATTGATCGCGAGACCATTGCCCAGGAACTGTATGGTGTTACGGGCAAACCCACCAGTAATTTTGTGGTAAATCCCCCTGAGTTCGTCTCCCCCAATACCAGCTATAGCTTCAACCCAGAACAGGCCAAGGCCCTCCTCGACCAAGCAGGCTGGGTCGATACTAACGGCGATGGAACCCGTGATCAAGACGGCGTGGAGATGCGGTTGCTGTTCCAGACCTCCGTGAATCCACTCCGCCAGAAAACCCAAGCGATTATTAAGCAAAATTTGGCCGAAATTGGGATGGCCGTTGAACTAAAAAGCATTGACGCCAGCATTTACTTTTCCGGCGATCCGGCCAATGTGGACACCACAGAACGCTTTACGGCAGATTTGCAGATGTTTACGACGGGTAATACCAATCCTGATCCCCTGCCCTATTTCAAACGTTATACCTGCGCTGAAATTCCGACCCAGGCGAACAACTGGACGGGGGATAACTATGCCCGTTATTGCAACCCCGATTATGACGAACTCTGGGCCGCAACCACCCAAGCCCTCGATCCAGAAGAGCGGCAAGCCTCTTTAATTCGCCTCAATGATTTGCTGATTCAAGAGGTTGCGGTCATTCCCCTAATTCACCGGGCAGAAACCGCCGGGATTGGCGATCGCCTTACGGGAGTTAGCCTCACGCCCTGGGATATGAATACTTGGAATATTGCCGCCTGGCGCAAGGAAGCCTAGGAATGACCGCCCTAAAATAGACCCCGCCGACCATTCGGCATGATAGTGGCCCAGTTCGTTTTAGCAGTTTTGAGTTGCTGGTCTGTGATTTTGGCGTTGCGCAAATTCGCGCCACAGAGATTTGCCCCGTCCAGCAGAGCGTAGTTTAAATAGGCTTGTTTTAGGTTAGCGCCCCGCAGATCGGCTTGGCTGAGGTTGGTATAGCTCAGGTAAGCCTGTTCTAGATTTGCGTCCCGGAGATTCGCTTGGTGTAAGTTAGCTTTGCCAAAATCAGCGCGACTGAGATTTGCCCCCTGGAAATTGGCTTGAATCATTTGGGATTGGTGGAAAATACACCCCGATAAATTCATGCGCGGCAGGCTGAGACCTAACAGTTGTAGTTGAGCAAAGTTTCGGCGACCTTGGCCATAGGCACTCAACATATCCTGGGCGGTCAACTTAGTCTCCATCGGATTCGTCCGATTAGCTTTGTTCGGCTCGACCCGCATGGTTTTGCCCATGGTAGAACGGGGTTTGTTGCGTCCTGCGGTCAATCGATTAATGCGCTGGGCAGAGGCAGAGGGGTGATAGGTATCTGTCTGGGAAGGGGCACCATAGGGTTTCTTTTGGCGATCGCGTCTTGCTCGGATGGCCATCGCTAACTGAGAATTAGCCAGGGTGGAAGGGCCGCCCGTCAGTTCCCCATCGTCATCGCTTGAGGCGGTGGGAGAAACTTGGCCCCCAGTGGTTCCCGTAAAGGATTCTGCGCCACTCAAATCTGCCATGCCCTGGGCCAGGCTTTCCATATAGGGTTCCATTTCGAGGGCATCAAGCACATCCTGGGCGGATTGATAGCGGTGCTTGACTGAACTCTCCAGCATTTTGTGGAGGACACTCGCGAGGCTGTTGCTGATATTGACGTGGGACTCCCACAGCAGTTCTCCCGTTTTGGAGTCGTAGTCGAGGTCCTTGGGGGGTTTCCCGGTGAGCAAATAAAGACAGGTGATCCCCACCGCATAGATGTCACTGGCATAGACGGGACGCATGGCCATTTGCTCTGGGGGGGCATAGCCTGGGGTGCCAACGGCGAAGGAGGTGAGGGCTGTTTGTTCTGATGTCGAGGCGATCGCCTCGGCGTTAATTTGATTTTTTACCGCGCCAAAATCGATCAAAACTAACTTCTTGTCTTGGTCGCGGCGAATCAGGTTTGCGGGCTTGATATCCCGGTGGATCACCTGTTGGGAATGAATATATTGGATGACAGGTAAAACTTCACTGAGAAATTGCCGCGCGCCGGCTTCACTAAATGGCCCATTTTTTTTCACTTCCTGCTGCAGATTATTGCCTTTGACATATTCCTGGACGAGGTAAAAATGATTGTCGTCTTCAAAGTAATCCAGGAGGCGGGGCACCTGGGGATGATTGCCGATGCGACCGAGGGTCTCGGCCTCCCGTTCAAACAGTTCGCGGGCCATCTGGAACAGGTGAGGCACGTTGCTCGCAAGACGCAGTTGCTTGATCACACAGGATGGTTTGCCAGGGAGGTTCAAATCTACCGCGAGGAAGGTGGCGCCAAAACCACCATGGCCTAAGCTTTTGAGGGGTTTATAGCGTTGGCGCAGGATTAGGCTACTGCCACAGGTTCCGCAGACTCGCGCCTTGAGGGGATTTTTGGGGTTGGAACATTTGGGATTGATACAGTAGCTCATCCAGAGTCACCTTAATGAGAGAGGCGATCGCCTCTGCAAGGAAAGTTTTGGTCGCCTATTTTGTTACCGTGAGCAAGCATGGCGTTGTGATCTGACGCACCAACGGGGATGACCTGTGATGGTGTGTTCACCTCAAGCTCCATCATATCTCACCACCTTAACGTACTGGGATGGTGTCTGGGGGTTTGCTAGGCGTGTTCTTAGCGTTCCCTAAAAGGGCGCGTTTCGGCTCAGGGCTTGGGTCTTTCTGTCAGGATCTGTGGGATATCATCTATGGCGATCGCCCCCAATATTTTCCCCGGTAAGGGGAGGGAAACGTTTAAAATAAACTCCTTGAAACTAATGTAATGCCCCAAAAAGTCAATGCGGATTTCCCTGAATTGGTTAAAAGAATTTGTTGAGATCACCCTATCGCCAGAAGAATTAGCCAAAACCCTAACCATTGCTGGGTTTGAAGTAGAAGAAATCGAAGATCGCCGCCGCCTGGCCAATGGTGTCGTTGTTGGTAAAGTTGTAAGCCGCGAACCCCATCCCGACGCCGACAAACTGAGCGTCTGTCAAGTCGATATTGGTGCAGACGAACTTTCAACCATTGTCTGTGGGGCGAAAAATGTCCGGGCCGATATCTTTGTCCCCGTCGCTACCCTAGGCACCTACTTACCCACCATTGACCTCAAACTAAAACCCACCAAACTCCGGGGTGTAAAATCCTCCGGGATGATTTGCTCCCTCTCCGAATTGGGCTTAGAAAAAGACTCCGAAGGCATTCACATTTTTGAACAACCAGACCTAAAGCCGGGGATGGACGTGCGCCCCCTCCTCGGCTTAGATGATGTGGTATTGGATTTAACCGCCACCGCTAACCGAGCCGATGCCCTCAGTATGGTTGGCGTCGCGCGGGAAGTGGCAGCTCTCACTGGCGTAGATGTCAAACTCCCAGAAATTCCGGCCATGGATACCGCCCCGGAAACGTTGACCATCACCGTGGCCGATCCTGTCGCCTGTCCCGCCTATCTCGGTACGGTGATCGAAGGTGTGACGACAGCGCCTTCTCCTGATTGGTTAAAATTCCGGCTCCAAGCGGCTGGCACCCGCCCGATTAATAATGTTGTTGATATCACCAACTATGTGCTCCTCGAATGGGGACAGCCCCTCCATGCCTTTGACCGGGAGCGTCTTGCCCAGGTGGCAGGATCTGAAACCGTTGCCCTTGGGGTGCGGTTTGCCAAAGCCGGGGAAATGTTAACGACCCTCGATGGTCAAGAGCGCAAGCTAGCTGAGAAAAATTTGGTAATTACCGCCAATGATGTCCCTGTTGCTTTGGCGGGGGTAATGGGTGGTGAAAGTACGGAAGTTCACAATGGCACCCAGAATATTGTTTTAGAAGCAGCCCTATTTGAACCCGTCACCATCCGACGGTCTTCCCGTGCCGTTGGTTTGTGGAGTGAATCTTCGACTCGCTATGAACGGGGTGTCAACCAAGTGGAATTAGACCGGGCGGCCCAACGGGCGATCGCCCTCCTCCAAGAACTCACCGGGGGAACTGTGGTTCAGCGTGGTCTCACGGATACCCGACCCGATCCCAATGCCCGACCTAAAATTCCTCTGCGTTTACAACGGCTCCACGAAGTCCTCGGCCATGTCCATAAGGACGGCAAAATTTTTGACGTGCCCCTCGCCGATGTGGAACGCATTTTGGCGGATCTCGGCTGTACCCTCGAATCCACAGGAGAAGGGGTCTGGGAAGTGGCTGTGCCCCCCTACCGTTATCGCGATTTAGAACGCGAAATTGACCTTATCGAAGAAGTGGCCCGTCTCTATGGCTATGACAATTTCTGCGATACTTTACCGAGTCAATCCGCCGCTGGTTTTTTGTCTCCAGCCGAAAAAGTAAATCGTCAATTGCGGGGCAGCTTCCGGGCGATTGGCCTGACCGAAGTGGTGCATTACTCCTTGGTTAAGCCAGAACTTGCTGACATCAAACTCAGTAACCCCCTGTTTGTGGAATATTCTGCCTTACGAAAGGAGTTGCTCACAGGGTTAATTGATGCCTTTGCCTACAACCAATCCCAAGGCAATGGTGCCCTCAATGCCTTTGAACTGGGTCGCGTTTTTTGGCTAGACGACAACGAAAACTATGCCGAAGCTGATTATCTGGCTGGAATTTTAGGGGGCAATCTCAATCCCGATGGCAGTTGGGCTGTTGGTGGCAAAGGTCAACCAATGTCTTGGTATGAAGCGAAGGGATTCCTTGATGCCGCCTTCCGGCAACTGGGCTTGGAGGTGAGCTATCGGGCAGATACCAGCAACGAAAAATTGCATCCCGGTCGGACAGCGTCTCTCTGGCTTCAGGGTCGTCAACTGGGGATTTTTGGACAACTCCACCCCCAACTACGTCAGGAAAAAGATTTGATCGATGCGGTGTATGTTTTTGAGCTGAAACTTGATCTGCTGCAAACGGTGTTGAGTCGTCCATCCCAACAGGTACCCATTTTTAAGGCCTTTTCTACTTACCCCGCAGTCACCCGCGATTTGGCGTTCTTTGCCCCCCTCGAAACGTCTGTAGCCGACCTGGAGCAGGCCATGCAGAAAACAGCAAAAAAACTGTTGGCTGGGGTGGAGTTATTTGATGAATATCGCGGTGAGCACGCCCCTGAAGGCCAGCGCAGTTTGGCTTTTAGTTTGCAGTATCGAGCTGCGGATAAAACCCTAACGGACGAGGAGATTGATCCAGTCCACCAAAAGGTGCGGGATGCGCTGGTTAAACAGTTTGCCGTGACCCTCAGAAGCTAACCCTCTTTGCCTCGCGGCATCTCCCCTCAGGGGAGAATTCCGTTAGCGGCGAGCAACACCATCTTGGCGGGCGGCTTGACCGACGGCGGCGGCGACGGCGGCAGCGACCCGTTGGTCGAAAACCGAGGGAATAATATGCTCTCGATCCAACTGGGCCGGGCTAACCAAGGAGGCGATCGCCTGGGCCGCTTGGAGACACATATTGGTGGTAATGCTGGAGGCGCGACAATCGAGGGCACCCCGGAATACCCCAGGAAACGCGAGGACATTATTGATTTGGTTCGGGTAATCGCTGCGCCCGGTAGCCACCACCGCCACTTTATCCATGATCAGTTCCGGCTGAATTTCGGGGATCGGGTTGGCCATTGCAAAGACGATCGGGTCTTTCGCCATGGATGTCACCATTGCGGGGGTCACCACACCGGGCGCACTTACCCCAAGGAAAATATCTGCATCCTGCATCGCCTCGGCGAGGGTACCAGAGGCGGCCACGGCAAAGGCTCGCTTTTCGGGGGTGAGATTATCCCGCTGGCTGGAAATAATGCCCTTAGAGTCACACATCCAAATATCCGTTGCCCCTGCTTGCCGGAGTAATTTGGCGATCGCCACCCCCGCAGCCCCTGCCCCATTGATCACGATTTTGACGCTTTGTAGGTCTTTTTTGACTAATTTCAGGGCATTAAATAGGGCGGCAAGGGAAACAATCGCTGTGCCGTGCTGATCGTCGTGGAAGATGGGAATATCGGTTTCTGCCTTCAGCCGTTGTTCAATCTCAAAACAGCGGGGCGCCGCAATATCTTCTAAATTCACACCGCCAAACACCGGGGCGAGATATTTCACGGTACGGACAATTTCTTCGACATCCTGGGTGGCCAGGCAAATGGGAAATGCATTCACCCCAGCAAACTCCTTAAAGAGCATCGCTTTCCCTTCCATCACAGGCATTGCGGCTTCCGGCCCCAAATTGCCTAACCCCAAAACAGCGCTACCATCGGTGACGATCGCCACCATATTGCTTTTCACGGTCAAATCATAGACCTGTTCCGGTTTCTCGGCGATCGCCTGACAAACGCGACCCACCCCCGGCGTATAGGCCATCGCTAAATCGGACTGCACCGTTAGGGGAATGCGACTTTCGACGGTAATTTTCCCCCCCTGGTGAATCGCAAAAGTCCGGTCTAAAACCTTAAGGATTTCAATCTCTGGCACCGCTTTGACAGCATCGACAATGTCCCCAGCGTGTTTTTCGCTGGATGCATCTACGGTGATATTGCGAATTAAAAACTTCAGATCCCGTTCTACCAACTCAATATTGCCGAGGCTGCCTCCCACGTTGGCGATCGCCTGGGTCACATTGGCCAAAGTGCCCGCCCGGTTGGGAATGCGTAGCTGGATCGTGACACTGTAGCTAGGATTTGGGGTGAGGGCAACCATAGAATTTGCGTTAAATTTTGCTTATTGAAAAAACGAAAAGAGGAAAAATTCCCATCTCATTTAACCCTACTTTTCCCTTTTCCTAAAGTATTGCGGCTTACGAAATGGCTTGGGACGAGCTCAGGAAAAGACACTTTATCTTGCCCGGAGCTGACCTGGATCAAATCGCGAATCATTCCCCTTAGGGATGCCACTCCGTAAATTCTTGGCAAAATGGAAGGGAATGTCACCTAATTGTTGAAAACATCATGGTTGCCCTCACTTCAGATCAGTACCTCAGTCCCGAAGAATATTTAGAGTTAGAGAAACATAGCGACATTAAGCATGAATATATGCATGGAGAAGCTTATGCTATGGCTGGGGCAACCCGCGCCCACAATACCGTGAGCTTAAACTTGGCGATCGCCTGCCGTAACCATTTAGGCGATTCCCCTTGCCGTACCTATATGGCTGATGTGAAAGTGCGTTTATCAGCAGGAAAAAAGTTTTTCTATCCAGATCTGGTTGTCAGTTGTGATGATGACGATGATTTGAGTTTGTCCTATGTGACCCAACCTAAAGTCATTGTTGAAGTATTGTCAGAATCGACAGAAGGTTTTGACCGGGGAGATAAGTTTAAGTTTTACCGCACCATTCCCAGCTTGCAGGAATACATTTTAGTCAGCACCACCCAATATTCCGTGGACTGTTTTCGGCGCAGCGAAGGGAAGCTCTGGATTCTCGAAAGTTACCAGAGCCAAGACGCAGTTCTCAAGGTGCAATCGTTAGAGTTAGATATTTCCTTGGCTGATATCTATGCCACTGTGACCTTTCCTGAAACAGATCCTAATTTAGATGCAGATTTCAGCGAATAAATCAGTAAATAGAGGCCTTATCCTCACCCCAGGTTTTTAAACCAGACACCATTGATACCAATCCCTGATAAAAGCGGCCCCATAGTGGTCAGGACAAATCAATCACTGATATCGTTGTGTCTGTATGTTGTGAGGAGCAAAACCCATGATGATCATGCCAGAGGAAGGACATCCCCTGAGTCGTATGTTGGCGAGCTATCCGCCCCAAGCCCTACGGTGTGATTTACCCGCAGGTTCATTATTTGGGACTGACGGGATTCGGGGTAAAGCAGGTGATCTACTCACGGCTCCCTTTGCGCTCCAAGTTGGCTACTGGGCTGGACAAGTGCTCCAGGAAACAGCGGCACGACGCGCCCCCGTGATCATTGGGCAAGATTCTCGCAACTCCAGTGATATGTTAGCGATGGCGATCGCCGCTGGTTTGACCGCCTCTGGATTAGAAGTGTGGCATGTGGGCCTTTGTCCAACGCCCTGTGTTTCCTATCTGGCCCGCACCACGGACGCCATCGGCGGCATCATGATTTCCGCCAGCCACAACCCCCCCGAAGATAATGGCATTAAGTTTTTTAGTGACGCTGGGACGAAACTCCTCAAGGATCTCAGTGCCAAGATTGAAGCGGGTCTGCGCGGCGATCGCCTAGAAAATATTCTGTCGCAAACCAATAACTGTGGTTCCTACCAACACCAAAAGGAACTGACCCAGCAATACCGGAATGCAGTTTTTGCGACACTTCCCCAAGGTTTATCCCTCGACGGCCTCAAAATTGTGCTCGATTTGGCCTGGGGCGCTTCTGTGCATTTGGCTCCCGAACTTTTCCAAGCCCTCGGTGCAGAAGTGATTGCCCTGCACCACCAACCAGACGGCAACAAAATTAACGTCAACTGCGGCTCTACCCACATCGACCAACTCCAAGGGGCGGTGCAGTTCCACAACGCGGATCTCGGCTTTGCCTTTGATGGGGACGCCGACCGGGTGATTGCTGTGGATAACACAGGCCGGATCGTTGATGGGGATTACATCCTCTACCTTTGGGGGAAACAACTCCAGGCAGCGGGCCAACTGCCGAACAATTTAATTGTCGGTACCGTAATGGCAAATCTGGGCTTTGAGCGGGCCTGGGAAAAACTGGGAGGACAACTTCATCGGACTGCCGTTGGCGATCAGTATGTCCAAGCGGCCATGTGGCAGACGGGGGCGATGCTCGGTGGCGAACAATCGGGTCATATTCTTTGCCATCACCACAGCGTTTCTGGGGACGGGATCCAAACGGCATTGCATTTAGCAGCCCTCGTCCGGGAGGCAGGGGTTCCCCTCAATGAGTTAATTGATCAAAGTTTCCAAACCTATCCCCAGTTCCTGAAAAATGTGCGGGTCGAAGATCGCGATCGCCGTTTAAATTGGCAGAACTGCGACGTGCTTCAAACAGAAATTGCTAAAGCCGAAGCAGCCATGGGTGATAAAGGACGGGTGCTGGTGCGAGCTTCGGGGACGGAACCTGTCATTCGGGTGATGGTCGAGGCCGAGGAACAATACCTCGCGGAATATTGGACGCAACACTTGGTCAATGTGGTGCAAAGCCATTTGGGCTAGGCTTGGGTCATTTTGCTGCCCGCCTTGAGGGTTTGGGCCTGGACTAAGAGGGATTCAGCGAAGGAAATTGCTTCCTCGGCGGCATGACCCCCCGTCAACTGGGCTAATTCATCGCGGCGTTTCTGATGGTGCTGTAGGGATTCTACGGCGACAAGGGTGCGATCGCCTTTTTGATTTTTTGCCTGGGATTGCACCTGTTTTGTAACGCGAAAATGTCCATCAGCCATGGCGGCAATGAGGGGTTGGTGGGTGACGCAAAGCACCTGATGATACTGGCTGAGGTGGTGGAGCTTGGTGGCGATCGCCTGGGCGACTTTCCCAGAAACCCCGGCGTCAATTTCATCAAACACCAAAGTTTTCGGCGTCGTCTGCTGCTGGGTGAAACAGGCTTTGAGGGCGAGGAGAAAGCGACTCATTTCCCCACCAGAAGCAATCTCAGCGAGGGGTTGAGCCACCTCTCCAGGGTTCGGGCTGAAATAAAACGTCACCTGATCGGCTCCGGCGGCGGTAGGCGAGATGGGACTAAGGCGACATTCAAAACTCACCTTTGCCATCGCCAAGGGTTTCAGTTCTTTAATCAGTTGCTTTTCTAATTTTTGGGCTGCTTTTTGGCGTAATTGGCTTAATTTTTGGCAATGGACTTCTAAGTCTTGATATTTAATTCCACAGTCTTGCTCTAGGGCTTCAAGGGACTGATCCGCAGCGGTGAGGACATCTAGCTCCCCCTGAAGTTTGTCCCGGTAGGCGATCGCCTCGCTGAGGGTCGGGCCATACTTACGGCAAATTTGCTTTAGCACCCGCATTCGGGCCTCAATGTCAGCCAATTGTTCTGGGTCAGCTTCAAGATTGTTGTTGTAGGTGCTGATTTGGTGGCCTGCTTCTACTACCTCTGTAAGGGCATTGCGCACCATGTCGAGAATGCCATTTAACTGGGTATCATAGTCCACCATTTCTTTGAGCAGGTTCTCAGCCTCCCCCAAAAGATCCGCCACCGCCGGGGTTTCGGGATCGTCATTTTGGTACAAAATTTGGTGTGCCTGGTAACTGAGCTGTTGCAATTCCACCACATGGGAAAGGCGATCGCCTTCCTGTTGTAAGGTTTCTAGCTCTTCAGAATCCTCTAAATGGGCATCACGAAGCTCTTGGAGTTGATATTGCAGTAAATCTAGCCGTTGGAGCCGTTCTTGCTCCGAAGTGCGCCGACTTTCGAGTAATTGCTTTGCTTTGAGATAAGTTTGATAGGCTAAATTTACAAGTTGCCGTTGCTGTTGTACCTGGGAGCCACCGTAGCTATCGAGGAGAATTCGTTGCCGTTCAGGAATCAGGAGTTCAACTGTTTGACCCTGGGCGGTAATTTCTAGCAGTTGCGCCCGGAGTTCCGCCATCAAACCCTGATTGAGAATAATCCCGTTAACGCGACTGCGCGATCGCAAACCAGTGCGGGTCAGACTCAACTCCCGACTACAAATCACCGTTTCATCTTCTAGCAGATCAATGTCTTGGCTCTGTAACCATTGTTTGATGCTGGGGGTGAGGCTAAAGGTTGCTTCAATAAACGCCCGTTCCCCCGTGGCATCTCCTTGATCATTTTTCGCCCGAATTAACCGCGCCGTTGCTTTTCCGCCAAGGGCAAGATCGAGGGCATCCAGAATAATTGACTTTCCGGCCCCCGTTTCCCCGGTCAAAACCATCAACCCAGCCTGTAAATCGAGTTCTAGATGATCGATCAACGCAAAATTTTCAATGCGGAGGCAACACAGCATAAATGGTTGGGGAAAAGAAAAGTCGTTCGCTGTCTATTATGCCGGAGTTTTGGGGCGGCAGTGGTAGATTCTGGCCCTGGCAATTTTCACTAAAATGGCAGTAGCGCTCCACAGTTTTTATGCATCTTGACCAACTCAATCAACAATACGGCCTGCCTGAACTTTCCTTTGGCGATCGCCAACCGGGTTTTCCGGTGATCAAAATCAAGAATCGGTTTGCCACGGCAGAAATCTCTCTCTATGGCGGACAGGTGCTCTCTTTCCAACCAAGCAACGCCCAGGCCGATCTTTTATTTTTGAGCGATCGCAGTCACTACCAACCAGGAAAAGCGATCCGGGGTGGGATTCCCATCTGTTGGCCCTGGTTTGGGGCAGACCCGGACGGATTAGGGCGAGCAAACCATGGTTTTGCCCGCGATCGCCTCTGGACTGTCCGGCATACCGAAACCCTCGCCAATGGCGCAACCCGCGTTATTTTAAGCTTGCAAGATGACGAAGAGACCCGCAAAATTTGGGATTATGCTTTTGAACTGGCGATCGCCGTCACCGTAAGCGAAAGCTTAGATCTCGAACTCACGAGTCATAACCGCGATCAAAGGCCGATGACCATTACCCAAGCTCTCCACACCTACTTCACCATCGGCGACATTCAGCGGGTGAAAGTGCTGGGTCTTGCGGGCCTTGATTACATCGATAAGGTAGACAGCACACAGCAAAAATCACAAATTGGCGAAGTCACGATCCAGGGGGAACTAGACCGCATTTATCAACATACTCCTGCTCACCTCACCATTGAGGATTCTAGCCTGGGGCGACAGATCGAAATCCACAGTCACCACAGCCAAACCACCATTGTCTGGAACCCTGGGGCCACCAAAACTGCGACGATGAGCGATCTTCCCGATGCTGCTTATCAAAAATTTCTCTGCGTCGAAACGGCCAATGCTGCCGCCGAGACTATCACCCTCGCTCCCGGCGAACGCTATACCCTCGGTGTTACTTACCGATTGTTGTGAGTTATGGATTATGGAAAATTTGGGCTAGTCGGCTTCAACCTGCACCAAAACTACGGTGACGTTATCGGAACCACCGTTATCTTTAGCCGTTTCAATTAAAGCCGCCGCTGCCTGGTCGAGGTCATCATTAGCGCTCAGAATAAATTGGATTTCTGAGTCATCTACCTCTTCCGTTAGACCATCGCTGCATAACAACAGGCGATCGCCACTGTGAATCTCTAGGGTAGCCAGGTCAATCAAGCTTAAATCTTTACGACCCAGACATTGGGAAAGGACATGACGCCAGGGATGCACCTTCGCCTGTTCTGCCGTAATATCTCCCGACTGCACTGCCTGGGAGACCCAGGTATGATCGCCGGTTACTTGAATGAGGGTATCTCCCCGGAAACTATAGAGGCGAGAATCTCCCACGTGGGCGCGCCAAACATGATCGCCCCGAAATAACACCATCACCGCTGTCGTACCCATGTCTTGACGGGCTGGGTTGTCGAGTTGATCCGCGAGGATTGCCTCATTGGCTTTGATAAGAGCCGTTTCTAAAAGATCTTCTGAGCTTTCTGGGCTTTCCCAATTAGCCTCTAAATATTGCTGGATGGTTTCTACGGCAATCCGACTAGCTTCTTCTCCCCCTGCGTGTCCTCCCATGCCATCGGCAACGATGAAAAATCGCCCGTCGGGATCACAATAGTAGGAGTCTTGGTTAGCGGAGCGCACCAACCCGGGATCAGTTTGCCCCGTAAAGCGACATTTCATAAGCATGGTTTCGGGAAAATAGCTGAAAAAGTAGCGTACTAGATTAGAACTTATCTAAATTTAGCTAAAATTTGCGGTCGTAGCGATCTAGTTTTTTAAGGAGACGCCATAATGCCCAACCAGGCACCAAGGCGATCGCCCCCACCACCGCCGTCGGAATGAATGAGCCATTCACAAATAACAGGGTAGCAGACAAAATCAGCGCACAAAAAATCAACGTATAATTTGTCGCCAGTTGCATTCCCCCCAATTTGCGGAGCAGTCGGTCAGACTCCTGGGCCCGCACCCGGATACGAATATCACCCCGGTCTAGCTTGTCGATGGTGTCTTCAATGCGCCGTGGCAAACCAAAGGTGGAAGTGCTCAGTTGTGCCGCCTGGCGTCCTAACTGGTCAATAATGTTGCTGCCGCTGGGTAAATTTTCACTCATAACCTGGAGGGCGAAGGGTTGAGCCACCGCCATAAAATTGAACTCTGGATCAAGACCTTTGCCGACCCCTTCTAAGGTAGAAAAAGCCCGCATCACAAAGGTAAAGGTTGCTGGAAACCGAAAGGGCTGGTCGTAGGCAATTTCGTAAAGGTCATCACTAATCGCCGTAATCGATTGGGCCTCAAAGGGCTTATCCATAAAATTATCCAACATAAATTGGATCGAACGGCGTACCGGTGCCAAGTCTCCGGTTGCTTCCAAGGCCCCCAGGGTAACGAGGGAGTTCATCACCCGGTCGGCATCCTTTTCTGTAATTCCCAGCATGGTTTCCATAAGGCCAGCTTTGACATTGGCCTTGATTTCTCCCATCATCCCAAAATCATAGAAAATGAGTGCCCCATCGGGACTCACCGCCAGATTACCGGGGTGGGGGTCAGCATGGAAAAAACCATCATTTAGTAATTGTTGTAAATAGGCCCGGGCGCTGAGTTTCGCCAATTGTTTGCGTTCTAGGCCGGCCGCTTCCAGGGCTTCGTAATGGCTAATTTTGATCCCCGGTACATACTCCAAGGTCAACACTCGCGGTGAGGCATAACGCCAGTAGACCTTTGGTACTTTTACCCAGTCAATCCCCCGGAAGTTACGCCGGAAGGTATCGGCACTGCGTCCTTCCTGGAGGTAATCTACTTCCTGCCAGAGGATACGGCAGCATTCAGCGTAGATTCCAAGCCAGTCACGGTTTTTGCCCCAACGGGGATGGTTTTGGAAATACCAGGCAATTTTTTTGAGGATCGCCAGATCAATGGTGAAAAGCTGTTTCAGGCCCGGTCGTTGGACTTTAACCACTACTTCTTCGCCGCTGTGGAGTTGGGCTTTGTGGACTTGGCCGAGACTCGCCGCCGCGAGGGGAACGGGATCGAAGCTGCGAAACAGAATATTAATCGGTTTGCCGAGGTCTGCTTCGATTATTTGCTTCGTTTGTTCGTAGGAAAAGGCTGGGACGCGGTCTTGGAGCTTAGACAATTCCTGGACGTATGCTTCGGGAAATAGGTCGGCGCGGGTTGAAAAGAGTTGACCGACTTTAATAAAAGTAGGCCCCAATTCGAGGAAGCTATCTTTAATCCACTGGGCTTGAATTTTTTGCCGGGCTGAGAGTTTCTCTTCGGTAAAACCACCCGCATAAGTCCATTTCTTGCCGTTGCGGATCAGTTTAAAGATTAGGGTGAGCACAAATACCCAAATGTCGAACCGTCGCCGATTTTTGGAGTAGTTTCCACGGTTCCAGCGATAGGTAGATTTAGCCCGCTCTAGGCGCGGTGTTGGGGTGGCGTTGGGATTAGAGACCCTGGAATTGGCTTGGGAAGACAGAGCAGACACAAAGAATTTGCCTATCGAAATGGGTTTACGGAAAGGAGAAGTATAGTGTGGCTAGGGCGATCGCCTTGGAAGAAAAAGCTTAATTTTGGGTATCGCGATATTGCTTGAGTTCCGCTTTGAGGCTCGCAATTTCTGCCCGGAGATTGTCGATCATCTCCTGGAGGTCAGCGGGGCGATCGTCGCCGTCAATGTCAATGGTGATCGGGCGGCTAGAATTACCTTGATTAGCCGCTTCCCGTTCGGCGCGGGTCTGGACTTCTTGGGCAAATTCCTGAAACCATTGATTGCGTTCTGCATCGAATTTACCAAGATCACTAAGCAGATCCGTCAAACTGTCTTCTACCCTCTCTTTGAGGACTTCTGCAAAGGCGCGGCCATAGGCCAGGGCTTGGAGGACGGGGTTGTTCATGGGACGCAACATTTCTTAATGGCTTTCGTAACAGATTATATCTATTAAACGAGGTTTCGTCTTTTGGCGATCGCCCCTGGGGTTTCCTTTTCACTGTGGCAATTGCCCCAGGAAAGTATGCTAAATTAGCAATCTCCCACTGGTCACCGATTCAAACGAGATATGAGCAGCGAAATCAAGCAAGTTTCTGGCACAGGGATCCCGCTCCGGGGCAACGACATCGACACAGACCGCATCATTCCCGCACGGTTTCTGAAGTGTGTCACCTTTGATGGCCTTGGGGAACAAGCTTTTGCGGACGATCGCCAGCAACTAGACGGCGAGCATCCCTTTGATTTACCCCAGTATCAGAATGCGAATATCCTCGTGGTCAACGGCAATTTCGGCTGCGGCTCTTCACGGGAACACGCCCCCCAAGCCCTTTTGAAATGGGGTATTGAAGCCATTGTGGGTGAAAGTTTTGCGGAAATTTTCTTTGGAAACTGCCTCGCCAACGGCGTCCCCTGTGTAACGGCGGATCGGGCGACGGTCGAAGCATTACAAGGTCAGTTAGAAGCTAACCCCCAGGCGGCCACCAGCGTCGATCTAGAAAATTTGACAGTTTCCTGCGGTGATTGGTCGGGTCAAATCCAGTTAGGAGAAGGGGCTAGACAAGCATTACTCGCTGGCACTTGGGATAGTTGTGGTCAATTGGTGGCGAACCAGGCGGAGATTGCCACAACGGCGACAAAATTGCCTTACCTGGCCTGGGCCTAAACCATCATGGCCCAGTGGGAACTCTATAAAGAATTTCGCTTTGAGGCAGCCCACCAACTGCCCCACCACGATGGTAAATGCGCCCGTCTCCACGGCCATAGTTGGGTGATGCGGGTGTATCTGCGGGGCGATCGCCTCCAGGAAACGGGGCCAAAACAGGGGATGCTTTTTGATTTTGGCGAGATTAAAAAATACGTCCAGCCGCTACTAGATCAGTACCTAGATCACTACCATTTGAATGATTCCTTGGGGATGGAAAGTCCCACCAGCGAGGCGATCGCCCAATGGATTTACCAAGAACTAAAAAAAGTGGATTTACCGGGTTTAGCGGCGGTAGAAATTAAAGAAACTTGCACCGCAGGCTGTATTTATACCGAAGACTGATGACCGCGCCATTTTACCTCGGCCTTGATTTTGGGACTTCTGGGGCACGGGCGATCGCCATTACAGGTGAGGGTGAAATTTCCCAGACGATTAGTGTAAATCCCCTTGAACAAACGCCCCAGGGTTGGCGCGAGGCACTCTGGCATTTACTCGCCGCCCTCAATCTAGAGATTCGGCAAAATCTCCAGGCGATCGCCCTCAATGGCACCTCTGGCACAGTTCTACTCTGTGATGCCTCCGGAGAAGCGATTACAGAAGCCCTGCTTTACAACGATGACCGGGGCCAGACTGTTTTACCAATGCTCCGCACCTTGGCACCGCCCCAACATCTCGTGCAATCGGCCACGGCCAGCCTCGCCAAATTACTCTGGTTTGAATCCCAGGGGTTAACCCAGGGGGCCAACTATTTTTGCCATCAGGCGGATTGGTTAAGTGGCTTACTCCACGGCAACTTTAGCCTGAGCGATTACCACAACGTCCTAAAACTTGGCTACGACGTCGAAAATCTGGGTTATCCTTTCTGGTTACAACAGCATCCTCTGTTTCATTTACTGCCCCAAGTGCAAACCCCCGGTGCTGGGAAACAGAAGATTTTAGCGACCGTTGCCCGGCGGTTTGGGATCAATCCCCACTGTCAAATTTGCGCTGGAACCACCGATAGTATTGCGGCCTTTATCGCCAGTGGTGCCCAGGAAATTGGGCAAGCAGTGACCTCCCTCGGCTCCACGCTGGTGCTGAAATTGTTAGGCGATCGCCCGATTCAAGACCTGGCCGCCGGGGTCTACAGTCATCGGTTTGGTCATCTGTGGCTCGTGGGTGGCGCTTCAAATACAGGCGGTGCCGTGCTCAAACATTATTTTGATGACACACAACTGCAACGACTCAGTGTCACCCTTAACCCCCACCAGGACAGCGGCTTAAATTATTATCCGTTGCTGCGGCCTGGCGATCGCTTTCCGATTAATGACCCAACTTTGCCACCAAAATTAACCCCACGGCCCCAAGATTCCCGCCAGTTTTTGCAAGGCCTCTTAGAAGGCATCGCCCGCATTGAAGCCCAGGGTTACCAAAAGTTACAGGCCCTAGGAGCGCCCCCCGTTAGCACCGTCTTTACCGCTGGTGGTGGGGCAAAAAACCCAGTCTGGACACAAATTCGCGCCCGTTACCTCCGTTGTCCAGTGCTTATTTCACCCCAACCAGAAGCCGCCTATGGGAGCGCTCTCCTCGCCCAACGGGGACTGCCCAGAGCCTAATCGTGGAAGCCGGGATTCCAGATGCCGAGATAAAGGCGATCGCTATCGTTGCGTTTAATTTGACCCCGGTGGTTAGCCGTGGTGAAGGATTGGGAACTGCTATTGCGGTTGTAGACACTAGCCACCGCTTGGTTCACTTCCGGGGGCACGCCTTCGGGCAAGAGGCCACCCAGGGTTTGTTGGATCACGCTGAGGTCAGTCCCCACCGGAAAAGTGATTTCCGTCTGGGCCAGGGTGCCCGTTGTGTTGTCAACGATGTAGCCGAGGCTGACATTCGCCGGGCCATAGTTACGATACAAAATCGCCGTACTATCACCCCAAAAGCCAGGCCGTTGATCGGTGGGGGGCACAGAAATAATTTGGGGAATGGCGGCGCCGGGAGTCCCCACGGGAATTAACGGAATTTCTCCAGGGCTGGGAGTAGGTTCTGGGGTCGGTTCTGGCTCCGGCTCCGGCTCTGGAATGGGTTCCGGTTCGGGTTCTGGTTCTGGAATGGGTTCCGGTTCCGGTTCCGGCTCTGGGGTCGGTTCGGGTAGGGGAGTTTCAAGAACAGGCGAATTGCTCTCTGTGTTCAAGGCTGGATCTTCGGGGAAAGTTTGAGGTTCAGGCGATCGCCCGACGAGGGCAAAGGTCAACCAAATTCCCGCACTGATGCCAATACCGCTAAACAAAACCGTGAGAATCGCCAAACGCCAACAGCCACCATTTTCTGTTTCCTGGGGTTGGGCGGCGGTGGTGCTTGTCGGTAATGTGGTACGTCTTGCCACGGGGGGCGATCCCACAACCCGCGTGGCGGTGGTTTGATTGCCATTAACTACCGGGGCCGGAGCCGCCGCAGTGCCCACTGCATTCCGGAGAGCATTTAACATCGCCTGGGCCGTGGGAAAGCGATCGCGGGGATGGAATTTCACCGCCTTCGCAATGACTTGACCCAATGGCGTTTGCAGATAGGGAAAATCCTGCTGCCAAATCAATTCCCCCGTTTGGGGATCGTTGGGAAACTGTTGGGGAGATTGGCCAGTGAGGAGAAAAATCGCCGTAAACCCAAGGCCATACAAATCACTGGAATAGACGGGACGCCCGGTGCCCTGTTCGGGGGCCATGTAGCCGGGGGTGCCGATCGCCACAGAGACGGGCTGGCTCAAGTCCAGGTGAATGGCGGTGGTCAGGGCTTCCTTGACGGCCCCAAAGTCAATTAAAACGGGTTTGCGATCGCTACTGCGCAGGATAATATTTTCTGGCTTAATATCCCGGTGAATGATGTATTGGTCATGAACCAGTTGGAGGACGGGCAACAAGTCCAGCAAAATTTGTTGTACCTGGAGTGGGCTTAGACTGCCCTGCTGTTTAACGATGTCCTGAAGTGTCAGCCCATCGATCCATTCTTGCACCAAATAAAATCGTCCCTGCTCCTCAAAGTAGGCGTAGAGCTTGGGGATCTGATTATGTTTTTCCCCCAGGCCTTCGAGGATGGCGGCTTCCCGTTGAAAGCGTCGCTGCATCTCCTGGACCGTTTGGGGGCTGGTGGCCTGTACCTTGAGTGATTTCAGCACACATTGCCGTTGGGAGGGCAGTTGTAGGTCTTTCACCAAAAAGGTATCCCCAAATCCACCCTGTCCGAGGGTCTTCACGATTTGGTAACGGCCATTGATCAAGGAAGATTGCATAGGGATTTGGTTACGAAAAGGCGTGAATTTTATTTTACATTCCCCGTTTCTGAGTTGGCGATCGCCGATTACCGTAGCAGCCACTACAATTGCAAGCAGTTTCTTTGCGCCCCCAAGCGGGCGTCCCTGCCATGACCCAGCCGTTCCATCCCCCATCAGAAAAACTCAACCTATCGACAAAAATTGCCTTTGGGGCGGGCGATATTGGGCCAGCTCTCACGGCAAATGTCTTGGTTTTCTTTCTGTTGTACTTTTTTACCCAGGTAGCGGGTTTACCACCGGGCCTGGCGGGGAGCATCTTGATGATCGGCAAAATTTCCGACGCCATCAATGATCCGATTGTGGGGGTATGGAGCGATCGCACTCGTCATCCCTGGGGCCGACGCTTGCCCTGGATGCTGGGGGGAATTATTCCCTTTGTCTTTGTCTTTTTTGGGCAGTGGTTGGTTCCCCAATTGAGCGAAATTGATCAAGTGAATGATTGGTTTTTGTTTGGCTACTACATTGTGATGGGCATTTTATTTAACCTGGCCTACACAGCGGTTAATTTGCCCTACGCGGCCCTCACCCCAGAGTTAACCCAGGATTACCACGAACGCACCAGTCTCAACAGTTTTCGGTTTAGTTTTTCCATTGGCTCTAGTATTTTTTCGCTGATTGTGGCGCGGTTGATCTTCCAAGCTTATCCGGATGATCCCCTAAAGCAGTACAGCCTTCTGGGGCTCGTTTGTTCAGTGTTTGCGGGCTTGGCGCTGTTGTGGTGTACGTTGCGGCTCCAAGAGAAGGGGCGATCGCCAATCCTAAACCCTCGGCAACGGCAGCGATTGGGTCAAGGGTTATGGGGAATGGCTGGGGTGAGTGGCCTGGCTGGGTTGGGGTTGCTCCAGGGGCCAATTTTATGGCCATTTTTGTTTATTTCTGCGGGGCTATTGCTGGCGGTGGCGGGTTGGACATTCGTGCGCTCTGTGCCGGAACCCCATTTAACAGTACCTTTGGCTGAACAAACGGATCTTGCGGCCCCGATTCCCTTCCGGGAGCAACTGAAAATTGCCTTTAGTAACAAACCCTTTCTCTTCGTGATTGGGATCTATCTGGCCTCTTGGCTGGCGATTCAATTAACCGCTTCGATCTTGCCCTATTTCGTGATCAACTGGATGGGCCTACCAGATGCGATGTTTCCCAATGTGGCTCTGGCGGTACAGGGAACAGCCCTGGTGCTTTTATTTGTGGCCAGCGCCCTCAGTCAACACTTAGGGAAAAAAACGGTGTATTTTGGGGGCGTTTTCCTGTGGATTATTGCCCAGGTGGGGTTATTTTTCCTACAACCGGGACAAATCGGTTTAATGTTTGCCTGTGCAATCTTGGCTGGCTGTGGGGTGTCCGTGAGCTATCTGATCCCCTGGTCGATGGTGCCCGATGTGATTGAACTAGATGAACTCACCACCGGACAACGGCGGGAAGGCGTTTTTTATGGCTTTATGGTGCTCCTCCAGAAAATAGGTCTGGCTATTAGCTTATTTCTGGTGGGTCAAGCCTTGGCCTGGGCTGGTTTCGTTGAATCTGTTCCGGGTCAAGCGCCCCCGGTGCAACCTGATTCGGCTCTCTTGGCGATCCGCTTGGCGATCGCCCCCTTACCGACCATCGCGCTTATCATTGGCTTAGGACTCGCTTACTTTTATCCCATCACCCAGCAGTACCACGAAGAAATTCGTCTCAAACTCGCTGAACGACGCGTTGATCAAGCCTAGTTGCAGTGGCGATCGCCCCACAAAGTGCATCAGTAAATAGGCAGCACAACTAAGACTGGGCAACACACAAAAATTCCCACTTAAAATCAAGAGCCATGACAACCACACTTTTTACCGCCCCCCGCACCCTCTTACAAATGATTGCCACTGGTGCAGTATTTGTGTCCGGATTCTCCGCCAATGTCCTTCCTACCACCGCATCCCCCTTAATCGTAAGTCCCGCCCAGGATGCGACTGATTTATTCTTTGCAGACTACACCTGGTGCGATGCAAAAATGCTGGGGGAATTTTGGGGAGAAGGCCCCGGTAATGCCAAAGTCAGCGCTGGCAAACTCCTCCAAGACGGGGACTATCAAACTGTTGAAAGCAAATTAACGGCGGCCCGGGACTATTACAGTGGCCAAGGTCTTTGCAACTATACTGACGAAGGCTTTAGCTATGAAGATATGGTTGTCGTCGCTGAATATTGGGATGTGTCCGTAACCGAAGCAAAAACAACCATCGCTGACAAATTGGAATGGGGCTTACCGGGTGTTGCCCATGACATCGTTGAGATGGCCTACGCCGAGCAATCCCATTATGATCCCACCGCGATTGTCGAAACCATCGCCTTTGAGAATTTGAATCGTGATGGCCAAACTTTGGGTTATTTTGTCCAACGGGCCGATGGTCTATGGGTAGAACTCACCGCTGCCGGGGAAGAGATTTTCTACTTCAATGAAATTGAGCGGGATCCGTTAGTGGTGACTCTATTCGACGCTTCACGCAATATGGAAATTCATTTGGACTATCATTTCAATCAAATTCAATACCGCTATTCTTCTGATCAAGGTGCGCCCAAGCCCCTCTACGCCATGGGTTTCTAATTGACAATCGTTTTGGGGGGTGAGCCATCATCTCCCATATTTTTTTAGATCAATTACTGACGCCAACAATACGAGAGCCGGGGAGCAAAAATCGTGATCACTTTAGATTGGAAAATTGGGTTTGAAATTGAGTTATTGGCACCAGCGGGGAGCAGTCGTCAGGATCTCGCAGAGGCGATCGCCACTGCCCAGGGGGGGCAAGTCCATCGCTTTTTTCACCCCCAATCGGAACCCAGCAAAGTACCTGGTAAACCAGTCTTTCACAATTTAACCCTCGGCTTTGAGATTCTTGATCCCCAGCAACGGATGATCGCCCAATGTGTCGATGATCTAACGTTACAAAAAGACCTGAAGCGCCAGGCTAAACCCCAAGCAGGTTGGTACCGCATTGTCAGTGATGATGAACGTCTGCTGCGTTTGATTGCCCGTCAAACTGATGCCAAAGCCCCTTTGGAAACCGTAATGGATCCCATCGGTGAGTTGTTTGGCACGGTACCAGAACCGGGGCCAGGGGGGATGCGGCGGGTGAATGATCAAAGCGGGGCATCCGTGGCGATCGCCGCCCCACTACCCGGAGAACGAGAACGTCCCTGTGAATTGATTACAGCGCCCCTGGAGACAGACCACGAGCATCAATTAGAAACCCTATTATCCTTAGCGCGGCACCTAAAATTTACAGCTCCCGTTGAAGGCGCAACTCACCTTCATTTTGAGGCGACGCCCCTCCAGTCAGCCCCGGCGATCGCCAATTTAGTGAATCTGTTGTGGCGCTATGGGGCTATTCTCAAAACCCTCATGGGCACCAATCCCAACTGTCGTCGCCTCGGCCCCTGGCCCGAAACCCTCCTCACCACCGTGAACCAGCCAGAATTTCGGCAACTCCCCTGGCCCACTGTCCAGCAACAACTCCATCGCCTCAAGCTAACAAAATATTGTGATTTTAATTTGGTGAACTGCATCAACGCCCTACCCCACAAAAACACGATTGAAGTGCGAATTCTTCCCGTTTGGCTAGAGACAGCACCCATTCTGCAGGCCGCCTCTTTATTTACCGCTGTTTTACATTTGGCTACTCAGGGAGAGGCGATCGCCCCAGGCCCTCCAGAAAAATTCACCCGTGCCAATGTCCAAGCTCTTTTGCAACAACTGCAACTAGATCCAGCGCAAGTTGATCTTTGGTTGCAACGGGTGCCCCAAGGCAAGGCCCGGAAAAAAGGTTTTCAGTAATTTCAACGATGGAACCCTTAGATTAAGCGCTATCGCTAGGACGACAAAGGCTGACCGCACTGGGTACAAAAGCGATCGCCTGCCGTAATTGCTTGACCACATTGGCCACAAAACCGTTTTGGTTTATTGTCGGCTGCCGAATTTGCTGCTGATGTCGGTTGCTGCTGGACAGACTGAGGCAAATCATTGATCCGCATCTCCATATTGCCCAGGCGCATTTCCATCGGTTTCATCTTCATTTCCATGTTGCCCATTTTGAGTGGGGGCAGGGGTTCTAAAGGTGACATCGGCTCCGGAGATTCCGTCGCTGTTTGTTCTAAAGGCAGCGATTGGGCACCCTGTAAATTGAGGGGTTGTTCACAAAGGGTAGCCATTTGGCCTTGTACTCTAATCTGCGTTGTTTTTGTCGCGCTAAAAACCGTGATGACCGTGATCCCGCCAGCCTGCATTACCGTGGGCTGTGCTGTCCATGTGCCCGTTAAATAACGGTTTGTGCTTTGTTGCTGTTGTCCAGGGCCACTTTGGCTAAGGGTAATGATGGTATGGGAGCCTTGGTTCGTCAAATCAAGCCGTTGCCCAGAACCAAGATAACAGACGTAATTCATGGGGAAACTCCAACAATAATTTGCAAAAATAATGCTCGCGCAGCTTGGAAGATATGCGATGATTAACCTGACAGCAACTGGCTTTTACTGTCTATGTTTTGACAGATTATGATCGGCCAACCCAAAAATTTTTTCTGTGAATCCCATCAGGTCAAACGAGGTCATCAAGATTGACATATTGTTTAGGAATCTTAGTTCGCCAGGGTTTTATCCTCGCCGCCGATTCACGCACCAATGCGGGGGTTGATTACGTTTCATCCTATCAAAAGTTATTTGATTTTTCCTGTCCAGGGGAACGGGTGCTTATTCTCTGCACTTCGGGGAATTTATCCATTACCCAAGCCATCACCTATCAACTAGAACAAGAGATTCGCAGTGGTACGCCCCACAATCTCCATACAATCCCTAGTCTTTATGATGCTGCCCGCTACATTGGCCAAAAAACGCGCCAACTGCAACAGGAAGATCGGCCGTGGCTCGAGAAGGATCATATTGATTTTCAGTGTAATTTTCTCCTCGCCGGACAAATTGCCGGGGCACCGCCGGAGCTTTTTCTTATTTACAGCCAGGGGAATTGCATTCGTGCGACCCCAGAGACGCCTTATCTACAGATTGGCGAAACGAAGTATGGCAAACCGATTTTGGATCGCACCCTCTCCTATGAGTCTTCTTTAGATGCGATCGCCAAATCAGCCCTCCTCTCCATCGACTCCACAATGCGTTCTAACCTGTCTGTGGGGCCTCCCATCGATATGATTTCCTATGCGGTCAATAGCCTCAAAATCCAGCACCGTTTGCGGTTAGAAGCCCGCGACCCCTACTTACTCAAAATTCGTCGCTATTGGGAAAACGCCCTCAAACAAGCCTCCGAAGCAATGCCAGGGGTGGAATGGAACCGGGACTTAGGGCAGCAGGATCAAGATCCCGCAAGCAATGGCACAGATTTTCTTTAGTCTCACAATCACGATACAGACGCTAATTCTTTCGTCTGGTCATGCAGACTAGAGACACGTTCAAGATTGCCTTCGATCACGTCACAAAGATCGTCTAAGGGCAGATCATTAACATCAAAACCAAAGGGATTTTCTAGCTCCCGGGCGACTTCTTCAACGCCCAGTAGCAAGAAGCTAACCACGGCCACAATCGGAATCGCCCACCAGGTCATCTCAGGCACCAGGCGGAACGGTAAACCAAAACAATAAATTAAAATCAAGCGCTTTAAATAGACACGATAGGTAATCGGAATTGGGGTGGTTAAAATTCTTTCGCAACCACTCACACTATCCGTGAGATTATTCAGCATACCGGTGGTCATATTTAGCTGCGCATCCCCAAAATTTTTCAGCTTGAGTTGCTGATGTAGATAGGTGCGTAACCAAAATTGAATATCAAGGGGACGATTTTTCGAGTCTTTCAGTTGCGTGACCTGCTCCGGCTCGACCAATGCTTCTAGTCTGTCGTTTACTTGGTCTCCCCGTAGGTGCAACTTGGTGGCGATCGCAAAAGCAAGCAGTAGATTTAAAGCCTGTTTTTTGCCCTGTATTTCTTTTTCTGTTGAGGTCGTAATCCCAATCAAAATTTCCTGGGCAAGATTACGGATATTCACAACGATTCCTCCCCATGCTTTTCGCCCTTCCCAAAAACGCTCGTAGGATGTATTCGTGCGAAAAACGATGAGCAAACCCAGAATCAGATTGTAAATAACATTTGTGGTCAAATCTCCCAGTTTCTCAAGATAGATAGGCAAACCCTGGAGGTAGATAAATGTCAATGCCGCAGTCAAAATACAGAAAAAAAGGATGCGCGGCAAAATCATAGACAAGACAGCCCCCTTGACCTGAAAGATAGTACTGAGCCAATCGGGTTTATCCAGTTTGTCAGAGGTAATCATCGGTATCTAAAGTAATTTTTTGTGTGAGTCAACAAATTAAATATTCAGTTTTCAAATCAGCTTTCTAAGTATCATCTCCTGCAGGTAATTGGTTGGGAAAATAATCATTGTATTTATCCTGATTGTAATAATATAAAGTGCGAATAGGATAGGGGATATTAATATCAGCTGCGTCGAATACTTCTTTGATCTTAATAATTGCCAGGGTTTGGACGCGACGAACTTCTTTTTGTTTAGGCGTTGTCCAATAGCGGACAATAAAGTCAATGGAACTATCGCCAAAACTGACGAGATCAATTTCGGGGGCAGGCTGTGCTAAAACGCCATCCAAATCACAAATCGTTTGCTGTAATAAATCCTTGGCCATTGGCAGGGGCGTATTGTAATCTACCCCCACACCGAGATCAGTGCGCCGATTAGGATAAGCTGTTTTCACCATTACCGCATCAGTAAACACGCTGGCATTTGGTAACAAGACTTTTTCCCCCTGATAGGTGCGAATGCTCGTTGTGCGGATGCTGATATCTTCAATAATACCTTGGTAATCACTGACTGCAATTTCATCACCGATGCGAAAAGGCTCCTCAACCAGTAGGATAATCCCCGCAAAAAAGTTTTTGACGATATCCTGAAACGCAAAACCAATGGCGATTGAACCCACCCCTAAAGTGGCAACAATATCCCCTAAACTCAGGCCAGGAAAAGCGACTACACAGGCAAATAAAACACCTAAAACCCATGTCCCCACATAAACGCCTTTGTCAGCCAGAATTTGTAGTGAATGATTTTTGATGGTTTTGGCGGTAACTTCTTTGGTTATTTTCTGGAAAATTTCCGAGCAATACCTTGTTAAAAATAGAATAATGATTCCAGTTAGCAAGCCAGGGATTCGTTGAATACCGATACTTAAAATGGCTTGTAGACTGTTAATAATGGTTTCTGTAATTTGGCTCATAAAATGTGTGGCTTCAGTTTGTAGTGAAACTCAATATAATTAGGAGAATAATTCAACAAAAATTTTAGGATTGGCAACAATGCCATCAGTACTGAGAGAAAATAAAAAGTATTCTGCTCAAGTTAACTGAACCGATTTCATGGTGAAAGCTTTCCGTAAAGCTGTCAAGTTAACGGGGTTTGGCATATAGAAATGATTCGCTAATGCCATCCTCTGGCTTAACTGATGATAGACCCTAGAGAATTATTGCGATTGTGATTGTGTTTGGGAAAAAAGCACATCATCAACCAGACGAATATCGCAAACCAAGCTCGTCTGGGGTCTCCCCAAGGGACTCTGGATATCTCCCGATACAGGGGCCGCCCGTCGGGGATCTCCCGTTGCCGCAACGGCGATATGACCGTCTGTGACCGCTAAACCCAAGGTGGGATCAAAGCCACGCCAGCCACCTCCCGGCATATACACTTCTCCCCAGGCATGGAGTTCATGTTGGGTTGTGGTTTCATCGCCCCGTTGGTAGCCACTGACAAACCGTGCCGCTAGACCAGCGACTCGACAGGCCTCAACCCATAACAAGGCAAAATCACGGCAGGTACCTGTCCGCTGGCTGAGGGTGATCCCAGGAAGTTGGGGTGCCCCTTCAAGGCGATGGATATAGCGGCAATCTTCATAGATGCGCTGGGTCAGTTGGCTCACAAAGAGGCCGGCATTTCCTTCTACTTGGTGCAAGAGATCCTGGGCTAACTCCACGACGCGGGGATGGGGAGTGGTGAGTTGTCGGTAGGGATAAAGTCTGAGGGCGAGGGAACTGGGGTAGTCCCAGGGGCAGGCGATCGCCCAGGGAGCCATCAGATAATCAAAAGGATTCTGACAGACGACTTCCACCTCTGCCGTTGTGACGAACTTTAGGGACTGCACAGGTTTGGGGTCAAACCAGAAGCGATCCGCCACGTTGCCATCTGGATCCAGGAGGCGAGTGTGCTGCCGGGGTAGCGGGTCAACCTCTAAGTGAAACTGCCGGAGCCGTTGCTGGCCATCGGTGCGTGGACATAATTTGACACAATGACTGCCCAGTTCTACGGGATGACCGTAGGTGTAGAGGGTCGAATGGGTGATCTGATAGCGCACAACACAGGCCTAAAAAAGTAAACAGTTAATTCAAACTAAACCGCCAGGGGGACAGCGATGAAATCTTCATAAATATCCTGACCAACGCGATTCAATTTACTCTGAAGATCGTCAAGGAATTCATGGAGGCCCTGGTCAAAAATTTCATCCATCGTCATGTAGTCCAACGCAGAACAGAGGCGACCAAGGGAACGCTCACTACAGCAACTCCAACTCCCAACGGGAGTCCCGGCAATGCAATGGAGAGATTTTTGGGCTTCGAGCAACGAAAAACAAATCGACCGGGGAAACTGTGCATCCAAGATCAAAAAGGCGGCTACATTCTCTGGGGTAATTCGATGTTGGCGTTTGCGGTACATCTCGTAGGCACTGGCAGATTTGAGCAGGGCAATCCACTGCAAATTATCTAAAGGACTCCCTACATCCTGCAAAGAAGGCAAGAGGATAAAGTATTTCACATCAAGGATTCGCGCTGTTTTATCTGCCCGCTCGAGGAGACGCCCCAACTGGCCAAAGTGCCAGCCTTCATTGTGGGACATTGTCGCTTCCATAATGCCTGCGAACAGATGACTCCCCATGCGAATGGCAGGATAAAATTGATAACGCTCTTCTAGGGTCATGGGCTGACTCGCGGCCCGTTGTACTGTGTGATAAAGCTCGTTGAGCTGTTCCCACATCTCAGAAGAAATATTGGCCCGGACAGCATGGGCATTTTCCCGCGCCCGTTTGAGACAGGACACAATTGAACTGGGGTAGTTCTGATCAAAGGTTAAAAATTGCAGGACATTTTCGCTGGTGGCTTCGCCATAGGACTCGCGGAATAGAGCAGAATCTCCTGTGGTGGTGATCAGGGCTTGCCAATAGTTGGTGGTGGTTGTCGTATCTAGCAGGAGGGTTAAATTGACCTCCACAAAGCGAGCGACATTTTCGGCCCGTTCGACATAACGATTGAGCCAATAAATAGAATCAGCAACACGACTCAACATGGTAGATCTTTACTCCTCGAATTTGCTTAGGAATAGGGTGTAGTAGGGAGTTCGCAGTTTGACGTAATTTTTTTAGGCGGCCTTGGTATTAATCACCCAGGTATCTTTGCTGCCGCCCCCTTGGGATGAGTTGACGACTAGGGAGCCTTGTTTGAGGGCGACACGGGTCAGGCCACCGGGGTTAACATAGGTGCGATCGCCACCGTTGAGGATGAAAGGCCGTAGATCCACATGGCAGCCGACAAATGCGCCGTCGATCAGGGTCGGGACTCGCGATAAACATAATGTGGGTTGGGCGATATATTTTCTGGGGTTAGCTTTGATATAGCCTTTAAATTGTTCCCGTTCAGCGGGGCTAGCGTGGGGGCCGACCAACATCCCATAACCCCCGGAGGCATCGGTGGCCTTCACCACAAGCTCGTCTAAATGGTTCAACACATGGGATTGCTGCTGGGGATCTTCACAAAAATAAGTCTCAACATTGGGCAAAATTTGGTCTTCGCCAAGGTAGTAGCGGATCATCTGGGGAACGTAGCCGTAAACCATTTTGTCATCGGCGATCCCTGTCCCTGGGGCGTTGGCGATCGCCACCCGTCCTTGGCGGTAGACTTCCATCAGGCCCGGCACCCCAAGCACCGAATCCGAGCGAAAAACAAACGGATCTAAAAAGTCATCATCAATGCGCCGATAAATCACATCAATCCGTTGCAATCCCTTGGTGGTGCGCATCTGTAAATAGCCATCCACCACGACCAAATCTCGCCCTTCGACCAACTCACACCCCATTTGCTGGGCGAGGTAAGAATGTTCAAAATAGGCAGAGTTGTAAATGCCTGGTGTCAGCACCACAACGCAGGGATCGGCAATGTGATCGGGGGCCAAATTCATTAACAGATTTAGCAATTGTCCCGGATAGTCATCGACGGGTTGAATCTTTAGGGTATTAAAAAAGCTCGGAAAAAGACTTTTCATCACCCGACGATTTTCGAGAACGTAGGAAACCCCCGACGGACAACGGAGGTTATCTTCGAGGACATACCATTGCCCCTGGCGATCGCGCACCAAATCAGTACCCGTAATGTGACACCATTTGCCCTTGGGGGGTTTGAGGCCAATGCAGGGTTTCAAGTAGCCTGACGCTGATTCCACCACATGGCGCGGAATCACTTGATCCTTGATAATGCGCTGTTCATTGTAAATATCGTCAAGGAAATGATTTAACGCTTCAATGCGCTGTTGTAAGCCTTTTTCGAGCCAATCCCACTCCGTCTGGGCAATAATCCGGGGAATCACATCAAAGGGAAAAATCCGCTCCGTCCCCTGGTTATCGCTGTAAACATTGAAGGTCACGCCCAACTTGAACAACATATTTTGCGCAGATTTTTGTTGTTGTTCCAGGACGTTGAGGGGGAACTTGCCAATATGCTGAATCAACGCCGCTGCGGCTGGTCGTGGTATCCCCTGATCCGCAAAAAGCTCATCATAAAAATCTCCGGGGTTGTAACCTTCTAGACTATTTACCATGCCATTACCCTCGAACCTGCTGTGAAGTGGGGCCAAAGATCAAGCTACAGTTCAGGCGATCGCCGAACAGACCACTGCCTTCTGTGCCTAAATCGTCCCAGCTAGCTAGATGTATCAAGCATTGAGCGACCGAAGCTGTAACAAGTCATACAGCTACCAAAGACTTCACAAAAATCAAGCTTCCCAAAAGACACCATTCTCGCTACCTCAAAATCCCATGGGGTCTGCTCCGGAGCCAAAAATTTGACCCCTCAAACCAAAAAAAGCCGAGGCCAAACCTCGACTTTCTAGTGTTTATTTTTTGCGATCGCCCGACGATTGACCAGAGACAACGCAGACCTTGATTGAGATTCTGGGTTGTTTGACTACGACAGATTTTCGATCAGCCACCCATGGTTGCTTGGGCAAGGCCGATAAAAAGTGGTATGCCGATGGCGATCGCCACGGGGGTACCGATGGCCGTAGACGAACCGATATAAGCAGAAGGATTAGCCGACGGAATCCCAGCCCGTAAAGTAGGCGGCCCAGAGATGTCCGAACTAGACGCCGCAATAATCGCTAAGAGGGCAACACCACCAGGACTGAACCCTGTAACATAGTGGGCGATCATGCCGAGACCGAAGGCAATAAACCCATGGAGTAGCGGCGCAATAAACGCATAGACAGCGTACCATTGAGCAACTTTGCGCAGTTCCCCAAGCCTAGACCAAGCTTCCATCCCCATCACCAGCATCAAAATCGAAAGAAAACCACGGAAGAGGGGCTCATAGAAACTTTCAAAGACACTTTCTGGCCGAGTCAACAAACCGAGAGCAAGACCGAGCAACAATGCTGATAGGGCAGAACCCTGGAGACTTTCCTTAACAATGGGCCAAATTTCAACCCGATTAGTAGCCTTACCACGCTTTTGACCCAGATATTCCTGCCTCGTGGTGGGATAAACAGGTTCACCAGAATATTCACCAGCGGCAACGGGTTGTTTGCTGAAATCATCGGCTTCAACCTCGCGCTGCTTGCTCTTATAAAGACTAGCTACAACAATCGCTGTCACCAGGGCGGGAATATCCATAAAAGGATAAAGTGCCGCTGCCCAAGGTTCGTAGAAAACACCTTGCCCTTCCATAACCGTGATTCCAGCAGCAAGGGTCGAACCACTCACTGCCCCAAACAAGCCGGCAGTTGCCACTGCATCTACGGTCCTAATACCTGGCAGCTTTGCTAAGGTAAAACGCCCAATAAAAACGATCAGAATGCCCATGAGCACAGCAAATAACGCAGGCAAGAGCATCTCCGTGATATTGGTATTACGAATCGCAATACCGCCGCTCAAACCGACTTTGATGAGCAGCATAAAAACGATGAACTTATACACTGCATCGGGGATTGTAAGTCGGCTACCGAAGGCGGCAATGACAATACCGCCAATTAAAAAGCCGAGCGTCGGGGACTGCAACTGCGACCCAAATTTCGTCAAAAAATCGGACAAAAAATCCACTAATACCTCCTTCCGCTTCCTCCCATGAAGAGCGGTAATTGTGAGCTTTGAATAGTAAGGCTGCAGGGCTTCACACCTACAGCGCGGGTACGATGCGAAAATCTGTTATCGGGCTTTTATAGATTTAGCTCTATTAACACCCAAATTTCTATGTGCTTAAGTCTATCTTGAATTGCGCAGATTTTTACGTTTTTCAGCCTGGATTTGATACGCAATGTCAAATTTAATTCATAAGTTTTTCTTTTCTATTGTCTTCATTGCTCCTAGTTAAGGTGAATGGTGTTCAAGTAAATGGCGATCGCCTATTGTTCGTGCAACCAAGCTATCCCTTGATTTATTTCTCGCTGTATTGAGTGCCTCCAAGGGGAGAATTTAGTCCACTTGCAAAGCAGGAGACTGTTCCGGTGCAGGACTTTCTAAAGGGGGACTGTAAGGGGCAATGTTCACCCAGATAACAGAAAGCAGTAAACCAACCCCACAACCGATCAAAAACATCCAACCGTGGGAAGGCTCTAAAACGCAAAGTAAGCGGCGGTCACTACCATACACTTGCACTACCCACCCCTCATCTGCATTTAAGGTGGGTTGCGATGGTCTCGCGTCAAATTTTTTCATTGCTTTTTACTCCATGCTGTTTGTATGTATTTCCGAACAATCACGTGCCCGTTTAAAACAGAGAACGTAGCCAACAACCACCAATGCAATATCCATGGCGACTTTAAGTTGAATTTTTTAAATAGTTGAGTAAGCCCAATCCATAGAAATAAGCCTATGGATTGAGTGAATGCCATGTTTTTTAGTCTATACAATGCCGGGTCAACAAGTGGCCTTTTTTGTCAAAAATCGCCTTAAACTTGCTGAATCTTTTGATAACCCAAGCTTATGAATCGAATCTAAATGGCCATGCTATGCGTAACTTTCCTAGATCTGTATCCGTGGATTAGATCAACTTACGAGGCCAACATCCGTTAGAAAAATATCTGCTGTGACGAGGGTGATTCTCAAGGGCTGGCTTGTCGTTAGACGATGAATTAGGATTTGACGGGTTCCATTGCAAACAGCGTTAAAACCAATGATTAAAAGGCGATCGCGGCACTAAAGGGATAAGCGTTTTTTATAAAATGCTTCGATTAATCTAAATCAATCCTTTCCAATAGAGGGTATCCTTTGGCATAGACTTAAAGATATGGTTTAAGACAAAACCATAGAGTCTTGTCTTTGATTGTCGCAACCCATATTTTTAATAGAAAAGCGACAATTTTTTTTCGACTCGCCATACATCACGCGTCAAGAGGAACCCCCCATGACTCAGCAAGCCATTAAGCTCGTCATCGTTACGGAAAAATTATTACTCAAAAAAATCGCCAAAATTATCGATGGTGTTGGAGCAACAGGTTACACGGTGGTGCCCGCCGGCGGTAAAGGGAGCCGCAACGTGCGCTCATCGGGACAGCCCAACGTCTCTGACACTTCCTCGAATGTAAAAATTGAGGTACTGACCGCTAGTCGAGAGATGGCTCTAAAGATTTCGGATGAGGTTGCCGCCCAGTTTTTCGATGACTATTCAGGGATCACTTACATCTGCGACGCGGAGGTACTGTACGCGCACAAATTTTAGGCTAACTTCCCAAGTGCTGAATATTGCAGAAAACCCTGTCAGTCACAGCTAGTCGTTCCCTCATCAAACGTCATCACCACAGTCAAGCCCTCTACAGCGACGGATAGCAGCAGTGCTCCACACAACCGTAGGGGGTTTTTTAATGTCCAGGATCAAGTGTGGTGTTTCTTCTTTGATTTTCTTGATCTCATCAGTGTTACGGACATCAAATTTTCTGAGATCATCTTGGGCGAGGAAAGATAATCTAATCGGTAAGTTCGACTACCCTTAAGGGTAAAATAGGGTCAAAAGTCTTTATTTCACGAGCCGCATCTCTAAAATTTTCGTTTTTTCTAGTGCCGTGCCCCATCCGCAAACCCTTGTTAATCCGTGATTATTCTGACCTTACTTCATCCCATCCAAGCTACTCCGATGCAAAATTGGTCTTTTGAGACCGAAACCACGATCAGTATTGGCCGTTCAACTGATAATGATGTGGTTCTCTACAGTGCAGTCGTTTCTCGCCACCATGTTGAACTGCGATTGGAGGGGGAAGAGTGGTCAATTGTTAATCTCGGCACCAACGGTACTTATATAGAGGATCAACGGGTCGAGCAATGTGTGGCTAAGGATGGTTTGATTTTCCGTTTGGCAACCTCTGGGCCAAAAATTCTTGTGCGCATCCAAGGGAAACAACTCAGTGAAGGGGAAGCGGCAAGCAAGGAACAACGCTTGAAAAAGTCCTCTAACCCAGATCCGTCCCGGGAAACCTTCGCGCAATTCTAATGCGTAATCTTAAATTTATTCGGTAATATTTGCCGTCGTCGATCCGTCTGGATTCGCTGGCTTGCTGAGGGTGGCGATCGCCGTTTTGGTGAGCTGTTTTAGGGCCTCTAAATCGAGGTCAATTTGGGGAGTATCTGTACTTAACCACAGCAGATATTCCACATTTCCGGCGGGGCCAGTGATCGGCGAATAGGTCAGCCCTTGGGGATGCCAACCGAGTTTTTGGGCGGCTTCTAGTACCGAAAAGATCGCTTGGGCCTGGGCCTGGGGATCGCGAACAACGCCATTTTTTCCTACCTGGGCGCGTCCCACTTCAAATTGGGGTTTAACCAACAGGATCACTTCCTTCGGCTCATCCAGAAGACTCCAGAGGGTAGGCAAAACCTTCGTCAGGGAAATAAAAGATAAATCCATCACCCCTAGGGTTGGTCTTTTTGTACTTTCTGGGTAGAGATCGCCTGGGGTCAAATGGCGAAAATTGGTGCGCTCCCGGAGGATCAGCCGTGGATCTTGGCGGATCTTCCAGGCGACTTGGCCATAGCCCACATCAATGCCATAAACCTGTTGGGCACCGGCTTGTAAGAGGCAGTCGGTAAAGCCACCGGTGGAAATCCCGCCATCTAGACAAATGCGATCTTTGACTGTGATTTGAAAGTGGGCGATCGCCTTCGCTAGTTTTTCGCCTCCCCGGGACACGAAGGGCGGTTTCGCCTGGACTTCAATGTCCACATCCGCAGGAACCAAAGTGCCTGGTTTATCCACAATCTGCTGTTTTACTTTGACTTCTCCGGCCCGGATTACCCGTTGGGCCTGTTGCCGAGACTCGCACAGTTTACGCTCCACCAACAGGAGGTCTAATCGTTGTTTGGCCAAAGTTTTTCTTCCCCAATGCCACCGCTGCTGTTTTAGTCTACTGGGTGTCTGGTGCTTTCGGGAATGATTGGGCCAGGGCGACCGGAAACCGTCGAACTCGATACAATACAAAAATTGTCCAGTTTAGCTTTCAAGAAAATCACGAAATCATTATGGCGATCGCAGTGGATTTTGGGACGAGCAATACCCTAGTGACCCGGTGGAATGCCGCCAAAGGAGCCCCAGAAATTCTCCCACTCCAGGGTCTTTCCCAACGCATTTCCCCGAATCCACCGCTGATCCCCAGCCTTTTGTACATCGAAAATGCCGCCGACCAAAAAGTCGTTATCGGTCAAGCCATTGGCGATCGCGGTTTAGATCGCGGCCCCGATCCCCGCTATTTCTGTAACTTTAAACGGGGCATTGGCACCGCAATCCAAGGTTTTTTACCGGAACTAGACGGCGAAAAAATCACCTTTGAAAAAATGGGGGAATATTTCCTCAACGGCATTTTTGCCCAACTCAAAGCCCAGGGTGAACCCCTCGATAGCCTCGTTTTAACCGTGCCAGTCGATAGTTTTGAAGCCTACCGGAGTTGGCTGAGTCGGCTTTGTGAGCAGTTGCCAGAACTCGAAAAAATTCAGCTTTTGGACGAACCCACCGCCGCCGCCTTGGGCTATGGAGCCTTGGCTGAAGATTTAAAAAGAGTTCTCGTGGTGGATTTTGGGGGGGGAACCGTAGATTTTTCTCTCGTAGATCTCAACCTGGCCCAGGGCCAAAGCAAACCGACGGGCTTTATTTTGAAGTGGGGGCGTAAATCCTTTGCCGAAAGCAAAACCCAAAAAGTCAAAACCGCAAAAGTGCTGGCGAAAGCAGGTAAAAATCTCGGTGGTTCTGATTTAGATAATTGGCTCTTTGAATATTTCCAGACCCAACAAAATTTGCCCCAGGATGCCCTGAGTTTACGCTTAGTTGAACGGTTGAAAATTGCCCTCTCCCAAAAGACGAAGGCAACGGAGATTTATTACAACGACCAAACCTTTGAAACCTATGAGTTGACCCTGGGTCGGTCGGCCTTTGAGGAGATTTTAGAAAATCAAGGCTTCCTCGCCCAACTTGATGATTTGCTGGCCCAGGTCTTGCAACAGGCCCGCCGTAATGGTGTCGGCAAAGAGGATATCGAAGCGGTGCTCCTAGTCGGAGGCACGAGCCAAATTCCCCTAGTGCAAAGCTGGTTAGAGGGCTATTTCCCCCCGGAAAAAATTAAACGAGATAATCCCTTTGGGGCGATCGCCTGGGGGGCGTTGCAGTTGGCCCAGGGATTTGAACTCAAAGATTTTCTTTACCACAGCTACGGTATCCGCTACTGGAATCGCCGCCATAATCGCCACGATTGGCAACCGATTATTAACCAAGGCCAGCCCTACCCGATGACGGAACCGCTGGAAATCACCCTAGGGGCATCGATGGATCAACAGCCCAGCATTGAACTAATCGTTGGCGAGTTGGGAGAACAAAGCAGCGGCACGGAGGTTTATTTCGATGGCGATCGCCTCGTGACCCAACAACTAGGAGCCAACCAAACCAACGTTAAACCCCTCAATGACCGGGAAGGGGCGCGCACCATTGCCAAACTGGATCCCGTGGGCTATCCCGGCACTGACCGCATTAAGTTGCAATTCCTCGTCGATGGCGATCGCACCTTGCGGGTTACCGTCGAGGATCTACTGCGCAATGTCACCCTCATTGAAAACCAAAAAGTTGCCGAGTTGAGTTAGCTGCCCATCCCCAGGACAGCCCTGCTAAAATCCATAGAAGCCCTTCAATCTCACAAAATCGATGAAAAATCCCCAACTCAAGAAGATGCGTCTCCTGGTCTCGAAATTATACCGACGCAGTTGGACTTTATTTTTTGTCGGTTTAGTGACGGTACAACTGCTCCCCAGTCCGGCGATCGCCCTCACCCCCAAAGACTACAGTGAGTTAGAATTTCCTCCCCTACCCGAAATCACCCTTCCCGATTACGAACGCTACGAACTAGAAAACGGGATGGTGGTCTATCTCATGGAAGATCACACCCTGCCCTTGGTGGGGGGCTCCATGGTGATTCGCACTGGTTCACGCCTGGAACCCGCCGACAAAGTGGGCCTCGGCAGTATTACGAGCACTGTGATGCGCAGTGGGGGCACCCTCAAGCATCCCGCTGACACCTTAAATAACATCCTTGAACAACGGGCCGCCAGCATTGAGACCAGCATCGGGGAAGCTTCTGGTAGTGCTTCTTTTAGTGCCCTCAAGGAAGATTTTGCACTCGTCTTTGATCTATTTGCCGAAGTGCTCCAGCAACCCGCCTTTCCCCAGGACAAACTCGACCTCGCGAAACGACAAACCGCCGGAGGTATTGCCCGCCGTAACGATGAACCCGATGCGATCGCCGCCCGGGAATTTGACAAACTGATCTACGGTGCCGATAGTCCCTACGCCCGCACCGTCGAATATGCCACCCTCAATAACATTGACCGGGTCGATTTATTTAACTTCTACCGCAGCTATATCCGCCCTGACCAAATGATCCTCGGCATTGTCGGTGACATCGACGTAGAAGCCACCAAAGCAAAAATTGCCGCTAAATTTGGCCCCTGGCGTAACCCCAGTCCCAGTCCTGATCTTGCTCCACCCGCCGTCACCCAACCCGCCCAAAGCGGCGCTTTCCTCGTCGATCAATCCCAACTGACCCAAAGCAGCATTTTGATTGGCCACCAGGGGGGACAACTGAGTAACCCTGATTATCCAGAACTCTCTGTGATGAATGGTGTGATTAATGGCTTTGGGGGTCGGCTTTTTAACGAAATTCGCTCCCGCCAGGGCCTCGCCTATTCTGTATATGGCGTGTGGAGTCCCCGTTATGACTACGATGGTCAATTTATCGCCGGGGGATCAACCCGTACCGAGGCGACGGTGCCCTTTATCACGGCCATGAAAGGGGAAATTAAGCGACTGCAAACGGAACTGATTACCCCCGCAGAACTCGCCTATGCCAAGGATTCGATTCTGAATTCCTTTGTCTTTAATTTTGAAGATCCAGGTCAAACCCTATCCCGCCTCATGCGCTACGAGTACTACGGCTACCCGGAAGATTTTATTTTCCAGTACCAACGGGAAGTGGAAGCAACCACCATTGAAGATGTGCAACGGGTGGCCCAAACCTACCTCAAACCGGAACAACTAACGGTGTTGGTGGTGGGTAATGCTGCCGCCATGGATCCTCCCCTAAGCAGTCTGTTTGAGACGATTAAACCTGTTGACATCACCATCCCTGAGTAGGTGGCGTTGTGGTGCAACTGGTTGAAGAGCGGTCGATACAATTTCAGGTAGATGGGGGCTTCTACCGGGCCCACAGCCGCATTGTGCGAGATTTAGGGGTATTAGCGGCGGCGGTCTATCGACAAAATCAAGGGCAATTGCGGGTTCTAGATGGCCTATCGGCAACGGGGGTGCGATCGCTCCGGTACTACCAAGAAGCCCAAGCCGATTGGGTCTGGGCCAATGAAGGAAACCCAGATCTCTTGGAGACGTTGACCACGAATTTGCGGCGAATTCCCGCGGCCCAACGGTGCATTAGTGTGCTTTCTCTACGGCAGCTTTGTTTGGAACGGTCTTTAATGGGCGATCGCTATGATCTGGTTGATTTTGATGCCTTTGGCTCTGGGTCAGCCTTCGTCCAGGATGCCCTCACCGTCACGACCCTGGACGGATTGATGTACCTGACTAGCACCGATGGTCGAACCTACAGTGGCCGAGAACCGCAACGGGCCTTGCGGCAAGGGGCCTATGGGCGATCGCATCCTGCCGTCCAGGAACAGGGCCTACGGCTATTGCTAGGGAGCCTCGCCCAACAGGCAGCCCAGCGCAATTTCGGCATTGAGCCAATTTTTTCGTTATTTTGGGGGGATACTTGCCGGATTATGGCCCGTTTGACCCGTAAACCCATCCTCACGGAGACAAACTACGGCTTCCTCGGCTATTGTCACCACTGCGGCACCTATGGCCTACCGACATGGCGTAAACTGTCTCAGGCGACCTGTGCCCACGATGATTTGCCCTTAACCCTCAGTGGCCCGATGTGGTTAGGCAAGCTGCACCACCCGGATTATTTACGGCAAATGTTAGCGATCGCCCAACGCTGGCACTGGCAGGATGTGGTCAAGGTTCTAGAAACGATGGCCTTAGAAAATGATTTACCCCCCTATTTTTTCCCTTTAAAAGAGATTGGTGCCCGGGCCAAAATCGATCTGCCGAAATTAGATTCGCTACTGAATAGTCTCCAGGCGCAAGGTTTCCAAGCCAGTCGCACCCACATTAATCCCCAAGCGCTGAAAACCGATGCGCCAATGGAAAAAATTAAGGCGATCGCCACCCAGTTAGGCGCATCTTAAATTGTCGTTTAACCTTGTAATCTTTAACTCAGTGTCTGGAGGATGTCACCCAAACTTTATTTGTTGTGAAATGTCCAAAAACTATTGTTACTGAGCCCGTTTTTTCTGGAGAAATTCGCTAGGCTAAAGCAGGGGGAACCCCAAAACCCCACCTGTGACGGAGAAGGCCCATGGTAGATCTTGCAGAAATTTCTTTAGTCGAAAATCGCGACTATACCCTCATCATCGATAAAAGTGGCAGTATGTACACCTGCGATCTGCCCACCTCTGACAAAACCCGCTGGGATGCAGCCCAAGACTCTACCCTTGCCCTTGCCCAAACCTGCGAAAAAATTGACCCCGATGGCATTACGGTCTACTTGTTTTCAGGGCGATTCCGGCGTTACGACAATGTCACTGCCGATAAAGTGACCCAAGTTTACGCTGAAAATGAGCCCATGGGACGGACGGACTTGGCGGCAGTTTTGCAAGATGCCCTCGATAACTATTTCCAACGGAAAGAACGAGGGGAAGCCAAACCCAACGGTGAAACATTTTTGGTGATTACCGATGGGGAGCCGGACGACAGTAAAGCCGTGATGCGGGTGATTATCGATGCCGCCAATAAAATTGAGCGGGATGAAGAAATCGGGATCTCGCTGATTCAAGTGGGCCAAGACCGTAAGGCTAAGGCTTATCTCAAAGCCCTCGATGATCAACTAGGTCAAGCTGGGGCAAAGTTTGATATTGTCGATACCATCACCATCGATGAAATGACGGCCATGTCTCTCCCGGAAGTGCTGCTGAAGGCCTTAATTGATTAAGTTGCTTTAAATTGGTTGCCATAAGGGCGATCGCCGAGGGTCACTTTGATATGATGGCGATCGCAGTACCCACAATGCAAGCCATTCAAACAGTTAGGACAAAAAAAACAATGGGAGAAGCAAAGCGCCGCAAGAAATCCATGGGGGAAAACTATGGTAAAGAACAGCGCATTTACCCCTGGTTACCCCTCACCAAAACCCAAGCAGAACAAGCTTATAATCTGACCACCAAAGGTGCCTGGATTGGCATTGGTCTCATGGTTGTACTGTGGCTTACCGTGCGAATTATTGGCCCTGGCTTCGGTTGGTGGGCCGTTGACTAAAAGCAAAGGACGCTTTACAACATCCGTTCTCCAGAACATTTCGACATCTTTCGCTAAAGAAATTCATAAGTCCTGATAATGTCATGTTCTATTAACGATTCTTTTGCATGATTATGAGGACAGACTGCAAAATAGCAGTACAACGGTGGGCCGTAGCAGTACAGAAATTTTCACCATTGACTATTCACTAAAATCATTGACTGAATCATGCGCGTTGTCAGACTACGGGAACGTCCCTACCACTGCAATGCTACAAACCCGCGACCCTCGTTTATTTTGTTAGGAGTGACAACTTACTGTGCAAACACAACCTTCTACCTCTGCGACTAATTCCCATAACCTCTCTTCCCTTGGGGGGAGTGGCGATCGCACGGGGATGGACAAAGAAAGTCTCCGCCGTGCATTTTTCGATCACCTTTTCTATTCCGCCGGAAGTGATAAAGATGCGGCCCAACAACGCGATTATTACGTTGCGCTCGCAAATGTTGTCCGCGATCGCCTTTTAGAACGGTGGAAACAAACCGAGCAAACTTACCTCAACACGGGTGCAAAAACGGTTTGCTACCTTTCCGCAGAATTTTTGATGGGACGGTACCTGGGTAACAACCTCATCAGCCTCGGAATCTACGAAACCGTCGCCGAAATGCTCGCCGAAAGCAACATTAAACTCGAAGATATTCTCGAAGAAGAAGTTGATCCTGGTTTAGGGAATGGCGGCCTGGGTCGTCTCGCCGCTTGCTTTTTAGATTCCCTGGCCTGTCTCGAAATTCCAGCCATTGGTTACGGGATTCGCTACGAATTTGGCATTTTCCACCAATACATCCGCAACGGTTGGCAAGTGGAAGTGCCCGATAAATGGCTCCGTAACGGTAATCCTTGGGAAATTTGTCGCCAAGCTGAGGCCCTGGAAATTCCCTTTGGGGGCCACACTGAGATTTACCACTGCGATAAGGGCTACCCCTGTGCTGTCTGGGTACCAGCCCGCCGCGTTAAAGCAGTGCCCTACGATACCCCAGTTCCGGGCTATAGCAATAACACCGTTAATGTTCTCCGTCTTTGGAGTGCGATGGCAGCAGAAGATGAAGGCTTTAACTTTGAAGCCTTTAATGCCGGGGATTATGACGGAGCGGTCGCCAACCAGATTTCTTCGGAAAATATTTCTAAGGTGCTCTATCCCAACGACAACACCCCCCAGGGACGTCAACTGCGCCTAGAACAGCAATTTTTCTTTGTGTCCGCTTCCTTGCAGGATATGATCCGGGCGCACCTGAAGAAACAGCCCAATCTGGATAATTTCTTCGATTTCTACACCGTTCAACTCAACGATACCCACCCGGCGATCGCCGTTGCCGAGTTGATGCGTCTCTTTATCGATGAACATAGTCTCCCCTGGGATCGCGCTTGGTATATCACCCAAAAAACCCTCGCTTACACCAACCACACCCTAATGCCCGAAGCCCTCGAGCGTTGGCCCGTGGAGATGTTCGAGCAGCTCCTGCCCCGTCATCTAGAGATCATTTACGAAATTAACTTCCGCTTCATCGAAAATCTCAAAACCTGGTACGCCGATCACGATGATCTCGATGATCTCATTCAAGGGCTGTCCATCATCGAGGAATATCCCCAAAAATCGATCCGGATGGCGAACCTGGCCTGCGTCGGCAGCCATGCGATTAATGGGGTTGCTGCCCTCCACACGGAACTCTTGAAATCCGACACCCTGAAGGGATTTGCCCGCATCTGGCCGGAGAAATTCTACAACAAGACCAATGGCGTCACCCCCCGTCGTTGGATTCGCCAGTGCAATCCCAAACTTGCAAATCTGATTTCTAGCAAAATTGGCACCGGCTGGATCAAAAACCTAGAACAGGTGCAACGCATCGAAGAATTTGTAGATGATCCAGAGTTCCGTCGTCAGTGGCGCGAAATCAAGCATCAAAATAAAGTCAAGCTGGCCAGCTACATTGAGCATCACAACGGTATCGAAATTAATCCGGATTCGATTTTCGATATCCAAGTGAAGCGCATCCACGAATACAAACGCCAATTGCTGGATGTGTTGTTTATCATCACCCTCTACAATCGCATTAAGCATAATCCGGCGATCAATATGGTGCCCCGGACGATGATCTTTGGTGGTAAGGCTGCACCGGGCTATTTCATGGCGAAATTGATCATTAAATTGGTGAATGCTGTGGCAGAAGTGGTCAATAATGATCCCGATACCCACAATCGCCTCAAGGTGGTCTTTATGGAGAACTTTAACGTTTCCCTCGGCCAGAAGATCTATCCAGCAGCCGACCTATCAGAACAAATTTCTACCGCTGGAAAAGAAGCCTCTGGGACTGGCAACATGAAGTTTGCGATGAATGGCGCTCTAACCATTGGGACGTTGGACGGAGCAAATATCGAAATTCGTGAGGAAGTGGGGGCCGATAATTTCTTCCTCTTTGGTCTCACGGCGGAAGAAGTCTCTCATCTCAAGGCCAGCGGCTATGACCCGCTGCATTATTACAACAATAATGCGGAACTCAAAGGCGTCATTGACCGGATTGCCCGGGGTGATTTCTCCCATGGGGACACGGAGATGTTTAAACCGATTGTGGATTCTCTGTTGTACAACGATCAATATGTGTTGTTGGCGGATTATGAATCCTATGTTGAACGTCAACAGGATGTGGCTAATGCCTATACAGAGACGGAACGGTGGACACGGATGTCGATCTTAAATGCGGCGCGGGTGGGCAGATTCTCTTCTGACCGCACCATCGATGAATATGTCAAAGAAATCTGGTGTGCTAAACCTGTTTCAGTCAAGCTGTAGATTTTTAACGGCGATCGCCTGTTCGATGGCAACTGAAGAAATCATCTAAGCAAGCAAGTGGGTCACGATGGCGGCCCACTTTTTTCGTGCTCACATTAAGAATTTTGGGCAATGCCTAAATCCTGGAGGGCGAGGCGAATTTGTTCGAGGCGGCGACGGTTAACGCCCAAGTCTGATTCCCCCAGACGGGAGGCTGAGCGCATTTGAATCACTGGTTCTGTTTCGGGGAAGTAAAATTCCACATCATCCACAAAGCCAAATAAACGACTGCGAGATTCGGCCCGGAGATAGTTTTCTGTTTGGGTGATGATTTCTGTGCGGGGGACAACTCCGAGAACCTGAACAACGGCTTGGTAGGCCTGTTGGCGATCGCCGACGTAGGTAATCGGCGCAATTTGATGTTCCCCATCACCGCCCTGGCTCACAACACAATTGGGGGTACTGGGACAGGGTGCGAGAAGTCCAGCTTCGACGCCTAAATTCGTTGGTCGTTCGCCGGCAAAGGGGGAAGCAGCAAAACTTGGCAGTGGTGATACAGCCCAGAGGCAGAGAGCAAGGCAAAGGATCAAAAAACGGCTCAGCATCTTAGAAGAATTTTTAGAACAACATCCCCTATGCTAGACAAAATCCGTTCATGCCGTTTGGTTCATGGCCATTAACTTTCAAAGGGTTGTAGTTGTTGGGCGATTTCCACTAAAGGAAAACCATTGGGATAGACCCGCTCACTGCGAATTCGTTGGAGTTCCTGGGCGGGCAAGTTAATGTTGTATTCCTTGGCGATCGCCTGGACGATTTGGGCGCGGTCAATGATCCCCGCCACAGCTCCCGCCGGAGAGAGGACGGTAATAAAGGGTTCTTCGAGGGTTTCGAGGGCACAGATAACCGTGGCGAGGTTGTCCTGTTCCGTCACCGAGGGAATTTTGTCTAGGGGCATGGCGATCGCCATCAATTCTAGCTGATCCCATTGGCTACGCTCGAGGCGGTGGAGGCTCTTGGGTTGGATCAAGCCCCGGTAGCGGCCTTCGGAACTAGCATAGGTGGGGCGAGTGGGATGGGGCGACAGCACAAGGTACTGTTCAGCAAACTCTCGCAGAGACAAGTGGGCATTAACCACCCGAAATTCTCGGCTCATAGCGGTCTCGGCGGTCAAGGTCAAAAGGAGATTTTGAAGATCGCTCAAGCGTTCGTAAGCATCGGCGTTGCGCAACACAAACCACCCAATGAGCGCCAACCATAACCCTCCTAATTCACCAACCAACAACACCGCCAATAATCCAAAGGCGATCGCCACTGTGCCTAATAATTTTCCACTGGCAGCGGCATAGCGAATTCCCTTGAGGCGATCGCCCGTCCATTTCCAGACGATGGCCTTAAACATTTGCCCCCCATCCAGAGGCAGCCCCGGAATTAAGTTAAACAGCGCCAAGACCAAATTTAACCGAGCTAGATCCCGCACCAAAAAAGTACCCGCGCCGCCGAGGGGCGCATATTGCCACAGCACCCAAAACAAACCAAATAACGTAAAGCTCACCAATGGCCCGGCGATCGCCACTGCAAAAGCTGCTAAAGGAGTTTGGGACTCACGGTCGATGGAAGCCACGCCCCCAAAAAGAAAAAGAGTGATCGATTTGACGCTAATTCCCTGGGATTTGGCCACGAGGCTATGGCCCAATTCGTGGAGTAATACGGAACCAAACAACAGTAACGCCATGGCAAAACCCAGACCAACGGCCACGAGGGGGGATTGCACCAATCCTTGCCCGAGGACATCATTGGCATCCACCGCCGTGATGAGAACTAAAATTACAAACCAAGAGCGATCTAGATATAACGGAATCCCAAACAGCGATCCCACTTGCCAGTTTTTTTGCATAGCACGCACAAGACCAATTGGCGACGATGGTGAGGGTCACTGTGATCATAGCAACTTTAGGCGATCGCCTTTTTTCGGGACAAAAGTCTTGTCATTTCCCAAAACATCCCCTAGAATGTAATACTGTTGACAAAACGGGACGTAGCGCAGCTTGGTAGCGCACCACTTTGGGGTAGTGGGGGTCGTGGGTTCAAATCCCGCCGTTCCGATACGAAAAAAATCTAATCATCACCCTCGAAAGACCTCTGGATGATCCGGAGGTTTTTTTCGTTTCTGGAAATCGTTTTTGGGAAAAGAAATCACAGGCGATCGCCTAGCGACCGATTAAGACTACTCGCCCCGCCAAAACCCGTTCATGCGGATTATCTTTACTGGGACGAAACTCACCCACACCGAGACAGTTATGGGCCTGGTCATAGACAGCCAGAGGTTCCCCCAGGGGATCAGCCAAGGCCACATCCCAACTAATTTTTTGCCCATAACTCCACTGGGTTACTTGGGCTTCATTCAGAACGACAGCTGGCAAATGGGCCAAAGCTTGATCCGGCTCGAGGCAAGCAAATACTCCCGTTTCCCGCTGGGCGGCAATGTCTTCTAGGCTAATACTCTCCTCTAGGTCAAAACCGCCACTGCGAGTCCGCGTTAAACCCGCTAAGGTGGCTCCGACCCCCAACCGTTCACCGAGATCCCTGGCGATCGCCCGAATGTAAGTTCCTTCCCCACAGCAAATCTCTAGGGTTAGTTCCGGGAAATCCCCCGGTTGCCACGCTTTAATTTGTAAATCATAAATTTCTACCTGACGACTAGGCACATCCACCGCAATGCCTTGGCGAGCCAGCTCATATAATCGTTTGCCATCCCGCTGGATCGCGCTAAAGGCTGGGGGAATTTGGGTGATAGTACCGAAAAAGTCCGGTAAAACCCGTTGAATCTCCGCCAAAGTTAAGGTACTACAAGCTTTTTGGGTGATTACTTCCCCTTCTAGGTCATCCGTGGTTGTCTTGACCCCAAAGCGGACAATCCCTTGATAACTTTTTTGTTTCGGCAGATATTGCAAAAGACGCGTTGCCTTACCCACCGCAATAGGCAAAACCCCCGTGGCCATCGGATCGAGGGTACCACCATGGCCAATCTTTTTGAGGCCCAGAAGCCGCCGCAGTTTCCCAACACAATCATGGGAAGTCCAGCCAGCCGGTTTTTGCAAGTTAATAAAGCCCCACCCGCTAAAGGCTGATCCTGTCCGTTGCTGATTCAAATGGCCCCCTTTTTTCCGTCACCAATGACAATGAGCCTTTGTATTTTGCCCTATCTTGGCTTGGCACGACAAAAAGGATCTTGCTATACTTCTTGTAACGAAATGTAAAGAATCATTTCTAAGAAATCCCACCGTTGCAACAAGGAGTCCCGTCCATCGTGGTAGACAACAAGGCAACCATCCTCGTAGTCGATGACGAAATCGCCGTACGTCGTATCTTACAAACTCGTTTATCCATGATTGGCTACGACATTATCACTGCTGCCGATGGTGATGAAGCCCTCGACATTTTTTGGCGTGAAGATCCTGATTTAGTCATCCTGGATGTGATGATGCCCAAGCGCGATGGGTATTACGTCTGCCAAGAAATTCGCCGCGAATCTAGTACACCGATCATCATGTTGACGGCCCTTGGGGATGTGGCCGACCGGATTACGGGATTGCGCTTTGGGGCCGATGATTATTTGATCAAACCATTTTCGCCCAAGGAATTGGAGGTGCGGATCCAATGTATTTTGCGGCGCACCCAAAAAACGCTGCCCCCCACGGAGGAAGCGGGTATTTTACGGACGGCCAACCTAGTGATTGATACGAATCGCCGCAAGGTGACCCAAAATAATAAGCCCCTGCGGTTAACCCACATTGAATTTAATTTGCTGGAATTGCTCGTGAACCAAGCGGGACAACCCCTAAGCCGCACGGATATTTTGACGGCGATCTGGGGTTATGTGCCCCGCCGCCACAGTGATTTGCGGGTGGTGGATGTCCATGTATCGCGCCTGCGCTCGAAGATTGAGCAGGATCCACGCCAGCCAGAATTTATCATTACAGAACGGGGCACAGGCTATCTGTTTCGGAAACTGCCAGTGGCGATCGCCGCGAATGTATCTTCTTCTATGGCGGCATCGTAGTGGAGTTGATTTCAAAAAAAGCTCAGGAGAGTTAGACATAAGCCGGGTTCTGTTCTCTTGCAGCGCAAAAGGGCAGTTATCTATCTAGGATGACTGTTACCAGCCACCTCCAGCGGCACTCCAAATTATGGGATCGGAAAAAGACCAACCATCATCCCACCGTCCTTGCTCCCAACCGGGGTTTACCGAGCCAGCACCTCACGATACTGCTGGTGCGCTCTTACCGCACCTTTGCACCCTTACCAGATAGATTAGGCGAACCTAATGCTAAGCTTCGGCGGTATGTTTCTGTGGCACTATCCTCACGCTCACGCGCACTGGGCGTTACCCAGCAAGTTTGGTCTTTGGGGAGCCCGGACTTTCCTCAGAGCTGATCTCAATGTCAACCCTGCAACTGCCGCGCTAACTCTCCTAATAGTTAGTGTAGCGGTATTTTATTTCCGGCGTCTATCTTGGAGCTTTTTATAAACATCCCGCAGTTCTACGCCATGGTGGGCGATCGCCACGAGGGAGTGATAAAACAGATCGGCCACTTCCCCGGCGATGTCGTCTTTGTCATCGTCTTTGCAGGCCATCACCACTTCGGCGGCTTCTTCGCCGATTTTCTTGAGGATTTTATTATCCCCTGCTTCAAAGAGGCTATTAGTATAGGAACCCACTTGGGGATTGTCCCGGCGATCGCGGATAACGTTAAAAACTTCTGAGAGGGTATCCGCTGGGGGTGCAGATTTACTGTGATCCAGTTGGTGGAAACAGCTCCGTTCCCCCGTGTGGCAAGCAATATCACCAATCTGCTCAATGGACATTAAAATCGCATCACTATCGCAATCGTAGCGGAGGGATTGTACCTTTTGAATGTGTCCGGAGGTGGCCCCTTTGTGCCATAGCTCTTGGCGGGAACGACTCCAATACCAAGCTTCTCCCGTGTCCATGGTTTTTTCTAGGGATGCTTGGTTCATCCAGGCCAACATCAGCACGGTGCCATCAAGATAATCTTGGGCGATCGCCGGCACCAATCCCTGCTCATTGAAACGCACCTGATCCAGTGGGATAGCACCACGTAAACTCATTTTGACGATCTCCAATCTCTAAAAAATAACGACTAATTGGGGCAATGAATGCCAATAAAAAAGAAAGCCCAATTATTGAGCTTTCCCAGTATAAACGGTGGGGTTTTGTTCCCCAATTCTTCAGAAACGTTTGCTAAAAAACTTAAGCAGAAGCGTCTGCGGGGTAAACACTGACCTTACGGCGGCCACGCTTGTAGTGCTCGAACTTAACGATGCCATCGACAAGGGCAAACAGGGTGTCATCGCCACCACGACCAACATTATTGCCGGGGTGAACTTTGGTGCCCCGTTGACGGACGAGGATGCTGCCAGTGGTCACGGTTTGGCCACCATAGCGTTTTACACCGAGTCTTTGGGCGCGGGAGTCGCGGCCGTTTCTCGTACTACCAGTACCTTTCTTATGTGCCATGGGGATTCTCCAGTTGCTAGAAATCTAGGGATTTATTGTAACAGTGAACTATTGCCGACTGTTGGGGGGATTTAGGCGTCTGCTTTGGCCGCAACAACATTGCCACCAACTTTGATGCTATCGATCATGAAGCGGGTGAAGTATTGACGGTGACCGCGCTTTTTACGGGTTTTCTTCTTGGGCAGCATTTTGTAAACCAGCACCTTCTTAGCCCGGCGCTGATCAACAACAGTCCCTTCAACGGTTGCGCCGTCGATGTAGGGTTGACCGACGGTGACGCCATTGTCATCGCTGATCAAAAGCACTTTCTCAATGGTGTGGTTGCCATCAACGTCCACATCGAGTCTTTCGATATCGTAGAAACGACCGGGCTCAACACGAACCTGCTTGCCGCCGGTTTCAATAATTGCGTAGCTCATAAAAATAGTAATTTTTCTATAGGGTTGCCGTACAGGTAGCAATCGCGCTTAAGTCTGTTTGCTTCACAAAGTTAAGGCTGGCGATCGCATTTTTACTGTGTCACCTGATCCGAGCAGGATATAAAGACACAATCATCTAATATAGATTTAATTTGTGGGTTTCGTCAAATCCCGGCACATTACAAAATAACTTCCCCAAAAAATAAAATTACGTGTGGTGCTGAATTTAGGGATTAGGATAGATTTTGTGTAATTTCCTTTGCAGGTGAGTACTGTTATGTCTGCGATCGCCGTCCTTTGTACATTGAATTGTGCTGTGATGCCTGTGGTGGCAGAGCCGTTGATGCAGACGGGCCAAGGCTCACCGGTGGCGCAATTACCGGGGGGAGTAGCGGCCCAGGAAATTGAGCTAGAAGGGGAAATGAACTATGGCGAAATTCAAATTCAAGACCGTACTGGCCAGCAGCAGCAATTTTCCTTAGAAGCAAATCCAACCGAGGAAGCCCTGGATGTCGAGGCAGTTCCTACTCCGCCAGCGGTGCTCGAAGTAATCAGCGATCGCCAGGAATATAACGAGCAAACCCAGGTGGTGACAGCCATGGGAAATGTGGTCGTCCGCTTTCAGGAAGCCGTTCTCAGCGCCGATCAACTCCAGATTAATCTCAACAGCAAATTGGCGATCGCCAGGGGAGATGTCGCCCTACGTCGGGGACAACAGATTTTACGGGGTGAACAATTTACCTATTTTTTTGTACAAAATCGCGGCCAGATCCAACAGGCAGAAGGGGAAATTTCCCAAACGACCTTAAACCAAGACTTGGGAGTGCGACCCACGCGTTTTGGGGTCAGTAGCAATCCAGCCGTGCTTTTAAACGAACGGCTTTTGCTCAATCAACCAGCCACAGAGGTCATGGGCGAAGAAGGGATTAGTTTTGTCCTGGGCAGTGGGCGTGACATTGGCACCCGTGACATTGATACTCAAACGAACGTCATTAATCGGGTGCGTTTCCAAGCTGAATCGGTGGAATTTGTCGGCGATCGCTGGGAAGCTAAAAATATCAGCATTACCAATGATCCCTTTTCGCCACCGGAACTGCAGTTGGTGGCAGACACGGCCACTTACCAAAAAGTAGACGAATTTAACGACGAGCTCGTCACCACCAAGACCCGCCTCGTCATTGATAACAACGTTTCTTTACCTGTATTTCCGCGGACCTTTCGCTTTGGCGAATCCGAGGGCATTTTTAGCCAGGTGTCCTTTGGATTTGATGATGAGGAAAAAGGCGGTTTATTTCTGCAGCGGCGATTTTCTCTCTATCGCAGTGCCCAGGGTCGCTGGACAGTGACCCCCCAATACCTCCTCCAGAAGGCTTGGTTCCCGGATACGATCCTCGCAGAAACCAACGATGATGATGCAGGGGAAATCTTGGCCCCTGGGCTATTTGCGGTGACCAGTGAATTTGACTATCGCTTCAATCCACGGGTGTCATTTGCGGCACGGGGTTCTTTAGAGAATCTCAAGCTGGATAATTTTGAAGATAAACTCGAGTTGAATTTTCGCCTAGAACAACAGCTTGGCAATTTAGATAATCCCTTTCGTCTTAGCCAGGAATTTAACTACCGCGATCGCCTTTTTAATGGTTCCCTCGGCTTCCAGCGAGTACAGCGGAGCTTTGGCATTGTGCTGCGATCGCCCCGCTATATTTTGGGAGATTCCGGCTTTGAGGTGGATTTTCAGGCCAGCGTGCAGAATATCGAAGCCGATACCGACCGCCCAGACTTGTTGGAACCTGGGGTCAGCGAAGACCAAGTGAACCTCACCCGTTACCAAGGCTCCTTTAACCTCGACCATCGTTTCCCTCTCTGGAGCAGTGAACCGTTGCCGCCGACTCGCTTTGAGGGCTTACGATACAGTCCGAGGCCCATTGTTCCCTATGTTTCTCTGGTGACGGGGTTACAGGGGGTAGCGGGGGTTTATAGCAATGGCGATCGCCAAAATTCCCTCCGGGGGAAAATTGGTATCGAAGGACAATTTGGCCGCTTTGCCGGGAACAGTTTCGACTATACGGGTTTTAATCTGAGCTACACCAATAGCGTCCTCAGTGATGAACTATCGCCGTTTCTCTTTGACCGGGCCGTTGACCAACGTACCCTCGAATTCGGCCTGACCCAACAACTCTATGGCCCCTTTCGGGTGGGTTTCCAGACGGCGATCAACCTCGACAGCGAAGAAGCGATTAGCACCGATTATTTCCTTGAATATAGTCGGCGGACCCACGGTGTGCTGTTGCGCTACAATCCCGTCCTTGAAATTGGTTCGGTGAATATTACGATCAATAGTTTTAATTGGAACGGCTCCACAGATCCGTTTACCAACGAGGAAATTCGGCCCGTCAGCGATGGGGTCACACCTTAACGAAATTCACAGAGCTTAGATCTGCCAATCCTCCTGGGCGAGGGTCTGGATGCGGTGCAGGTCATTCATGATGTACTGCAAAGGCGTGATGGTGATATAGCCAGCGGCGATCGCCTGGACATCGGTCGGAAAATCTAGGGGAATATTCGGCTCATCCGGTTGGGGTAATTCTTCGATCACTTCCCCAGAAAGCCAGTAATAGGTTTTGCCGCGCGGATCTTGACGCTTCTGAAATTGCTCAATGTAACGGCGCAACCCCTGACGTGTAATTTTTACCCCCGCAAGCTTTTCTTTTTCTAGGTTGGGCACATTAATATTCAACAAAACTGGCGCATCTTGGTTGGCGATCGCCCAGTGGGGACGTTTTTCCATCAGCTGACAGAGAAGCTTGACTGCGAAATCAGCGGCAGGTTGAAAATTGTGGCTGGTATAGTCCGCCAGGCTTAGGGCAATGCTGTGAATACCTTCTAATAACCCTTCCATCGCCGCCGAAACCGTCCCCGAATAAAGCACATCTGTTCCCAAATTAGAGCCGTGGTTAATGCCAGAGAGGACAAAATCAGGGCGTTCCTTGAGGACAGCACTGAGGGCAAATTTGACACAGTCCGATGGTGTCCCAGAGCAGCTCCAGGCGGTGACACGGGGATCAAAAATCCCTTCGACAATTTCAGTGCGGATCGGGCGGTGGAGCGTTAAACCGTGCCCCGTGGCAGAGCGTTCCCGGTCAGGACAAACGACGGTGACCTGGTGACCTGCTTCGGCAAGGGTATTGGCGAGGGTACGGATCCCCAGGGCGGAGATGCCATCATCATTACTGATTAATAAATTCAGCGGCGTAGCAGGTGTCATGGGTTCCTGGTGAAAAATTGACGTTTTTTTATGATCAAGGACGGTTTAAACTGTTAGGGTCTTCACCATCGAAACAAGTTTAGTCGCACTCTTTTTGGCATGACCACTTCTACTTTGACCCAAATCGAATCTGATTTGCAAACGCTCCAACAGGAAGCCACCGACGCGATCGCCACGGCGACAGATCTCGACGCCCTCGAAAAATTGCGGGTCAACTACCTCGGCAAGAAGGGTCAACTGTCCCAAATCCTCCGGGGCATGGGCAAACTCTCCGCTGAAGAACGGCCAAAAATCGGGGCGATCGCCAACCAAGTTAAAGAAGTCCTCCAGGGGGCTCTTGATACCAAGCTTGAAACTCTCCAGAAAGCGAAGATCGAAGCCCAACTCAAGGCCGAAACTCTCGATGTCACCATGCCCGGTGTGGGGCGTCCCCTGGGGAAAATGCACCCGCTCCAGAGCACCATTGATCGGGTTTTAGATATTTTTGTGGGCCTGGGCTACACCGTCGCTGAAGGCCCCCAAATTGAGACAGACTATTACAACTTTGAGGCACTCAATACCCCTGCTGACCACCCAGCGCGGGATATGCAGGATACATTTTATCTGCCGGGCGATCGCCTATTGCGCACCCATACTTCCTCAGTGCAGATTCGCCACATGGAGCAAAACGAACCCCCTTTAAGGATCGTTGCCCCGGGCCGGGTTTACCGTCGCGATACCGTCGATGCGACCCACTCCGCCGTGTTCCATCAGATTGAACTCCTGGCAATTGATAAAAATTTGAAATTCACCGACCTAAAAGGCACCCTCAAGGAATTTTTGCGGCAGATGTTCGGCGAAGACCTAGAGGTGACCTTCCGGGCCAGCTACTTCCCCTTCACTGAACCTTCCGCCGAAGTGGATGTGAAATGGCAGGGTAAATGGCTGGAGGTGATGGGTTGTGGCATGGTGGACCCCAATGTCCTCAAAGCTGTCGGCTACGACCCAGAAGTTTATACGGGCTTCGCCGCTGGGCTAGGGGTAGAACGCTTTGCCATGGTTCTACACAAGCTGGACGATATTCGCCGTTTGTATAACAGTGATCTGCGCTTTTTGCGTCAGTTCTAGGCCGTTTTCGACTAGGGTTTCTACAATAGTGGGGAAAGGCGATCGCCTGGTTGATTGCCAATGTCCGCTTAGTATGACCAAGAACCCTGCATGAGACAGAAAAGTACAGCCGCAGTGTTAGCCTTTTTCCTAGGTGGTGTGGGGGGGCATAAATTCTATCTGGGGGAAATCGGCTGGGGGATTATTTACGCTATTTTTTTCTGGACTTACATTCCCACCATTGTCGGCTTTGTCGAAGCAATCGTGTTGGTTAGTATGTCCCAGGATGATTTTGACAAAAAGTACAACACCAAAGCCCTTATGGGATACGAGTCTAAACGCTTAACCCGTGACGCGATCCCCCCCCAGGTGATTGTGAATATTGGGGATCAGGCGATCGCCGCCAATCAGCAAAATGTGACTCCCAGTTTGGCCCCAGACACACCTGTCGATCAAAACATTGCCAAAGAAGCCCTCGATCGTCGCATCCTTAAATTTTGTCAGACCAAAGGCGAAGTTACCCTTCTAGACTGCTTCCTTGAAATTGAAGAAGTTCCAAGAAATATCCTCGAATCCCACCTAGAAAATTTAGTGCGGGCAGAATTTTTGCAAGTGACGAATCGCGCCACCGATGGCAAAATTGTTTATCGTTTAGACAACTAATGGATGTCTTCGTGCTCGCAAAACGTAACATTCATAACAACCATTTAACCTTCATTTAAAAAATACAACTTTACTCAAGTTAGGAGAATTTAAGCGATGACCTTTGATCCCGATAAAAGAAAACTGCTTTCGAGTCTTTGCCACGGAGCCATTTTTATTAACTATTTTTTTCTTTCCGTCTTAATTCCCCTTGTCTTACTCGTCATCAGTGAAGACCCCGTCGTTAAAGCCAATGCACGAGAATCTCTCAATCTCCACCTAAACCTCTGGGTGGGTTGGGCGATCGCCGGTTTTTGCGCGGCTACCGTAATCCTGATTCCCATTGCAATCATCCTAGCCATTCCCCTACTGCTCCTGAGCTTTGTGATGCCAATTTTGGCGATTTTAAAAATCTTGGGTAGTCCAGCAACAGAATATCGCTACCCTTTTATCATCCATATTCTGTAACTAAAATGACGATGGTTGACTTCGTTCTTTTGCCTTTTGTTATCAAGTTCAGCTTAAATAATCATTAAGATACATGATCCATTTAGGTGAACTTTTAAGATTGTGATTTGTGGCAATTAATCGAGTCCAAAGAAACAGTTAAGACGTAACCACGGTTACAATCTGTTGACATTAACTTTGTTAACGTAGGAGCAACAATCGCAAGGAAGTCAAACCATCGTGACTTTAATCTCTGTTGCCATCATCGAAGGAAATCCCCACTTGAGATCATTGCTTGGGTGGCATCTTCAACAAGCCAACTATGCCATTTACCAAGCAGCAAATCTCAACCAGTCGCGGCGTGTCTTTGAACAGCACATGCCTGCCTTGGTGCTACTAGACTCGGAATTACCGGACGGTGATGGCCTCGAACTCTGCCGTTGGTTGCGCCAAAATACCCAGGCCATCATTCTCATCCTGTCGGCCAAAAATACAGAAAAAGATGTTGTGGCAGGGTTAAAGGCCGGGGCTGATGATTATTTAACGAAGCCCTTCGGGATGCAAGAGCTTTTAGCACGGGTAGAAGCCTTGACGCGGCGGATTAGGGCAGTGAGTGCTCCCCTCCAACTTGATTATGGTGAATTGCGCATTGATCTCGTGCAGCGGCGGGTACAATTCCGAGGTCTGTACATCGATTTAACGCCCCAAGAATTTAGTTTGTTGTATGTGCTCGCCCAGGCCAACGGGGAACCCCTCAGTCGCTCAGAATTATTGCGGCGGGCATGGCCAGATGCCATTGATAACCCCCGTACCATCGACACCCATGTATTATCCCTGCGGAAAAAAATTGAACAGGACCCCCGCCAGCCCAATTTGATTCAAACGGTACGTAATGTAGGCTATCGCTTCAATCTCGATGGGATTGGGTCTGGTCTCGGCAATGGCAATAATGCAACCTTAGAACCCTCGCCGACGCCGGCTCGCCCAAGCCACCCAAAACTCAAAACCCGGACCTCCATTCGTGAGCTGGTTAATCAAGGTTAGAGGGTCGTCACCAAGGTTCGCTATTGGTGGATTGACGACTTTGGAGGGTTTGCTGGATGACTGACCAAGGAATGGAGTGATTGTGGTGGTGGTGCTGGATTTGACCTTGGTCGAGGTAAATCAATTTTGTTGCGAGTTGCTGGGCAAAGTCGAGGTTATGGGTAGAAATAACCAAAGGGATATTGGATTGGGCCTGATATTTCAACAACAGCGCAACTAAGGTTTGAATGCGACCTAAATCTAGGGCGGCGGTGGGTTCGTCTAGGAGAAGAACTTGGGGTTGGCAGAGGAGTGCCCTGGCGATCGCCACCCATTGTTTTTGGCCGCCGGACAGGAGTGCTTCGTGGCGATCAAGCCATTCTAGGGGGATATCCAGTTGATCTTGCCACTGTTGCCAATGGTTGCGGATGGTTGGAGCCGATTGTTTCCGTAACTGGAGTGGGTACCATAGGGCATCTTTGACGGTCATGGCCAGAAGGCGGGCCTCCTGGGGGACGAGGGCAATGTGTTGCCGCAGAACAACGGGATTATAGGCGCTGTAGGGCTGACCTTGGAAGGTGAGGCGGCCTGTGGTGGGACTCTGGAGTTGATTGAGACAGTGAAGGAGGGTCGTTTTTCCGGAGCCCGATGGCCCCACCAGCACTAGGCGATCGCCTGGCTCTAGGGCAAAGGAAATATCCCGGAGAATATCCCGAGGCCCAAGGGTAAGGGTGAGTTGTTCAACCGTTAAAATCGCCATGGATAAGGTGCCAGAGTACAGAGTGCTGCTGTTATTGTTTCATGCGGTAATGGAGAAATAATTCCGAGGCGATCGCCTCATATTCCAGAAGTTCGAGGGTCAAGCCCGCCGTCTGTAAAAAACCATTGCCTGCCATGGGGGTAGGAGCCGCTGTTCCGCCGAGTAAAACAGGACAAACCGTTAGCCACAGTTCATCCAAGCAGCCCTGCTCCGCGAAGCTGGCGATGAGGTTTCCCCCTCCCAACAGGCCCAACTTTTCAATCCCCCGTTGCCTCAGTTCCGTGAGAGTTGGTTGCCATGCTCCGGCTGAATCTAAAGCAATAATTTGCTCAAAGCCCGGAAATTCCGCCCACCGGGGGAGTTGTTCGGGAGCGGTTAAAAGACCCCGGCGGAGGGGCTGCCGAAAAAAAGGTAAATCCTGGGGAAGATTGCCGGAGCCAGAACAAACAAAGTGGATCGGTTGGGGCGGTTGGTGGCGGTCTTGGCGTTGTTGCAATAGGTGGCGATCGCCAATCGGGAGACTTGTGCCATAGGCGCGGAGGGTATTGGCCCCAAACATCACCGCATCCATCTGGGCAATTAACCGTTCCAAGTGAGCCTTATCCTGGGCCGAAGGAAACCGCGCTGGAGCGCCACTGTAATCGGCAATTTTACCGTCGGCACTCATGGCGGCGATCGCTGTTACCAGGGGTCGCTGCCTATGCATACCAACTGTCAGCTTCGTCCCGTTCGATGGGCCAATCTTCATTTTCGCCCCCCACCACAATCCGGCGCAGATCCACAAAATCCTTGCTTAACTGCTTCAGGGCATTGACCAAGACATCTAAGGAGATGAGATCACTCGTCCCCAAATCAAACCAACAGCGTCCCCAAATGCCCTCATATTCAAAGTCCCCTTTATTGTGCATTGGGGCCATCAGCGCATTATCCGCTTGGTCTTCGTCGTAGGTGAGGTAGCTAATATCTACCCCAGTTTCTTGGATCTGGAGATTCTCCGCGTTAAATCCCCCTAATTTCCCGATGTAAAACCAAGAGTCGAATAGCTCTTCGACATATTGTTTTTCTGTTTCCGAAGGCACATGGTCAAACTCCAACCAAATCCAGAGGTCGAAGGGGGAAAATTCGCGAAATTGGACTTCCATATTGTTTGTGGATAATAGGGCTTGAGAAATGTCAGTATAAACGTTTTGCAAAAAACCAAGAAACATCCTCCCTGGAGGGAGGTGCCCAAAGGGCGGAGGGTGAATTCCCTCTTGGGATAGTTAAAGGGCATTCCAGGCTGCTGCCGCATCAGCCACCGCCTGGGGGACTGTCTTTTGGTCGAGCATCGCTGCTTGGAGATTTTCGTAGATAAGCTTTTGCAGTTCCGTGAGATTCTCCTGGGCGGGGATCAAAATTTCGGCATCCGCCAGTTGTTCGGCACTAATTTTCCGGGCCAAACTGAGGCTATCAGTGGCGGCGCTGGTGGCGAGTTTCGCAATGTACTGTTCCACTGCGGCCTGGGTAGAGGGCAAAACATTGGCGGCTTCAGCAAAGGCAAGTTGATTTTCAGTATTGGTGACAAAGAGGGCAAAATCGAGGGCAGCCTCTGGATCGTCGCTATCTTTGGGGATCACAAGGTTCATTACGGCAACGTTCTTCTTACCTGTTTCTCCGGTGATTTGGGGCGCTGGGACGGATACCACCGCAATTTGGGGCGCGTTCTGCTGGATGGTGTTGATAAATTCGGGGGAAGTGTTGGCGATCGCCGTTTCCCCAGCTTGGTAGAGTTCAATGCCGTGGCTATGGCCCTGGGTCAGCACCTCCGGAGGTAATAACTCCGCCTGATACAGATCAACCCAATACTGGAAAGCGGCAATGCCTTCGGGGGTATTAAAACCCGCAGAGCCATCCGCATTAACCAGGGTGACCCCCATCTGCACCAAGGACTCCAGAACTTCATTGGAGTCACCAGGAACGAAGGTAACGAAAAAGGCATATTTCCCAGTTGTTTCTTTTATGGTTTGGGCAGCGATCGCCAACTCTGTGTAGGTGCTGGGGGGCGCATCGATGCCCGCCTCGGCAAATAAATCTTCGTTATAAAAGCTAATACGAGTCGTGAGATACCAGGGAATACCAAAGGTTTGGCCGTTGATTTGATTGGCCTGCCAAATTTTCGGCAAATAGCGATCGCGCAATTCTGGCGTCAGACGATCATCCAGCACTAACCAAGCATCACGACTGGCCAACTGGGAAGCGAAATTAGGATTGAGGTTCACCACATCCGGGGCCGTGCGGGCCGAGACCGCCGTCAAAATTTTACTTTCCATCGCTGACCAAGGGACATCCACCCAGCGCACCGTCTCTGCCGCATTTTCGGTTTCAAAGGCCGTAATTAATTCATTGAAATAGTCTGTAAACTTTGGTTGCAATTGCATTGTCCAAAATTCGACCGTTTCTGGGGTGTTGCCATTGCCACCAGGTACCTGTTGACAAGCGGCGATCGCCACCAAACTCACCCCCACAAACAGCCCACGCCGTAGCCCTTTGAGACCATTAAACATAAAAACTTTTCTCCCAATTTCAGCCGCAGTGATCACTCACATTGAATTGACCTTCAGATCATGCCATTATCCAGACAGCTTCTGGGGCAAAATTGCTCCCTTTTTTGCGATTGTTATTTACTTTCGGCAAACTGAGCTAAATTTAATAGCAACCGGGGTATGGGTGGTTAGCACCGATGGCTCCATAGGTCATCCTTTCGGAACATTTTCCTATGCTAGATTTTTTCAAAAATATCTTCAAACCAAAGCGTAAAGGGATTGGCATCGAGATCTCAACGGAACGCTTGAACATTGTCCAACTCAAAAAACAGGGACAGGTCTATAAGCTGGCAACCTACATCACCGAACCCGTACCCGAAGGCATTTTTGAAGAAGGAAAAATTGTCGATGTTCCGGCCCTCGCCGAGCTGATCCAAAATACCCTCAGCGCCAACAACATCAGCGCCAAACAGGTTACCGCCGCCGTGCCCATGCGGGAGGCCATTATTCGCCTGATCCCGATCCCCGCAGAACTCGATGATGCCGAACTGCGGGATATGGTCCTCAACCACGAAGCGAGCCTCTATCTGCCCTACCCCCGCGAAGAAGTAGATCTCGATTACCAAAAGCTTGGGTTTTTCCAAGATGAAGATGGCATTGAAAAGGTACAAGTCCTCTTGGTGGCCACCCGGCGGGAAGTGACCGACGCCTATGTGGAGACCATTGTCCAGGCGGGGCTAGAGATAAATATCCTCGAGATTAATAGTTTTGCCCTCCTCCGGACGATTCGCGAGCAACTGCGGCAGTTTAGTTCCCAGGAAGCGGTGGTTTTAGTCGATATTGAGTTTGACTGTACCGAAATTGCCATTGTGGTCGATGGGGTGCCGCAATTTTCCCGGACAGTGCCCATTGGTGCTTCACAATTGCAAAATGCCCTATCCCGCGCCATGAATTTACCTGCCCCCCGCGATATTGAACTTCTGCAGGGGATGACCATTCCCAACACACCGATGGAGGGAGCTCGTACTGGTGCAACGGGCATTAATCCTGGGATGGCGGCCCTCCTGCGCGTTTTAGGTGAATTGACCGACGAACTGCGCCGTTCCATTGATTTTTATCTCAACCAGAGTGGTGAGTTGGAAGTGGCCCAATTGATGTTAGCTGGCCCCGGTGGGGGGATTAGTCAACTGGATGAATTTTTTACGCAGCGTCTTAGCATTCCGACGATTCAAATTGATCCGTTTGAGGCGCTATCTATTGACGTTGATGAAGAAATTTCCAAGGTGCAACGACCATCCTTGGGCACTGCACTGGGTTTAGGACTACGGGAGGCATAGGGTCATGTACGGTTTAGATATTAATTTTCTGAAAGACCGCGGTTTAACCAAGGATTCTTCGATGGCGATCGCCGATCGTCTGGTGAGCAAACCTGGGGTGATTCCGGGCCAAGAGCCAAAGCCACTAATTATCGGTGGGGCGGTCACTGCGGCGGCCTTGGCGGTGGTGGGTCTGTTATGGTTCCAGCAAAGTCGTGAAAAAGCGAACATCCAAGAAGAGATTGCCGTTGTCGATCAACAGCTCCAGGGAGCCAATGCCCAGCAGGCAAGATTACAGCAAATTCAACAAGAAATTGATACCTATAAATCCCAAAGCCAAGCCTTTGTAGATGTGCTGCAAACGAGGATTAAGCCCTGGTCGGCCATTTTGCAGGAAGTGGGTGATTTAACCCCACCCGGTCTCAAGATCACCTCCTTCGAGCAGTCGGATAATCAAGTGTTGGTACGGGGTAACGCACGCACTTTTAATGAAGTGAATGATTTTGTTCTCAACCTGCCGGAATCGCCTTTGCTGCAAGGGGAAGAAATCTATATTGTCAGTGCAAATTTAGTCGATAACCCGATTACTACTGCCCAGGTGGATTTTCCGCGGCCCGTTGCTTCTTTTAGCATGCCCCAGGTGGTGGATTATACGGTATCAATCTCCCTCAATGACCTCACCGATGCAGAGGTGATTCGCACCCTAGACAGCCAGGGGGCACGGGGGATGGCCGAACGCTTGCGGAGTAGCTTTTAGGATTTAACGATCTCGATATTCATCAACACTGTGAGGAGGAGCAACAACCGATGACATACGCAGAAGAGTTCCGGCAAACGATGACGGAAATGACCATGGTTGGTCAGGAACAGGGCTTTTTTGAAGCCTTTGGGATTCAGTTCACTTCAAAAGTTTTAGGGACGATGTTGGCGATCGCCGGTATTGGGGCCAGCGCCGGACTGTGGTGGTTTCTCGTTCGGCCCATCCAAGGGGAAATCAGCACCCTCGAACAGGAACTCCAGACAAAACAAGCAGAGTTACAAGAAAAAGGCGCCGGGAATATCCAAGAGCAAATCGCCCAGCGCGAGGCGGAATTGGCCAACGAGCAACGGATTGCCACCGAAATTCTCAATGCCTATGGTCAAGACAAGCAAATGCAGACTTTTTTGCTCGATTTCAACCGGATCCTCACAGCCAGCAATGTACAACTAACGAGCTACGAGCCTACACCGCCTAAACCCGAATTTATTACCGATGCCGCTACTTACGGTGAAGCTGCCCAAAATAAGCTGAAATACCAAACCTTTAACGTCAGCTTCGATAATATGACCTACACAGAAGCAGAGTCCATGCTCACGAGCATCGATGTGTTGCAGCCGTTGTTGGTATTGCGTAATTTTTCGACGACGGTGGCCGAACCAGCGACATTCCGCTACGAAAATGGCCGTTTGGTAACACAAACCCAAGCCCAGCTAGGGGTTTCCTTTGTGGTGGATGCCCTCATTGCCCCGACCCCGGAAGAGCTAGCCGCCCGACAAGCAGAATTAGCTGCAGAGGCCGCCCCAGCCGAGGGAGAAGAAGGTCAAGAGGAACAACCCGCAGAGAATGGTGGCTAGGTTTCGAGGTCAAAACAATTTGCTGAGGAGATAGGGAGGTAAACTAGCGGCATAGAAACCATTAATTTTGGTTTCAAAACAAATTTCTGAAGACATCATTAGCAAAACTTATTTTAAATTGCTAATTATTTTGGATTTTTAGGGTTGTTTTTTAAAATTATTGTTAATTTCAAGCGGGATTCATTTCGGTTTTTCGATTACATTTAATTAGTGTGTGTGGAGATTTTCTGTCGTGAATATCAAGTCCTATTCCGGAGTCGTCGCTGGTGTCGTTGCTTCTACAACAGTTTTAGTTACCCCAGCCCAGGCAGCAAATATACAAGTACGGGAACTGGCGGTACGGCCAGGGGATGGCAACCTAGAGCTCGCTCTCAGTCTTGCGCCAGAGAGTGCAAATCTGTCTGGTGAGAAGCCCCAGGTTTCGACGACCCAAAAAGACCGGGTACTCATCGCAGAAATTGCCAATGCACGGCTAGATCTCGGTAATGGACAGGATATTTTCAGCCAAGATAATCCTTTACCTGGGATTGAGCGCATCGAGGTGATGGAGTCGGCTCCAGGCAATGTCAAAATCGTCGCCTTAGGGGAAGTGGCAGCACCAAAAGGGGAAATCCTCAGCCAGGATAACAACAGCATTTTGCTCAATGTGACCACCTCGACAGCAGACACGACAGAAACGGCCCAGGTCACAGAGCCCTCCACAGTCATTGAACCGACCTTGTTGGCCCAGAGTGCCCCCAGCAATAACAATCAAAATAATTTTCTCCAACCGACGGCCCCTATCCCACCGTTTTTACCGAGGGCCAGTGCGCCACCAGTGGGGGATATTGCGGTTTCGACAATTGATACGACCCTGCCTAGCTATGTGAATCTACAAACAAATGCGGTTGTCCCCCGTCTCGTACTGAAGGAAGCTCCCATTGAGGATGTGATGTCTCTGTTGGCCCGCGCTTCCGGTCTCAATATTGTTGTGGGCAATGATGTAAAAGCACCTGCCGGGGAAGGTGAAGCGCCACCTGTCACTGTCTCTTTAGATATGCAAAATGCGCCTGTGCAAGATGTCTTTAACTACGTCTTAATGCTTGGTGACCTCAATGCTGTGAGAAATGGCAACACAATTTTTGTCGGGAGAAATCTGCCCTTTGCGATCGCCCCCAGGATTACCCGCAGCTTCCGGTTGAATCAGGCCACTCCCGAAGAAGCTCGTTGTTTCTTGATTACTGGTGATTCTACAGTTTCTGAAACAATTAACGAAGAAAGAACGGTAGAAACAGCAGAATCAGCTTTTTCATTAAGTGAGGAAAGTGGCGATGTCCCAACATCTCGGACTCAAAGCACATCGGTAAGTAGAGAAGTGACAAGAACTTGCTCCAAGACCCCAACAGAGGAGGAGCTTGCCCGTGGTTTACTATCCCGATTTAGTAGTTTAGATATCCTGACTGATGCACGACTAAAAACAATTACTTTGGGTGGCGATCCCAAAACTATTGAAATTGCCAGTAATTTTCTTAAGCAGTTAGATGCTCGTCAGCGGCAAGTGGCAGTAAATGTCAAAATTATCGACGTAACGCTGACTGGAAATCGTTCTATTTCCTCTGATATTAAGCTCTTACTTGAAGATCGTGTCGGAATTAGTGCAGGAGACGGAATTATTCTTTCTCCAAATGATTTAGCAAGAACTTCTGAATTTTTCTCTGAATTTAATCCGGATTCCATCACAGTAGAGAGAGGAGGCGCAAACATTAATCTAGGTCAAGTAATTGATTCTTTTGATGGTCCACCAGGAACTACTAGAATTGAGCAAGATGGAGATGAGCTTATTGCAATAGGGCAAAGATTAGTCCAAGTAGGAGTGGGTCCGAATAACACACCAATTTTAGATTTAGTACCTTTTGAAGAAGGAATTGGAACGATCGTACCCTCTACAACTTCAGGGACTAACTTTATTGGCAGCCTTGTCGCTGGTCTTTTGAGAAATACAACATCCAAAATTGTCGCTGATCCAACCTTAATTATCCAAGAGAATGAAACAGGAGAACTAAGGGTTACAGAACAGATTATTAACAGTGTTCAAATTGTGTCAGGCAGTGTGAATTCCGATAGCGATAATGGAACCAATAACGCCGTTAATGTCTTACCTGAACCAGTTCTAGCTGAGGTTGGTCTTTTTGTTCCAATCACTGTGGAAAACATAGATGATAATGGTTTTATAACTCTTAATATTACCCCTGAGGTGTCAGCGCCTAGTGAAGAAGTTGTCTTTGAAGCTGGTACAAGTAGAAATGTCTTAACACTAAAACGTCAGAGTATTCTGAATTCTGGTTCTGTGCGGCTTAGAGACGACCAAACGCTTATTTTAGCTGGGGCGATTGATGAACGAGATATTACCACCACAAGTAAAGTCCCAATCTTAGGTGATATTCCTATTCTCGGATCCTTGTTTAGAAGCAGTTCTAGAACAAATGAGCGTCGTGAACTACTTTTTATCATCACGCCTCAGGTTATTGATGATTCTCAGAATGCGATGTGGGGTTACGGCTATCAACCTAGCGAAACCGCCCGTGAAATGCTAGACAATGCTCGTTTCCCAACCCGTTAACCATCCGTAGGGGCTTGGTTCCCATGCCCTTAGTTTCTATTATTTTGGATTTGGAAACCAAACCCCTACGGTTATTGCGATGGCAAATCAATATAATCCGCAAATTCATCATCGGCGCTCCATTCGTTTGAAATCTTATGATTACAACCGGTCAGGCGCATATTTTGTGACAATTTGTGTGCAGGCCCGTGAATGTTTACTTGGCACGATCACGGATCAAATCTTGCACTTAAACGAGTGTGGAAAAATTGTTGAACAAGTTTGGAATTATTTGCCTAGACATTTTGAAAATCTAGAAATTGATGCCGCCGTGATTATGCCCAATCATTTTCATTGCATCTTAATTTGTACCGAACCTGAAACGCCAGATTTCCCTGTGCCACCGCCAAAAGATGCTTTTAACGCTATTCACAACAAAGGCGATCGCCCTTTTTACGAACAAAAAACAAACCTCGGCAAAATCATCGCCTATTTTAAATATCAAACAACGAAAAAAATCAACCAAAAACGCGGTCTGGTTGGGACAAAAATTTGGCAAAAAAACTATTACGAGCACATTATTCGTAATGGAAAATCTCTCAATATCCTCAGAGAATACATAGAAAATAATCCCTACAATTGGCACACCGACCAATTACACCCCAATATTCCATCGAAATGGTAGGGATTTGGTTGCCAGGGGATTTCATAATAATGGGATTTGGAGACCAAATCCCTACGGGAAAAACGGGACTGGCCGGATTCGAACCGGCGACCTAGCGCTTCAGATTGGTGTGGGTTTCCCCAACTCTCTGGACTATCTCTTCACCCTAGAACCCAGGATTTGGTTACCAAATCCCTACAGTTTCCGTAGGTGGTGGCCGTTATGCTGGGTTGGCGATGACCTTTCGCTACAAACGTTAGCATTCAAGATCCTCAAAAAAATTTGCCCCAAAACCAACCTGCTAGTCTCTGCACCTTCCTCCGGCGAGGCACCGAAAGGCTTGGCTCAGGGTTACCCTATGATGGAAATTTTCATCACTTAGGCTTCCTTGAATTTGACCACATTCAGCCATGGCGTTTCCGATCCATGCTGCCCGAAAGATTCAGGAGGCGCTTGCTCTATCCTGCTGAGCCACAGCCCCAATAAAGCGCCAAAATTATAACATAGCTTTTTTCCGATGCTAACTAGCGACCTGTTCTCGGATCAGTTGCACCGCTTCCCATAAATTTTCCACAATGAAATCTGGGTTGTGGGCGGCCAATAATTGGCGATCGCGAATCCCCGATAACACTGCAATCACAGGAATATTATGACTCTGGGCTGAGTGAATATCGGCTTCTGTGTCCCCTACCATCCAAGTGGTCACCTTGGGGCGCAGTCGGGCGAGGCTTTCGCCCATGAGTAACGGCTTTTGATAAAAATCTTGGTTGCGATCCGTTGAGTCGGGTAAACAAAAACGGCGATCGCCCGGAAAAATATCCTGCAAAACCGGATGAAGCTGCAAAATTTTGTCCAGTTCACTGTAACGACGCATGGTAACAGTCATCACTTCCCAGCCCCAACTTTGGGCCGCCGTCAATGCTTCTAAGGAACCCTCAATCAGGCGATCGTGCACCATATTTTCCAGTCGATGCACATGGCCATCCCGGAGCCGCTTAAACTCTGGTAACTGATCCTCCCGGAGACCCGACCGCAAACCAATATCGGTCTGGGAAGTCTTTTGTCGCTTTAAAGCCCAAAATTCCTCCTTTGTTAAGGGGGATAACGTTTGCTCTGGTTCTACGACTTGAGTTAACCGCCAGCGATAAACACGGTAGTAGCGTTCCGACAGATCTACGACCACCCCATCAAAATCCGAAATTAACCTGACCATTGCACCACTGTTGATAAAATTTATGGCGACTAGCATAGGTCAGCAATGGGGGATAATCAACCTACTACGTTTTTATCGGATTTAATGTCTTCAGCCCGCCAACTCGCCTTCCTCGCCCTCCGGCAAATCATGTACCACAACGCCTATACCGATGTGGCCCTTGATCGAGTCCTCCACAAAAGTAACCTCACCGGGAGCGATCGCGCTTTAGTTGCCGAATTAGTCTATGGTACTGTCCGTCGCCAAAAAACCCTCGATGCGATCATTGACCAACTAGGAAAAAAGCCCATTGACCAACAACCGCCTGATCTACGGGTACTCCTTCAACTGGGTTTGTACCAACTGCGTTACTTAGATCAAATTCCCCCCTCGGCGGCGGTCAATACCAGCGTTGAAATTGCAAAAACCAACAAGCTAGGCCAATTAGCAGGGGTGGTAAATGGCTGTCTGCGCGGTTATCTGCGGCAACGGGACAAAGGCCATGATCCGCTCCAGTTACCAGAGGCAGCGGCAGAGCGGCTAGCTTTGCAATACAGTTTTCCGGAATGGCTGATTGGACAATGGCTTGAACAATTTGGAGCGGAGGAAACGGAACAGCTTTGTCAATGGTTTAATCGGCCTGCCCAACTGGATCTCCGGGTAAATCCCCTCCGGGCGAATGTCGCCGCTGTCCAGGATAAGCTCAACCAGGCAGGGGTCAAAGCCGAGGCGATCGCCAATTTACCCAATGCCCTGCGCCTGGTGGAAAAACGGGGTTTAATTCAAGATTTGCCGGGTTACAAAGAAGGCTGGTGGACGATCCAGGATGCCAGCGCCCAGTTGGTAACGCACTTACTCGATCCCCAACCAGGGGAAGTGATTATTGATGCCTGTGCAGCGCCCGGCGGCAAAACGACCCACATCGCCGAAAAAATGCAGGATCGCGGCACCATCTGGGCCAGCGATAAATATCAAGCTCGCATTAATAAAATTGAGCAAAATGCCCGCCGCCTCAAACTCTCGATGATCCGCACCCTCATCGGTGACAGTCGCACCTATTCGCAGTTTCGCAATATGGCCGACCGGGTACTGCTGGATGTGCCCTGTTCGGGATTGGGGACACTCCACAAACGCCCCGATATCCGTTGGCAACAGAACCCTCAAAAAATTGCGCAACTGACCCAACTCCAAGGAGAACTCCTCACCACGGGGGCCACTTGGGTCAAACCGGGAGGCTATTTAGTCTATGCCACCTGTACCCTCAATCCGGCAGAAAATGAGGCGATCGCCAACCAATTTCTCGTGGAACACCCAGACTGGCAGATTGTCCCCCCCAGCCCAGATTTACCCGCTTTTCCCTACGCCCAGGAACAGGGTTGGATTCAGGTCTTACCCCAGCGCCACGACATGGATGGTTTCTTTATGGTGAAGTTGCAACGGCCTGCCTAGAGGGATTGGGCGATCGCCTCGGTGAGGGTTTGCAGGGATTCAGAAATGCTGACAGGATAAACTTCGGGCTGGGTCAAGCGTTTCACCCTGTCGGGAAGCTGACGCACGCTAGCCGTCGTTCGTTGGCGAATGGTTGCCAAATCTTCTGGGAGCGTAAGGCGTTTCCCCTGGGCCATCACCTTTTCGAGCAAGGCCATTTCCCCTGATTGCGCGGCTTCAGTGGCGAGACCCAGGCGATCCCGGCCAGCCTCTAGATTGCGGAAAATCTGCTTACAACCCGGATAGGTGGCTTTTCCGCTGGACTTTTTCATCGTGGGGCGATCGCCAATTTGCACCAGTTTGTAAACCCCATTAACCGGGTCGCCTGTCACCAATTTCGTCCCCAAACCATAGCCATCAATGGTTGCCCCAGCGGCCTGGAGTCGTGCCATTTCCCCTTCATCGAGATCACCACTGGCAAAGATTTTCACTGTCGTTGGTAACAGTCGCCGCACCTGTTGGGAGAGGGTTAATAAATCCCCCGAATCGAGGCGCACGCCAGCCAGATGGGTTTCGCCAGTTTGAATCGCCTTACCTAAACGCTCCGCCGCCGCCACGGTGTCGTAGGTATCAATGAGCAAAGGGGCCGCCGGAAAATAACGGTGAAACGCCCGGAACGCATCATCCTCCGAGCCTTCGAGGGTGCCCACCGCCATCACCAAGGCATGGGCCATCGTTCCCACGGGTTTAATCCCCAACTGTTGTGCGGCTAAAACATTGGACGTGGCATCTAACCCGCCAGCCAAAGCCGCCCGCGCTGCCCAGGTAGACCCCTGGGGACTAAAAGCCCGCCTTGTGCCGAATTCTAATAATTGGCGATCGCCCGCAATGTGACGCATCCGTGCCGCCCGTGTTGCAATTAGGGTTTGGTAATTGATGGCATTGAGCAGAAACGTTTCAATAATCTGGGCTTGCCACAGGGGGGCTTCGATCCGCAAAAACGGCTCCTGGGGAAAAATCACGGTTCCCTCTGGGACGGCCCAAAGATCCCCTGTAAAACGACCCGTGGCGAGTAAATCCCAAAAGGCGGCTGGGGCCTGCTCAAAAATCCCGGTACTGCGGAGATAGTCAATTTGCGCCTCCGTAAACCGTAATCCTTCTAGGTAACTTAAAACCTGCTCCAGGCCCATCGCCACCAGATAGCCAAAGTCATCGGGCAAACGACGGGCAAACATTTCAAAGCAAGCCGGGGTCTCCGCCAGCCCTTCCCCCACATAACAGGCTGCCATGGTGAGTTGGTAAAGATCCGTTAACAGACTGTAGTCCTGGGCCGTGATGTCTAAATTTTTCCCAACCATGGTGCGTCTTTCGCCTCCAATGAATTAATTTAGTGTTTATTTTACAATAAAAAATCTGGATCGGCTGCTTTTGGGGGTGAATGTTAAGATCCCATCAGAAAGTTCAGGGGAAAAAGATCCATGGCTACCCAACACCAGCGGCGATCGCAAAATGTGCCCGGTGACTTTTATGTGGACAGTAGTTGCATCGACTGTGACACTTGCCGTTGGCTCAGTCCAGAGATTTTTAACCGCCAGGATGGGCAATCTGCCGTCTACCACCAACCCCAAACCCCTGACCAAAGGCGGGCAGCCTTGCAAGCTTTATTAGCCTGTCCAACGGCCTCGATCGCCACCGAAACCGCACCGAAAGATCTCCCCACAATCCAAGCCGAGTTTCCCCTGCCCCTTGTTGAAAATATCTATTATTGCGGCTACCATTCGCGCAAATCCTTTGGAGCCGCCAGCTATTTTATCCAGCATCCGGAAGGTAATATTCTCGTGGATTCTCCCCGCTTCCAACCCTCACTAGTCAAGCAATTAGAAGCCCTTGGCGGCGTGAGATATTTATTTTTAACCCACCGGGATGACGTGGCCGATCACCAAAAATTCCATGATCATTTCGGTTGCGATCGCCTCTTGCACCGGGCCGATCTCCGGGAGGGAACAAAAACCGTAGAAACCGTTCTCGAAGGCACCGAAGCGATCCCCTTTCTCAAGGATTGCCTAATTATTCCTGTGCCGGGCCACACCGAGGGTCATGCAGTGTTGCTCTACCGCGATCAATATCTTTTTACCGGGGATCACCTGGCTTTTTCGGCGCGCCTGGGTCATTTGACGGGCTTTCGGAATCACTGTTGGTATTCTTGGACAGCGCAAATTGAATCGATGAAAAAACTCCTCTCCTACCCGATCACCTGGATTTTGCCGGGCCATGGCCGCCGCCACCAGGCCGACAGCGCAACACTTCACCAAGATTTAAAAGCTTGTATTCAGTGGATGGAGTCCGTGGCATGAGCGTAACGTTTTTCTGGCTGGTGGCGATCGCCAGTAATCTTTGTCTAATCGGGGTGAATTATATTCTCTGGCGAAAAGTTCGCCGTTGGCACCAGGATCTGCGCCTCAGTCGGCACCGTTTCGCCCTCAACGAACGCAAAATCAAAATTGTCGTGGAAGATTTAATACAACAAGCGGACGTGATCCCTGCCACCACCCAACAGATCCAGATGAAAAAACAGCAAGGGCAGCAAGTCATCGCCCAGATTAAGCTGCTCCAACAACTCCTCCGAGCCTTAATTTTCGTGCGGCGTCGCCTCTGAAATTACCTGTTTACAGAGCCTGCAAGTAACCTGTTAACCGAGTTAAAGTGCGCTGATTTTCCGCTGGTGTTCCTACACTGATCCGCAGGCCGCCCCCCGTGTGTCGAATTAAAGTCCCCTGATTTTTCAGGGTTTCGACGAGGTTTGCTAAGGCTTCCGCCTGGGGTTCCATCGCTGGCTGGAGGCGACCATAGAGGAAATTCGCATCGCTGGGCCACACCCGGAAATTCGGCAGTTGCCCTAACGCTTGGTAAAGTTTCCCCCGTTCCTGTTGCGCTTCGGGAATGGTTTCCAACAGGCGATCGCCATGGTCGAGGGCGAGTCGGGCCGCCGCCTGGGAAAAACTGGGCAAATTATAGGGGAGGCGTACCTTTTCGAGGGCTTGGATAATTTCTAAACTGCCCACGGCATAGCCCACCCGCAGGGCTGCCAATCGAAACGCCTTCGAGAATGTCCGCAGGATCACCCAGTTGGGCCGCTGTAGGACTTCTGCCACCAAAGTTTTTTGACTGAATTCAAAATAGGCTTCGTCCACCACCACAAGGATATCCGGCGGCAAAGACTGGAGCCAGCTAATTTCTGCTGCCGTGAGACATTGGCCCGTGGGAGAGTTGGGATGCACCACAAACACCACCCGCACTGGTGCCCCTTGGGGTTGGTCAATGGCGTTTTGGGCCGCCGCAAGATCCCAGCTAAAGTCTTCTGGCTGTCGGGCGATCGCCACGGTGTGAATTCCCAAAGTTTGCGCCAAAATGCGATACATCGAAAAAGTCGGCTCGGCCACCAGAATCGATCCTTCCCCGCCCAGACAAGTGGCAATTAACAACGAGCGGATCAACTCATCGGAACCATTTCCCACGGAGATGTGAGCTGCTTGAATATCCCCGGTCAACTGCCCAGAACGGTTCACATAGTCGGCAATGCCTTCCTTGAGCGCCCCATGGCCCCCGTCGGGATAGCGGTTTGTGGCAATTTGATTTTGATAATGTTGAGCCAGAATTTCTTTGAGATCCGCTGGGAGATCGTAGGGACTTTCATTGGTGTCGAGAATATCTACCGGCGTATTTACCGGGCCACCGGGGTGGGACACATAGGCTTTGAGTTGGGCCAAGTCAGAACGCAAAAAGGACATAGGTGCTGTGAAAAAAGAAGAATGAAAATCAATTCCCCAAGGGCATTGAAATGGACACAACTGAAATGTAATCAATCTGTGAAATCGATCATAAGTTTAAGGTTGCGTTATGTAAAAATAACGTTGGTGCGGTGGGGAGTCGCCTTAGCCTAAAAATTGGGAATTTTCCTGCACCGTTATTTCACGTTTTCCACTTCCTATCTAAACGCAAATCACCATGAAATTGGCAGCCAGAGTCGGTCAAATCAAGCCTTCGATTACCCTCACAATCTCCGCAAAAGCAAAGGCCATGAAGGCGGATGGGATTGACGTGTGCAGCTTTAGTGCTGGAGAACCGGATTTCGACACCCCCGATCACATTAAAACCGCTGTCAAAGCCGCCCTTGATGCGGGAAAAACCAAATATGGCCCTGCCCCCGGAGAACCGGCCCTGCGTCAGGCGATCGCCAAAAAATTACAGACAGAAAATAATCTCCCCTACAACCCCGAAAACGTGATCGTCACCAATGGCGGCAAGCACGCCCTTTATGGTTTGATGATGGCCCTCATTGAACCGGGGGATGAGGTGATTATCCCGACCCCCTACTGGTTGAGCTATCCAGAAATGGTAATTTTAGCGGGCGGCACCCCGATCTTCGTCGAAACCACAGCAGCAACGGGCTACAAGATCACTCCGGATCAGTTGCGCCAGGCGATCACCAACAAAACGAAATTATTTGTTTTCAATTCCCCTTCGAATCCCACCGGGGCCGTCTACAGTCCGGCAGAGGTAACGGCGATCGCCCAGGTTTTAGTGGAGAAACAAGTGTTGGTGGTGGCCGATGAAATCTACGAAAAAATTCTTTACGGGGATGCCGTGCACCAGAGTATTGGCTCCGTGAGTGACGAAATTTTTCCCCTGACGATCACCTGTAACGGCTTCGCTAAAGCGTTTTCGATGACGGGTTGGCGCTTGGGTTACATTGCCGCGCCGGTGGAACTAATTAAGGGTATGACGACGATCCAGAGCCACAGCACCTCCAACGTTTGTACCTTTGCCCAATACGGGGCGATCGCCGCCCTAGAAGGAGGACTTGATTGCGTCCAGGAAATGTTAACCGCCTTTAGTAAGCGTCGGGAAATAATGCTGGGGGCGATTCAAGATCTGCCGGGTTTGAGTTGTCCATCCCCCGACGGGGCCTTCTATCTCTTTGTGGATATCAGCGCTTACGGTCTCGATTCCCTCAGCTTTTGTAAACAGCTCCTCGCCGAGCAGCAGGTGGCGGCGATCCCTGGGGTGGCCTTTGGCAACGACCGCTGCATTCGTCTGTCCTACGCCACGGATCTCAGCACCATTGAAAAGGGAATGTCCCGTCTTGGTAAATTTCTCCAGTCCCTCTCAAGGTAAGTAAAATTTTGCCGAAGCCCAGTGCTTACTGCTATAAATCAGGGGTGAATTTCTAATTGACTTTATGGCCGAGCTTGACGATCACACTCTCCCCAATCCCGACTCAACATCGACGGAGTTTTCTTCTAACTCCAGTGAAAGCGCGACCCCGGAGATTGTTACGGAACGTGATGATCTCAACCCAAAAGAGCCAGAAGCAGCCATGGCGACCCCGGAGTTGCAGTTCGGCCTTGAAGCTGACCACCTCACCCTAGTCTTACCCACCACCCAGACCTATGAAATTGAGGCTTGGGACACAATCTGGGCCAATTTTCGGGAGCAGTTGCAGGCTGCTGCTGATTTTCCGGTCGCCCACGTTCACTTAATCGCTCAAAATCAACTGGTAGGGGGCCGTCAACTCCAGGAACTGGCTGACCTACTCAAACCCCACGACCTAAAGCTCAAACGCATTTACACCAACCGACGGCAAACGGCGATCGCCGCGGCGACAGCAGGCTATAGCGTTGATCAAGATCCCCCGAATCAACTGTTGGCGGATGTTCCTCTAAAGTTAAAACCGCTCCTGGCCCCCGACAAAGAACCGGAGGTGTTGTACATTGACCAAACCGTCCGCTCCGGAGTTGAAATCGTCTATCCCGGCTCGGTGATTGTCACAGGGGATGTCAATCCAGGGGGAAGTATCGTTGCGGACAAAGATATTGTGGTTTGGGGCTGTTTGCGGGGGGTTGCCCATGCTGGAGCGAAAGGCGATCGCACGGGACGGATTATGGCGTTGCAAATGGAGCCGACCCAACTGCGCATTGCCGATGTGGTCGCCCGTGCAGCTCCGCAAGCCGTTGAGCAACGAAAGCCAGAGGTGGCCTATCTGACCCAAGCGGGAATTCGTCTAGCTCCGGCCCTCAAATTTTCGAAAAACTACCAATACCAAGCCGATCAACAGCATTGGCAGGAAACATCTGATCCCCTCTTACCTGTAATATCGTAGCTAAGCTGCCGCAACCAGTGGCTATGTCGTAAGCTTATTGAATTATTTATCCACCCAGAAGTCTATGAGTCGCGTTATCGTTGTGACCTCCGGAAAAGGAGGCGTCGGCAAAAGCACCTGTACCGCCAACCTCGGTTCGGCCTTGGTCAAGCTCGGCAAAAAAGTGGCCCTGGTCGATGCGGACTTTGGTCTGCGAAACCTGGATTTGCTTTTGGGTTTAGAAAATCGCGTTGTCTATACGGCCATTGAAGCGATCGCCGGAGAATGTCGCCTCGAACAAGCCCTTGTGAAGGACAAACGGCAGAATGGTCTCGTCCTCCTGCCAGCAGCCCAAAACCGGAATAAAGAATCCGTCACTCCCACCCAGATGAAACAGCTCATTATGCGGCTGAATAAAGCTTTTGATTATATTTTGGTGGACAGTCCGGCGGGCATCGAGATGGGTTTTCGGAATGCGATCGCCGCCGCGAGGGAAGCACTGATTGTCACAACCCCCGAAGTGGCTGCTGTGCGTGATGCAGACCGGGTTGTGGGTCTTTTAGAAGCCTATGGCATTAAACGGACGCGCCTTATTGTGAATCGTCTCAAACCAGAAATGGTCAAGCAAAATGAAATGATGAGCGTCGAGGATGTCCTCGAAATTCTCGCCATTCCGCTCCTGGGGATTATTCCCGACGATAAACAAGTGATTGTTTCCAGTAACCGGGGCGAACCGTTGGTGCTAGGAGACAAACAAAATGACCTCCCTGCCACCGCGTTTATGAATATTGCCCGCCGTCTAGAGGGGGAAAAAGTGCCCCTGTTAAACCTAATGGCCAACCAAGAGGGATTCCTTGCCAAAATTCGCCGGATCTTTGCCAGTTAACTGCTGTCTCTGATGCGGAATATCGCCCTCATTCCCCTCTATGCTGAAATCTAATTAATGTTTCCCTTTGTAATGAGTCATGATCCAGGAATTACTTGAAAAGCTGCTCCATTGGCAGTCTCCCAAGAGCAGTGACGAAGCAAAACGACGCCTCAAGCTGGTCATTGCCCACGACCGGGTGGGCCTCAGCCCCGAAAAAGTCGAGGAGATGCGCCAGGAAATTTTGGCCGTCGTCGCTAAATACGTCGAGGTGGATCCAGAGGAAATGGAGTTCGACCTTTCGAGTAGTGACCGGATGACGGCTTTGGTGGCAAATCTGCCCATTCGCCGGGTGCGAGATATTCGTTCCCTAGAATAGTTTTTTACGCGAAGATCCGATGATTCTGGCACAATAGGGCAAGCAGTTAGCATCAGTAGGAGTTGTTGGTCATGTTGGCACAAATTTTGGCGATCGCCGTTGCCCTGGGGAGCGGATTGCTATTTCTGACTGCCTTTATTTTCCCGAAACTCCACCGCCAAGATGACTTTTTTTGGAGCACTGTTGGTCTTTTCTATGCTCTCGTCCTTTGGGTTTGTGCCGGGCAAATGGCTGGGGCCATCCTGTTGGGGCAATTGGCCAGTGTAATCCTCCTCGGTTGGTTTGCTTGGGAAACCCTCCGACTCCGCCAGGCGATCGCCGACCCCAGCAAAATCCCCAACCTCGACAAAGTTTCCCTGGTTGGCTACGTCAAAGATCGCTTTAAAAAACCCAAAGTCGCGCCTGCCCCAGTTACCAAAAAAACACAAAAATCTTCCTCTGATTCCTCTAAAGCCCCTGACCCCGCAAAGGAAGCTCCAGAAACCTCTACACCATCTGAGTCTCCTGAAACGGCCCCAGTTACATCTCCCGAAGCTGAAAAGCCGACCCCAGAACCAGCAACGCCCTCTGCTTCAAAAGATTTAGACAAAGCTGACTCGACAAAGCCCGTTCCCTCGCCAGAAGAAGCTTCTGAGACACCCACGGAAGTATCCGACACCCCAGAAACAGAAAGCGACGCCATCACCGATCCACCGATTACGGCACAACCCTCTAAAAAAGGATTTTCCTTCGGTCGGCTATTTGGACGTAAAACCGCATCTACCGCAGCCCCAACGGAACCCACTGCGACAGAAAAAGACGAAGATATTGAGCAAATTTTTGCCGAAGAAAAAGATGCGTCTGAGCCAGACCCTGCTGTTAATGATGTCACCGATGACACTTCCCCTCTAGAGGAACCCCAAGCTGAAGCTGCCGAAGCAGCAACCCAGGCAGAAACAGAAGCCTCGACTGAATTAGACGAAACCTCCAAAACCGAAGATACTCCCAAAGATTAGGGATCGCCCCAAGAATTCGCTATGATCTTTGACTGAAGCGTATCGTTGATCTCCCGTGCCCTATGGATACCAAAGCCTTTAAACGTTCCCTAAATCACTCTGAAAATTACTATCGCCAAGGATTTGGCCATAAAGATGAAGTGGCTGGCATGATGACCAGCGAATATCAAAGTAGCCTGATCCAAGAGATCCGTGACAACAACTATGAGTTAACCCGTGGTGATGTCACCATTTACCTGGCGGAGGCGTTTGGCTTTTGTTGGGGGGTAGAACGGGCAGTGGCGATGGCCTACGAAACCCGCAAGCATTTCCCTACGGAAAAAATCTGGGTAACAAACGAAATTATCCACAATCCCTCGGTGAATAATCGTCTGAAGGAGATGAATGTTCATTTTATTGAGGTGGTTGATGGCGATAAGGATTTTAGTGGTGTGGCGAATGGCGATGTGGTGATTCTGCCTGCCTTTGGGGCGACGGTGCAAGAAATGCAACTGCTCAATGATCGCGGTTGCACGATTGTGGATACCACCTGCCCTTGGGTTTCTAAGGTGTGGAATTCCGTTGAAAAGCATAAAAAGAAAAATTACACTTCGATTATCCACGGCAAATATAAGCATGAGGAAACGGTGGCTACCAGTTCCTTTGCGGGGACCTATCTAGTGCTCCTGAATCTAGAAGAAGCGGAATATGTCCGGAATTACATTCTCCATGGAGGCGATCGCCAAACGTTCCTCGATAAGTTTAAAAATGCCTATTCCGAAGGGTTCGACCCTGACAAAGATCTAGACCGTGTGGGTGTGGCGAATCAAACCACCATGCTTAAGAGCGAAACGGAACAAATGGGCAAACTGTTTGAACAGACGATGCTCGAAAAATTTGGCCCGACGGAAATTAATGACCACTTCATGAGCTTCAATACGATTTGTGATGCCACCCAAGAGCGGCAGGATGCGATGTTTGACCTCGTGGAAAAAGATTTAGATCTGATGGTCGTCATCGGTGGCTTCAATTCCTCCAATACCACCCACCTCCAGGAAATCGCCGTCGAGCGCAATATTCCTTCCTATCACATCGACAGCGGCGATCGCCTTTTAGGGAATAACGTTATTGCCCACAAACCCCTCGATGGTGAAATCACGACCCAAACCCACTGGCTCCCGGCTGGCAAACTAAAAATTGGTGTGACCTCCGGCGCGTCTACCCCCGACAAAGTTGTTGAAGACGTCATTGCGAAAATCTTTGCCGAAAAAGCCCAACCAGCGGCCTTGGTCTAACTTCTTCAGGCACCGTTAAACATTCGCAAACGTAAAAAATCTTTACCCCGTCCTAATGCTGGCGATCGCCTGGGGATGGGGATTTTTTTATTGGGGAAATTCCTGGCTCGGTTTTCCTAAATATTTGCGCAAATAGGGCGAAAACACCTCATAAATTAAGGTTAAGGGTTTACCATCGTGCCAAAACAGATAATGGCGACCCCAGAAAGGCCCTTCCTCCTGAAAAGCGGCTTCTAGGATTGGCGATCGCCCCAGATAAATTCCTTGAATATCCCGGTACAGTTCCGTGTGGAGCCGTGACAAACTCTCCCAAATGGGCAAACTGCGATTTTGCAAATAATCATCCACATGGTTCGCATCCCACCAGGACGTTGCATAGGCTAAACGTTGTCCCCCCGCCGTTCGCAACCACACCTGACGGCGTAAATGGGGTGTTGGAATCGCAGAAATCAAACTCGGTGCCCCATCATTATCCGTACCAATGGGGGACATATCGATCACATCGACCTCAATTTTTTCCCGTGTCAGTAGACCCAAATGGCGGGTCGGCGAACCATCCCCCAAGAGCAAAATTTGCCAGGGCGGGGCGAGTTGGCTGTGGGGGAGTCCCTTTTGTACTTCGGCCATCCCCCCTTGCCAGATGGGTTCTAAACAGTGCCACTGACGCTCTTTAGACGTTGCCAAAAACGGAGAATTGAGTGCTAGAGTCAAGATTCTTCACAAAACTTCAACTAAACTGATCATAAACAATTCTTGCCCACCCTGCCGCTGGGGTTCTCACTGTAACCAGGGCAAATTGACATCCCCCAGTGCTTATGTTTTGATAGTATATTGGCTCTGTTATAGTTATTTCTATAGAAGTTTTTCACAGTTAAAACAAATGGTAAAGCTCCGTCTAAAGCGTTTTGGTAAGAAAAGAGAAGTTAGCTATCGTCTTGTGGCTGCCCAAAGCACCAGCCGCCGCGATGGTCGTCCCCTAGAAGAACTCGGATTTTATAATCCCCGTACCGATGAAACCCGCCTGAATGTGCCGGCGATCGTGAAGCGCCTCAAAGAAGGTGCCCAACCGACGGACACAGTGCGTGACCTCCTCGAAAAAGCTAAAGTATTCGACCAAGTTTAATGTCTAATTTAGACGATCTGTCTAGTGCATCCCATTCAGCAACGGCAAACTACGAAAAATTAGCCAAATTTCTTCTAGAGCCATTGCTTGATGACCCCCAATCCCTGGCGATAGATTGCGAACAGCTATCGAGTAGCAACCGGGTTTTGATCCGTGTTGCTTTTGAGCAAGAGGATAAGGGAAAGGTCTTTGGGCGTGGCGGCCGAAATCTACGGGCCATTGAAACCGTACTCAATGGGGCTGCCACCAATCCTCAGCAAAAAATTTCCTTGGATGTGTACGGTAGCCATGATGGCAATGGTGGCCAGAGAGAGCGTTCCTCTGGTTCTTCTCGTGGTAGAAGGGAAGACGGTCGGCGTGGTCGCACTTCCCGACGGCCCCGCACGCCGAAGCCCAGCCCCCAGTTGCGGAACTCCGACGAGGGTTAGGCTATTTTTGCGTTGCGACAAAATTGAAACGGTATTCCTGGTGGATGCCTCCTGAGACTCCAGTCGCCCTTTGGTTTGGAGTCTTTGTTATTGGTATTGCTATGCCTAGGCTTCAGTTTGGACGGTTCAATTATCTTCGAGGCGATACCCAAGTTCGGCGAGGCGGGTGCGGGATTGTCGCCATTTAGGTTGAACTTTAACGAAGAGTTCGAGATAAACTTTACCGGCGATCAGTTTTTGGATTTGCTGACGGGCGGCGGTGCCAATGGTTTTAAGCATGGCCCCTTTTTTGCCGATGATGATTCCTTTTTGGGAATTGCGTTCGACGTTGATGGCGGCACGGACTTCGGTAATTTCTTCCCCTTCATTGACTTGTTCAATGGCGATCGCCACGGAATGGGGAATTTCCTGGCGGGTGTGGAGCAAAATTTGTTCCCGGATTAGCTCGGCCATAATAAAGCGTTCGGGCTGGTCGGTAATGAGGTCGGGGGGGTAGTAGTAGGGGCCAGGATCGAGAGCCTGAATAAGTTTGTCTTGGAGTTCGGGGAGGCGATCGCCAGCGAGGGCCGAAAATTCTTGGAGTTGCCAATGGTTTTGGGTGGCAAGGGCTTGGTAGGAAGCAAGAATCTCCGGGCGCTTGTCGGGGCGCTGGTCGATTTTGTTGACCCCAAGGATCACCTTGGCTTCGGTTTTGACCAAAAAATCCGCGATAAATTGATCGCCTTTACCCAGGGGAACCGCACCATCAACGATAAACACCACTAAATCTACGGCCCCAACGGTACTGCGGGCATTTTTGACCAAAATTTTTCCCAGCTCGTGGTGGGGCTTATGAATCCCAGGAGTATCGACAAAAATAATTTGCGCTTGGTCAGTGGAGAGAATACCGCGCAGGCGATTGCGGGTGGTTTGGGCGACGGGGGAGGTGATCGCCACTTTTTGACCGATCAATTGATTCATCAGGGTGGATTTGCCCACATTGGGACGACCGATCAGGGCAACAAAACCAGAGCGAAAATCGGCGGGGGCGGCAGGAATAGTCGGGTTGAGATCAAAGTCTTGGGTCATGAATTTGTGCGATGTGGCGTGTTTTTATCTTACTGGGTGGAGGCGTTGCCAGAGACGGGGGATACCTTCTGTAACGATGAGGGCGATCGCCAAATAGCGCCCATAGTTCACCAGGCCAATTGGGGGCAGCACAAGACTTGCTCCTTTCAGCAAGAGATAACTGAGAATTAGGATCACCAACCCGCCGAATCCGAGCATTATTTTGTCGCGGTAGTCCTGGGGCGGCGTAAAGGTAAAACTTGGAAGCACCAAAAAACCGCAGAAGATCCCCAGTAAATCTGCTAATCCCGGCAAGGCGATCGCCACCAATCCCCCCAGACCCCAAAAGCCAATTTTTTGCCACCACTGATAATTCGGTAAGGGAATCATTCCGTTGAGCCACAGGCCAACGCTAATCCAAAAAATCCCCAAGAGTATTCCCGCGGCCACATCCACCGGAAAATGAACCCCCAAATACAAGCGCGACAGACAGACCAAAATAATAATGGTGATCGCCACTAACCACAGCCAGATCTTTTGATGTAACCAGGCGATCGCCCCCCAAAATGTCGTGATCCCCTGGGCATGGCCGCTGGGAAAACTAAAACTACCCTCCGTATGAAACGCTTCTGGGGTAATTACCGCCGGATTAACCACATAGGGACGGGGCAAGGCAAAGGCATTTTTCAAAACAATATTACTGATCACACTCAGGGTCAAAATGAGGGTTAGTAGCCGACCCTGACGGGGATCTAGTAGCCAATAATACAAACTCAGCAACAAAATATAAATTGCCTCTCCCCCCAGGTGCGTTACCCCCAGAAAAAAGCCCAAAAACCTGTCCCCAAAAACCTTCTGTAAAAACTCGATGAACAACATTGCGTTAAAGTAAAAACACGGAAAAACTTTGAATTGCCAGCGCTTCGCCCATGACTTCCATCCTAGTGCCCAGCCCACGCCTCAACCAACCAACGATTAAGACCCTGGCCAATGGGTTGACAATCATTGCCGAACAGGTGCCGGTTGATGCCGTGAGCCTCAATGTGTGGCTCAATGTGGGGTCTGCGGTGGAAGCCAACAGCATTAATGGGATGGCCCATTTCCTGGAGCACATGGTCTTTAAGGGAACGCCCCAAATCGGCAATGGCGAATTTGAACAGCGCATCGAAGCTAAAGGAGCCGTCACCAACGCCGCCACTAGCCAAGAATACACCCACTATTACATTACCTGTGCGCCCCAGGATTTTGCGGAACTTGCGCCCCTGCAACTGGACGTGGTGCTAAATCCTAGCATTCCCGATGCTGCCTTTGAGCGGGAACGCCAGGTGGTGCTCGAAGAAATTCGTCGTTCCGAGGATAATCCCCGCCGTCGTACCTATTTCCGCGCCATTGAAACGGGATTTGAGCGGTTGCCCTACCGTCGTCCGGTGCTCGGCCCTAGTGAGGTGATTGAAAATCTTCAAGCCCAACAAATGCGGGATTTCCACGGCTTTTGGTACCAACCCCAACGGATGACTGCCGCCGTTGCCGGAAATCTAGAAGGCGATCGCCTGATTGAATTAGTTGCCGCAGCCTTCGATAAACTGTATCAATCCCAACCCACAGCAACCGTTCCCACCTTTGACGATCACTCTCCCGAAGCCCCTTTTCAAAATATTGTGCGTCGTCATTATGAAGATGAAGGCCTACAGCAAGCTCGTTTAGTGATGATGTGGCGTGTGCCGGGGCTAACGGATCTCGAAGAAACCTATGCCCTCGACATTTTAGCGACGGTATTAGGGCAAGGTAAAGTTTCGCGCCTCGTGCAGGATCTCCGGGAAAAAAGAGGTCTGGTGACTCAAATCAGCGTTAGTAACTTCACCCAAAAACAACAGGGCGTTTTCTATATTTCTGCCCAATTACCAAGCGAAAATATTCCCGCCGTAGAAGCGGCGATTCTTGAACAAATTCAAACCATTCGTACCGCTTCTATTTTGCCCAACGAATTAGAGCGGGTGAAAACTCAAGTAGCTAATCGCTTTATTTTGGGGAATGAACGGCCCAGCGATCGCACCAATTTATACGGTTACTATTACTCGCTATTACGGGATCTCGAACCCGCTTTAAATTATCCGGAATTACTCCAAGCCATTACCCTCGAAACAATTCAAAAATCTGTACAAAAATATCTCAATCCCGAAGCTTACGGAATTGTTACCCTGACGCCACCTGCCTAAACTTTGAAAGGATGTCAGTCTCTTCTTTAAGAATATTTTGCTTGTTGAAATAAGTTGGTAGTACGGACGATATCCTGAGGGAATAAACCCGTGGGTTAGGACAAACCAGTGGCAGACTATCAACTATTAATAGACCTCCATAAGGATGCAGAACGTCAAGGGCCTGGGGGAAATCCAGAAACTAAACTTGCCCTTGATCTGTTGGAGATAGATAAAACTGCTCCCTTAAAAATTGCTGATATCGGTTGCGGGACAGGGGCTTCGACATTGGTACTTGCGGAACAATTAGACGCGCAGATTACCGCAGTCGATTTCCTCCCGGATTTTCTCGAAGTCCTTGAAACGAGAGCAAAACAAAAGGAACTTTCTGAGAAAATATCGACCCTGTGCTGCTCCATGGAAAATTTACCCTTTAATGATGCAGAATTTGACGTAATCTGGTCTGAGGGAGCAATCTATAATATCGGCTTTGAAAAAGGGATCAAAGATTGGCACCGTTACCTAAAACCAGGCGGATTATTGGTCGTTTCAGAAATCACTTGGCTTACAAATTTTCGTCCGCTAGAAATTCAAAAATATTGGGAAGTTGAATATTCAGAAATTGATCTAGCCTCTGCAAAGTTTGCTTTACTCGAAGAGTACGGCTATTCGCCAATCGGTTATTTTGTTTTGCCAGAACATTGTTGGTTAGAAAATTATTACCAACCGATGCAGGTGCGTTTTCAAGATTTTCTGAAACGAAATAATCATAGTGAAGATGCCCACAGTATTGTTGAAATGGAAACGCGTGAAATTGAATTATATGAACAATACAAAGCTTATTACAGCTATGGAGTATATATTGCCAGAAAATTGAATTAAAAAATAGCTAAACTGTTTTTCACTTCAGGCCAATGACCTATGATTTTTAGAGCCTTTTTAGTTGGGATTCTAATTGCTTTTGGAGAAATTATTAATGGCAACTTGCGCGTTAGGTATCTCCAGAAAAAGTTTGGCCGCCGCAAAGGAAAAAATATTAGCCTCTGCTCAGGAATCTTGCTTTTTACCTTGATTGCCTACTTTTGCTTGCCTTGGATCAAGCCTCAAAATCTGCTTGAGTGTGCTGGCATTGGCTTGATTTGGGTTATGGTGATGTTGTCTTTGGATTTGTACTTTGGCAGAGTTGTATTTCGATTACCATGGCAAAAAATTGTGGATGATTTCAACCCACTCAAAGGTAATTTCTTAGGCATTGGTATGCTTGTTTTGTTGTTTTGCCCAAGCGTAATATTTTTACTCAAGTAATCTTTTTAAAAGCGGCGATCGCCTTTTTCTTTCACTAATGAGGCATTCCCCATTTAAAGATTGCCGATCCCCAAGAGAGACCCGCCCCAAAGCCAGAAGTGGCTACCGTTTGACCCGGTTTGATTTTGCCAGCCCGCACCGCTTCATCGAGGGCAATGGGGATCGAAGCCGCCGAAGTGTTTCCATATTCCTGGAGATTGGCAATTACCTTTTCTGAGGGCAATTTTAAGCGTTTTGCCACGGCATCAATAATTCGTTGGTTTGCCTGGTGGAGAATGAGCCAATCAATATCTTCTGTGGTGAGACCTGCCCGAAATAGGGTTTTTTCAATGACTTCCGGCACTTTCGCCACCGCAAACCGATAGACCTCGCGCCCATTCATGGTGATTGCTCGATAGCCACCTTTTTGAATTGACACATCATGGATTAAATATTTGGGATGCCCGTCGTAGGCAAGATTCAGGCATTCGTTTTGGCTACCGTCGCTGTACATCTCAAAGCCGAGCAACTGATCCTGGGGACTGCTCTGACAAACCACGGCTCCAGCACCATCGCCAAACAATACACAGGTGGTGCGATCGCCCCAGTCTACCCACCGGGACAACACATCGGCACCAATCACAACAATTTTTTGAAAGGTGCCTGTCCGCAGATATTGGGCTGCTGTCACTAAACCGAAAACAAATCCAGAACAGGCCGCCGTCAGATCAAAGGCGGTGGCATTTTTCGCGCCGATCAACTGCTGCACTTTCCCGGCACTGCCAAACAAATCATCCGGTGTGGAGGTCGCCAGGATAATCAAATCAATTTCTTCTGGGTGTAAATGGGCGGCGGCGATCGCCTTTTTTGCCGCCTCTGCCGCCAGTTCACTCAAACTACTATCTTCTGGAAGTAAATGACGATTTGCGATCCCCGTTCTAGTGCGAATCCACTCGTCTGAAGTCTCTACCAACTGACTCAGATCATCATTATGGATGACTGCTTTTGGTGTGGCAGAGCCACTTCCTGTAATGGCAATACCTGCCCCATCAAATTTCAATGCTCGACTCCCTTCCTTCCTCGGAGATGATTCATCTGATAGTAATTCATTCACTCGCTTTTTTCTATCATGGCACTGGATGCCACTTCAGAGAGTGTGGTGGTGGAGTTCGTTTGCTGCTCAAGCAGAGCTTGGTGTTCCTCCGTGTAATTTTGAATCCGTTGGATTACCTGGTTGTCAATTGCTTCTTTTGCCAAACGAATCGCGTTAAAAATAGAAGGAGCCTTCGAGCTACCATGGCTAATGATACACACCCCAGCCACTCCAAATAGCAATGCGCCACCGTGTTCCGCATGATCAATGCGTTGCTTAATCCGTTTGAGGTTTGGAGTTAATACCGCCGCCCCAAGTTTGCCCCGCAGACCACGGGGTAATTCTTCTTTTAGGATTTGTAGGAGCACTGCGCCGACTGATTCTGCAAACTTTAGGAGGATATTCCCCGTAAAACCATCGCAGACCACCACATCAAACTCACCGGACAGCACATCCCGTCCTTCAGCGTTCCCTTTGAAAGGAATTGCAGGGTTACTACTCAATAGTTCGTGGGTTTTTAGGGCCAGTTCGTTGCCCTTGGAAGGCTCCTCACCAATATTCAATAAACCAACCTGCGGCTCTTTATTCCCCAATACATATTTGCTGTAAATGGTGCCCATCAGGGCAAATTGTTCGAGATATTTCGGGCGGCTGTCAACATTCGCGCCGACATCGAGCACAATTACCGACCGCTCAGGATCAAGGGTCGGAAATACGGCACCAATTGCAGGCCGATCAATGCCCTTAATGCGACCTAATTTCAAAAGAGCAGCAGCCATCGCCGCCCCAGAATGCCCCGCCGAAACGACGGCATCGGCTTGTTTTTTACGGACAAGCTGCATCGATAAATTAATTGACGCTTTGGGCTTGCGCCGAATGGCCACGAGGGGTTCTTCGCACATTTCCACCACTCCTTCGGCTTCTACCACATGGAGAAACTGGTTGGCTGGAGATGAATGTTCGTCTAAATACTTTTGAATACGGACAGGGTCACCGACTAGAAAAACTTCTACATTGAGTTCTTCTACGGCTCGGATCGCCCCAGCAACGATTTCGTCTGGAGCATAATCTCCCCCCATAGCGTCTACGGCTATTTTTGCGCGTGTCGATGACATTTTTATCAGGAATAGAAGCCTTCAACATATTACCAGAAGCCTGTTGGGTCACTGAAGTCACGGCTGAGAAGATTTTGATGTTGATATCATTGACCCAAATTTCGATTGTGATTTTGCATTGACGGGGATCAATGGGGGTTTACGGTATGTTAGATGGGTTAACTTTGGGAGTTTTAGGTTTTTTGGGCTTTTTTCAGCAAGGGGATGGCACGGATTTGGCGATCGCCTCCTACGCAAGCTTGCAATGGCAAGAAGCGGGCCTCTTCGAGATTCGCTACCAACAGGACACCAATACCCAAACCATTGTGGATCGATACTTAGCGCAATTAGATTCTGGCGGCAAAGATCCGGCGTTACAGGGCATTTGGCTAGAATCAGCCTGGTCAACCCTGGGGAGCCACCAGGGAAATCAACCGTTGTCGGCGGCCTCGCTAACGAAAATTGCGACCACCCTAGCGGCCTTGGAGCAGTGGCCGTTGACCCATCGCTTTACCACCCGTGTTTACACAACGGGGACGGTGGCTAATGGCCTAGTTCAGGGAGATTTGGTTATTGAGGCAGGGGGCGATCCTTTATTTGTTTGGGAAGAGGCGATCGCCTTGGGAAATGCCCTGAATCAAGCGGAAATTCGTCAAATTGAAGGAGATTTAATTATTGTCGGTGACTTCATGATGAATTATGTCGCCGAGCCTGCCACCTCTGGGGACAGTCTGCGCCTCGCCCTTGATCAACGCGCCTGGAACGACGCCATCGAAACCCAATATCAACAGATGTCGCCGCGTCCGTCTCGTCCTCAGGTGGCGATCGCCGGAAAAATCCTTACTCGCCAAGCCCTACCCGATGGTGCAGCCCTCGTCCTTAGCCATCAATCCTTAACCTTGGCCGACATCCTCAAACAAATGAATCTCTACAGCAACAATGCCGTAGCCGAGGCGATCGCCCAAAACCTTGGTGGTGGCCCAGCCATGGGAACAGACATTGCCCAAAGCCTAAATATACCAACTTCAGAAATCCAGCTCATTAACGGATCTGGCCTCGGCGTCGAAAACAAAATCTCCCCCCGGGCTGCCGTAGCAATGCTCCAAGCCATCGACAGCAAACTCCAAGGACAACCCTTCACCGTATTCGATCTCCTACCTATTGCGGGCCAAGATCGCGGCGGCACCGTCAATAACCGCACCATTCCCCCAGGCATCGCCTTTAAAACGGGCACCCTCAACCAAGTCAGTGCCCTCGCTGGGGTTATGCCAACCCAAACCCAAGGCAATGTCTGGTTTGCCATTATCAATAACGGCACCTGGGACGTTAGCGGCTATCGACAACAACAGGATCAACTCCTACAAACCCTAAGTGAGCAGTGGCCGGTGATTCCCCCCGTTGACTCAACTCAAAAATCTCCCCCAGACTATTTCGGCAATCTCGAACGCATTCAAGCCAATTAAAAACCAAAGACCCAATCATTACTTCCAGAATTCCAAGCCGAGATAAAAAACTGTCCGAACAATGCTGAAACACTTACCTATCAAGATATTTAGGCGCCTTGCAATGAAACTAATGTCAAGTTAATTTTTCCCGGAGAACTACTCTAGTGGCTTTTCGAGTATGTCAAAATTGTGGAGGACTACCGAACAGAGCCCGATAACGCTTAGGCAGTACAAAATATGATGGAATGGCATCTGACCGACGCCCAAAGTTTAGCCCTCATTGATCGCGAAATTGGCAAACACTCCTTTTCCCCTGCCGAATATGAAATTGTGCGTCAGGTCATTTACTGTACCGCTGACTTTGAGTATGCCCAACTGATTCACTTTTCAGAACACGCCCTCCAGGCTGGTGCAGCGGCCCTGGCCGCTCGCGGTACGATCATTGTCGATGCTCCGATGGTTCGTGTCGGCATCACAGAGCAGCTTCAAAATTCCTTCGCCAATCCCGTTTACTGTAGCGCCGATACCCTCACCCGCCCCCAACGGGAAAAGACAAAAACCGCTTGGGGTATGGAAACCCTGGCGCGCCGTTATCCAGAAGCAATTTTTGTCATTGGCCAATCCCAAACCGCCCTGTCTAGTCTGGTCACTTTAGTCAAAAAAGGCATCATTCGCCCTGCGCTGGTCATTTTTACCCCTGCTAATTTTCTGACAGGCACAGCGCCCCAAAAGTATTTAGAAGAAGCGGCGATTCCACACATTTGCATGCAAAGTCGTAAAGGTGGCGCGACCGTTGCCGTGGCGATTATCAATGGTTTGATTAGTTTGTCATGGAAAGCCTACGGACAAGATGTAGGCGAAAACCCTTGAAGGAGAAGAGTTCCAGCCCTGTTTTCGTTTCAATCTTCGAAGAAATTTCCCTTCAGACTGGTAACAAAACGTTGCAAGATGTTTGTACTTTTGTTAAATTAAGTATCAACTGGTTGACTAGAAAACAACTATATACGTCAAGATTCTTCTGAGGAAATACATTATGGAAAATCAAGAAAGCAAATTTGGCTTCAGCGCCTTCGCTGAAAACTGGAACGGCCGCCTAGCAATGCTCGGTTTCGTAATCGGTCTTTTGACTGAGCTCCTAACCGGAAAAGGTATTCTGGCACAACTCGGCCTCATGTAATTTCTGAGAACTGACGACATTCCAGGATCAGTTATCACAAATTGATTGTTAAAAAAAGCACTTAAAAGTTTGAGAGAGGATTGAATTCCTCTCTTTTTTTGTTTTTTGTCAGAAAACAATTAAAAAGCCCCCGTTCTATTGGTATCAGGAGGCTTGGTGAACAGTTTTTTCAGTTGCAGTAATGCCGCAGTAGTGCCGTCCTACACAACCGCAGGGGTTTTCTCGCGTGGTTCTTCGACGGTACGGAGGATCGCTGCTGCCGCTTGGCGACCGGAAATTGTCGCGCCTTCCATGCTGTCGATGTAGTCTTGCTGGGTATAGCTTCCGGCTAAGAATAAATTGTTGATGGGCGTCGCTTGGGCTGGGCGATACACATCCATGCCGGGGGCTTCTCGGTAAAGGGACTGGGCGAGCTTGACAACATTCGACCAAGTCATATTCAGCTCTCGGGAAGAAGGGAAGAGTTTATGTACCTGGGCCAAGACGTGCTGGGCGATTTCTTCATTGCTCTTTTTGATAAATGGATCGCCGGGCGTCAAAACCAATTGCATAAGAGAACCTTCACCTTCTTTGTAGTAATCGGCGGGACTGGCGAGAGCTAAATCGGCAAAACAGGAAAAATCGGCTTGGTGGGTGTAGAGCAGATTATCAATACCGACCGCTTCTTGGAGTTGTTTACGTTTTTCGGGGTCGTTGAGTTCTGTTACCCAACCGTCAAAGCGTAATTGCACAGTGGCGACAGGTACAGCTTCGAGATTGTAGATGTTGTCAAATTCCGACCATTGACGCCAAGCTTCGGGAATAATGCGCTGGATACCAGGGATATCAAGGGCAAAAACATAGGTATCGGCGGTGATGGTCTCGGTAGTTTCACCGTTGTTAATGACGATGCCATCAATTTTGGATTGTCCTTCTAGGGTGTAGTGAATATCCGTAAGCCGATGGCGGGTATGAATCTTGGTGCCCCGGGCTTCGAGGTAGTTGACAATCGGTTTGTGGAGATATTCGTGGGGAGAGCCTTCGAGCATCCGCAGCACTGAGGCTTCAGTTTTTGCGGCGAAGAACATGAAAATGGTCAACATGCAGCGGGCGGAGATATTTTCGGTGTCGATAAAGCCGAGGGCATAGGCGATCGGATTCCACATTTTCTTGAGACTGCCGTCATTACCACCGTGGCTCCGGAACCAATCGGCAAAACTGATTTTGTCGAGGTCGCGGATCGTTTTCATGGCTCCGTCAAAATCAACGAGGCCCCGCACAATGGGGCTTGTTCCTAGGGCCAGGGAATTGGCGGCTTTGTCGATCGCCGAAAGTTGAGAAGAGGTAAAGAACGCTTTGAGACCATGGAAAGGAGCACCGACGGGAAAACGGAAGTCGAGTTCGCCAATTTTGCCCCCTTCGTTAATGAATTGGTGGGTGTGTTCCTTGAGGCGGAGGTTATTGCCTGCACCGACTTTTTCCATCAGGGAAAACAGATTGTAGTAGCAACCGAAGAAGACATGAAGGCCCATTTCGATGTGATTGCCGTCTTTGTCAACCCAACTGCCGACTTTTCCACCGACAAAGGGGCGAGCTTCAAAGATTTCGACTTCATGGCCTGCATCGACCAGTTCAACGGCGGTGCTGAGTCCGGCGAGGCCTGCTCCAACGATTGCTACACGCATTACTTTTGTCCTACGGTTTGATTCTCAAAAAAGTATTAATTATTGTAAACGATTGGTGGGGGTCTCTTCGGGGCGATCGCCTTTCTTTCTGGTTGAATCGGTGCGGGTTCAGGAAAAGTTCAAGTCAGAATGTTTAAGATATTCAACAGAAAATTCGGGGTAACAAGACAGGGAGTTTAGGGTAGAGACAATCAAGAAGGTTTTGGCCCATAACTTTCCCCACTGATTCGGGAGGACCCCCATGCAGACGGCAGATAAAAACAAACAACTTTTTAAAATTCTTTTTAGTGCCGCTTGGATCGACGGCGAAATCCAGGTAGAAGAACGTCAATATCTCCACCAAATTGCGGATCAAAAAAACCTCTCCCAAGATCCGGATATTCGGGCTTTGTTATGTGAGGCGGTTCCCGTCAAACCAGAGGATTGTTACCGTCTCGTTGAAGAATATATTGATGACCATACCAACGAGGCGGAATACCAAGAACTGCTCGATGCGGTTAGTCACATGGTCTATAGCGATAGTCAAATTGAAACGGAAGAGGCAAAATTGCTTAATCGCTTGCAATCTCTAGCGCCGGAGTCCCAGCACGCAAACTCTCCTTTTCAGCGGGTGATCAAGTCCATCCAAAAACTCTACAAAGGGGCGATCGCCGAGATGAACTAACCGAACCCTGCCACGCCGGGGAGTATGTCAAAATAAGGTCTCTCCTTGTGCTGTGAACCTTACCTTCCATGTCTGACTTGTTAGCCCAACTCAACCCCTCCCAACGTCGTGCTGTTGAACATTTTTGTGGGCCACTCCTGGTGGTGGCCGGGGCTGGCTCAGGCAAAACCAGGGCCTTGACGTTTCGCATTGCCCATTTGATTCGCAACCACCGTGTTGATCCAGAGAATATTCTGGCCGTCACCTTTACGAACAAGGCTGCCCGCGAAATGAAAGAACGGGTAGAACTGCTCTATGCCCAACAGCTCGCAGAACTGCAACATGGTAAACCCCTGGGAGGGCTGCCGGAGTTTGAGCAAAAAAAATTGCGATCGCAGGTTTACAAGCAGGTGACAAAACAGCTCTGGATTGGCACGTTTCACAGCCTCTGCGCGCGAATTCTCCGGTACGACATCAACAAATATCAGGACGAACGGGGCCGCACCTGGCAGCGCAATTTCACGATCATGGACGATAGCGACGTCCAAACATTGATCAAACGCATTGTCACCCAGCAACTGAACCTAGACGATAAAAAATTCAATCCCCGCACCATCCGCTATCAGATTAGTAATGCCAAAAACCTCGGCCTTACCCCCAATGACTATGCCCGGCAGCAGGGAGGTTACAAAGGGAAAGTTGTCGCGGAGGTTTATGAAGCCTATCAAACGGCCTTGGCGGCGAATAATTCCCTCGATTTTGATGATTTAATTCTGATCCCAGTGCGGTTGTTCCAGCAAAATGAATCGATCCTCGGTTATTGGCACAGTCAATTTCACCATATTCTTGTGGATGAGTATCAGGATACAAACCGGATTCAGTATGAGTTAATTCGGCTACTCAGTACCAATGGCGAAACAAACCAGGCCGCTTTGGGTTGGCATAATCGCTCTTTGTTTGTGGTAGGGGATGCGGATCAATCCATTTATTCGTTTCGGATGGCGGACTTCACAATCTTGCTGGAATTCCAAGAAAATTTTGGCGATCGCCTCCCCGATGACGAAACCCAGACGATGGTTAAGTTGGAGGAAAATTACCGCTCCCGGGAAAATATTCTGAAAGCCGCCAATGCCTTGATCGAGCAAAATAGCCAGCGCATCGATAAAGTGCTCAAGGCCACCCGGGGCGCTGGAGAGGAAATTTATTGCCACAAGGCGGATAACGAAAACGAAGAAGCGCGATTCGTTTTAAATCAAATCCTCGGTCTGCGGCGCAAAAATCCAGAACTCGACTGGGGCGACTTTGCGATCCTCTACCGCACCAATGCCCAATCCCGCCCCTTTGAAGATCTCCTGATTCGTAACAATATTCCCTACCAAGTGGTGGGCGGCTTCAAATTCTATGACCGCAAAGAGATTAAAGATGCCCTCGCTTACCTCAAGGCGATCGCCAACCCTGCCGATACCCTGAGCCTGATGCGGGTGATTAATACTCCTAAGCGGGGCATCGGCAAAACCACCGTCGATAAACTTAACCACGCCGCCCAAGAATTAGGCTGTCCTCTCTGGGAAATCCTCAGCGATGAAACCTCTGTAGCCACCATCGCTGGACGGGCGGCCCGGAAAATCAATGAGTTTGCTGGGCTAATCCAGGAAATGCAAGGCAAAATGGCGACCATGCGCGGTGCCGATATCCTCGATTATGTGATGGAAAATTCCGGCTATATCGATGATTTAAAAATGCAAGGTACTGAAGAAGCCGATAGTCGTGTGGAAAATATTTCCGAGCTTTACAATGCAATGCTGCAATTCCAAGACGAAAACGAAGACAGCAGCTTAAATGGCTTTCTGGAAAATGCGTCCCTCGCTTCGGATCTCGATGACCTCAATGATGAGTCCCAGCAGGTTTCTTTGATGACGCTCCATTCAGCCAAGGGTTTGGAGTTTCCGGTGGTCTTTTTGGTAGGGCTAGAGCAGGGGCTATTTCCCCATACCCGCTCCTTAAATGATCCCGTTGCTTTAGAAGAAGAACGGCGGTTGTGTTACGTGGGCCTGACCCGCGCCCAGGAGCAATTATTCCTCAGCTATACCAGGGAGCGGTATATGTGGGGTTATCGAGAGCCTGCCGTTGCCTCGCAATTTCTCGCAGAACTCCCCCAGGAGTTGGTAACTTCCAATGGGCGATCGCCAGCGCCAATGCCCCCGAAACAGGAACCAAAGATGATGTCCATTAGCCAGAAGCAACGCTCCCAGAAAAGACGGGAACGACAGGCCGCCCGCACCGAAGTGGCCCAACAAAAATGGGACATTGGCGATCGCGTCCACCACAACGTCTTTGGGGAAGGGGAAGTGATTAAAATTTTTGGGGATGACAAAAAGACCAACCTGGCGATCCAGTTTCCCAATCTCGGTAAAAAAATCATTGATCCCCGGGTGGCCCCGATGAAAAAGCTTTAAGTAGATACCAAATTAAAAAAGATTATGATTGCCCTCAGTGACCATTCATACCTAACTCCAGAAGAATATCTCGCCTTTGAAGCCGCCAGTGACATTCGTCATGAATATGTCGATGGTGAAGTTTACGCCATGGCAGGTACAAGTAAAAACCATAACCTGATCAGTGGGAATCTTTACATCCTCCTGCGTCGCCATCTGCAAAACTCCAGCTGCACGACCTTTATGGCTGATATTAAAGTCAAATTACAAACAGGTCGGCGGTTTTTCTATCCCGATCTCGTGGTAACGTGCGATCCAGAAGATGGTACAAGCGAACTGTTTGTGGAGAAACCGAAACTGATCATCGAAGTGCTTTCCCCCTCGACGAAAAATTTTGATCAAACTGCTAAATTTTTGTACTATCGCACCCTACCCAGCCTAGAAGAATATTTACTTGTTGGGACAGAAAGCCCCTTTGTGCAATGTTTTCGGCGACAGACCCAAGATATTTGGACAGTACAAATTTACGAAGGGCTTGAGGCGATCGCCCATTTAGAATCCTTTGATCTTGATGCCCCCCTCACGGACATTTACGAAGGAGTAACCTTCACTGCACCAACTCCGTAGCGATGGTCGCACAGTCCCTTGAGAACCGTTCCCCAAGGGGGCAGGCCTATCGATTATCATGAATGTCGAGCGGCAAACGCAATTATCCCCAGCCCCCGAACCGCACTTTTTGGAAGAGGAGAATCTCCGCATGGCAAATCAACCCTGGCAAACCGATGACAATCACGATCCCCTTGGGGCTTTTTTAGATGAACTGACTGATCCAGAGGTAGCCGAAGCGGAATTTCGGAGTGATTTTTTCCAGGGATTAGGGGGGCGTCGTAAAAAGTCAGCCTTGATGCTCAGTTTCATCTGGGCGATCGCCTTTGTCCTGCACAGTGTGAGCTGGGGGTCAACGGCGGTTTTGGGGGCTACGGGTCTGCTTTTGATTCAGGCCATCCGTTTGGTTAGCGCCCAGCCTGATCCTCAACCCCAACCCCTAGCTGACGCAGATTTAACCACTGCGCCCATCGTTTCTCTCATTGTCTCGGCGAAGAACGAAGAGGCAGTGATTGGGCGTTTAGTAAAAAATCTCTGCCAATTGGATTACCCGACGGCGAAATGTGAAGTCTGGTTAATTGATGATGCTAGCACCGACAAAACACCCCAAATCCTGGATCAATTGGCCCTGGAGTATCCCCAGTTGAAGGTGGTGCATCGCTCCCCCAATGCCGGTGGTGGGAAGTCAGGTGCCCTCAACCAAGTTCTAGCCCAAACCCAGGGAGAAATTATTGCGGTCTTTGATGCCGATGCCACGGTACCGCCGGAATTTTTGCGCCATGTGGTGCCCCTCTTTGCCGATGAGAATGTCGGGGCGATCCAAGTCCGGAAGGCGATCGCCAACGAACCGCTAAATTTCTGGACGAAGGGTCAAGCTACAGAAATGATCCTCGACAGTTATTTTCAACAACAACGGATTGCCCTGGGTGGCATCGGGGAACTACGGGGCAATGGCCAATTTGTGCGCCGTTCTGCCTTGGATCAATGTGGTGGTTGGAACGAAGAAACGATCACCGATGATTTGGATCTGACCATCCGCCTTCACCTGGACAATTGGAAAATTGGCTTTTTGCTTAATCCCGCCGTTAACGAAGAAGGAGTTACCAAGGCGATCGCCCTCTGGCACCAGCGCAGCCGTTGGGCCGAAGGGGGTTACCAGCGCTACCTCGACTATTGGCGATATTTCTCGAATAAGCGCCTCGGCTTTGGTAAAAAAGTCGATCTCTTTTCCTTTATTTTGATGCAGTATTTGCTCCCCACTGCGGCGATTCCCGACTTTATTTTTGCGGTACTGAAGGGCCATTTACCCGTCCTGATGCCAATGACAACCCTCGCCCTCGGCCTATCCCTCTGGGCAATGGTGCAGGGAAATATGCGTGTCTATCGCGAGTTGCCCTGGACTTGGGCGAAGGTCACGAAAATTTTTACGGCCTGTGGTCTGACGATGGTTTATATGCTCCACTGGATGGTCGTGATGCCCCTGACCACGGCCCGGATGTCGGTGCGCCCCAAACGGCTCAAGTGGGTTAAAACCACCCACCAGGGAGAAGAAGAAAGTTTTGTTTCTCAGACTTAGTGAATTTACAGGAAATAATTGACCATTGAACGGAGTTAACCCTCCGTTTTTTTGTGGGTGATAAGGGTTTCGAGGTACCGCAAGGTCAACAGACAAGGAACAATACTCACTGCCCCCGCCAGCCAAAATCCATGGGCGATCGCCGGCACCTGATCCAAGGCCCAACCGCCGATCGGTGGCCCAATTAAATAACCAATCGCCCAACATTGGGAATTCAGTGCGAGGTAAACACCCCGTTGGGAGGCTGGGGCGAGATCAACCACTAAAGCAGAAGCGGCTGGGGTATAGGCATCGGTGGCTAGGGCTAAAATCCCCAGACTGGCGATCGCCCCCACCAGGGCCGGAATTGCACCAATACCCGCTCCCCACATCACCGTAAAGCCCATGCCCCATAACAGGAGGGAAACCATCAGGGCATGGGGTCGGCTCAAGCCATTTAAACGCCGGGCAATGGGCAACTGACAGACGGAAGCAAACACGATATGCCAGGCAAACAGGCCACTAATCACCTGGGGCGAAAATTCAATGAAATTCGTGAGGTATAAAGGCGCGGTGCTTTGGATCTGGGCGATGTACAGCGTAAACATCACATTGACGGCCATATAAATTACCAGCCGTTGATCCTGGAGGGCCGTTAACCAGCTATTACCATCCGCTTGGACATCTTCGTGGCTTTGGTAGGTTTCGGCGATCGCCACCCAGATCACCCCAAAAAACACCACAAAACTGATGCCATCGAGGACAAACAGCAAACGATAATTTTGAATCGTTGCAATGATCAAGCCCCCCAGCATCACCCCTGTACCGAGGCCAATGTTGTCCGCCAGGCGCACCAAGGCAAAGGCTTCATTACGCTGACTACCGCTGGTTAAATCTGCCACCACCGTTTCTGTCGCAGGCCAATACAAACCGATCCCCAAGCCCATTAACAAATTTCCCAGCACCAACAGCCAAAACGTATCTGCCGTTGCTAAAGCCACATCGGCGATCGCCGAAACCCCTGCGGCGGCCAGCAGCGTTTTTTTGCGTCCCCAGGCTGGATTATCCGCCCCTGTTCCCCCTAAAAAACGGCCCACAACCCCCGAAACCGAGGCACTCCCTAACGCGAGGCCCACCTGGGTTGCTGATAGGCCCACCTGATTTACGAAAAAGATTGGCGCATAAAAGGCAGTGAACCCGGTGCCAATCTGGGAAAGAAGTCGGCCTGCTGCGAGGATCCAGATCTGGCGATCAAGGCCCAGCAGCCAAGTTTTTGATGCATTACCCATGAAATTTTTAAATTGCGCTTAAATGTTGACCGTGAAATTTATTGTTCCCTGAGTTGGAAATCGTTTTCAGTGGGGTGAGGCAGGCCCAACGCCTCGGTACGGACATCGTTGATCAGCTGATCTAAAACCGGGAACGTGCGGGGATAACCACTTCCCAGCCCCAACAATGACAGGAGACGAAACGTCTGGAGATCATCGGGACGCAACACCGTATCCACCGCTTCAAAATCCTCACTACGGTAAAGCAGTCGAGAGGCTAGGCGCTCACTACCGACGGGTTTGGCAAGTTCGGCAATCTGCTTCAGCCATGCCTGGAGCGTCACCCCTTCGGCACGGCGGGAGGTCAGGAGATAGGTTTGGGAGTCTTCTGCATTGGCTTGTTTGAGGTTCAAATTCAGATTAAAGTCCGGCTGAAACCAAGCCTTGAGAATGAGCCAACGGGTATTATTGTCCGGGTTTTGGGCAATTTGTTGGTTGATGATTTCTAGGGCTTGTTCGGGTTGGCGATCGCTAAAATCAACGCTTGCACCATTGGTGAAAACTGACTGAGATGATCCCGGTGGGGAATTGGCAGACTATGCCACCAGGCCACCAAGCCATCCGTTCCTGGAGGGTGATGACGTAGGGATCCTGGGGATCAAGGCGTTCAAGTAGATCCTGGTACAAAGCAGGGACACTTCGACAGCCTCCACCCGCACCGCTGTAAAGGGTTCTTGCTCCCATTGGCCGAGGGTCATGATCCTAGGATGACTAAGCCTTGGAGCGCAAAGGCGGCGATCGCCTTTTCCCGTTGATCAGTCTGGAGGTAGGTTTGACCAAGGAGAAAAAGGTGGGTTCTGCTTCCCGTGAGAGCAACTGGATTGCCCGTTCAAAGTAAGGTTGCGCCAAGCTTGGGTCTAATTCCAACAGCACAACCCCTGTATTAACGTTGGCATAGTAGTCGTTGGGGATCAAAGGATGGGCATCGAGGAATATTCCGCCGCTAGTTCGGTGGTTTGTTGGTTGCTTTCTGGGCTATCCGTTGCCTGGCGCGTACCCCACAGCCACAGTCCAACCGGAGAGGATAGTTCACATTCCAACCATTGAGGGCATAGGCCCGGTTTATTGCGGTAAAGGCCGCTTCTGGTTGCCGTTAGCCCAGAGGGTCTGTCCCCGCGAAAAAAGATACATCCCAGCACTGTAGGGCACCGCAACTAACAAAGCCCCCAAAAACCAGCGAGGCTTCCTAAGCTCCACAAACGGCGTTCGGGAATGGGCAAGGGTTGGGGAGTGGCTTCGTTTAAAACCTGATCCGCGACGCTCAGTAGCAGCATAATCGTTAAAGTCAGGGTAAGGCTGATGGGGATATTTTCTAATTGATAATCAGTGAGGGTCGCCATGGCGTAGGCAAACCAACCGCCCCCCAAACCATAGAGCAACCGTTTGATTTGCGGGTTATCTGTGTGGTGATGGATACGATGACCGAGCCGAATTAGTTGCACCAAGAAAAAGGCGATCGCCGCGCCACCAATTAAACCCAGTTCCCCCAGAAGTTGGATCGGGTTGCTGTGGAGTTGCTGGATGTGAGCGGCGCCGGAGCCGACATTGATCGGGCGATAGAGGTTATATTCCCGGGACATATTCCCCGGGCCGACTCCTGTTAGAGGGCGATCTTGCAAAATATTCAAGCCCGCTTGCCACATAAATAAGCGGTCTTCCGTTTCCCCGTCCACCTGGAACTGTACCGTTGGTAGGCCATCGCTGAGATTAATTTGAATCAGCCGCTGCACCCGGGGATGTTGTAACCCCGCTGTCACCATGATCCCCAACAGAAATAGGGCAATGGTGCCGGAGATTAAACGTTTTTTTCCTTTTGTGCGGCCAATAACGAAGGCGATGGTGGCGATCGCCCACAAAAGTAACCCCACAAACCCACCCCGGGAGGAGCAAGTGTAGAGGAGATAAAGCAGGGGAGTACTCAGCACCAAGAGCAGGCCCCGCATTTTTCCCCGGTGGGCAAGGGCAAAGCTCAAGATCATCGGCAACACAAGGCAGAAATAGGCCGCCATAAAGTTGTGATGGCCCAGGGGAATGGAGTTGCGTTCTAGCTCGCCATTGGCCATTAACCAACCAATGAGACTCACGAAACTAATCCCAAAACCTAGACCCACAAGGCTCCGCCATTGATTTTGCCAAGTCCAAACACCCAGGTCGCCAAGGTTTCGGAGACTATAGAGGACAACGCCATACCCGGAAACAGTGACAAGATTAAATAGGGCAACCCCTTTAAACGGCGCAAATACGGTGGATAGTCCGCAGGCGATCGCCACCGCGAGAATGCCCCAATCCAAACCATAGCCTAGGGGACGAAAAGGCAGCTCAAATTTCCGGAGCATCACCAAGAGGGCAAGACCCAACAGTAAGAATCCCCCCTGCCAGAGTAAGATCCAAGGGAAGGCGGCCATAAGGTAATAACTCGGCGGCAAAAACATAAAAAAAATCAAGAGTGCCAAGCCCCCGCAGGCGAGCCAGCGTCCCGTTGTCATCTCAGCAAAAGTCTTCATCTATCCCCGTTAATTCGTCGATATTACGCAAAACATGAGTTCAAACTGATTGTGTTTTCCTCGGCACAACCCCCATCGCATTTTCTCATTGGTGCCCCTGGTTCTGGCAAATCTACCTTTGCCCAGTGGTTGCGCCAAACTATGCCCCAGGCTTGCTTAATTTCTACTGATGCAATTCGGGTGCAATTGTACGGCGACCCAGGGATTCAAGGGGATGGGCCCACCATTGAGGCGATTGTGCTGTGGCGGCTACACCAGGCGATCGCCCAGGGAAAACCTGTCATTTATGATGCCACCAACTGCCATCAACCCTGGCGATTAGATTTTTTAAAAAAATGTCCACCCCTGGATTGGCTGGCTTGGTATTTAGCTTGTCCTTTAGGGATTTGCTTGGCCCGTAACCAAAGGCGATCGCGCCAGGTTCCCCCAGAAATTATCGAAAAAATGATCCGCGACCTCGAAGCCGCGCCACCCCAGGCCCAGGAAGGTTTTCTGGAAATCATTACTCTACCGGATTTGCAACCAGCAACCCTTAAGGCCCTGAAAAAACAGCAGCTTCAATATCTCGACGGCTAAGGGAATATTTAAACGAACGCTCAATGTCAGAACCATCGGCCCCCGCTTTGAGGTAGGACACCGCCAGCTCTTCGATTTCGAGGCGAATTTCTGCTTGCCAACCAGGGCGGCCGACTGTCCAACAGTGGAGATTTTGGGGATCTTGCTCGCAGCCCATCTCCCGGAGCCACTGCTCAATTTTGGGGAGGGGATGGTTGTAGAGGGGGCTATCAAGGGAAGGCATCGTGGACATGGTTTTTGGGGAAGGTGATTGGCTCGGCCCAGAGGGCCACCGTTCAGTCTACCAATTTCTTTTAGCTGGCAACGGCATCGCAACGTCAGAATAAGCCTTCTAAGTTCAGGTTTTGGCGGCTAACCCCCAGGGCGATCGCCAACAAGACACAACCGACAAAAGTTAAGCCCATAATAAACAGCGCGAAAATTTCCCCCGCCGAAAGGGGCCGATCCGTCGGGTCTAGATAGGCAGAATTCGAATAACCGCGTTCTCCCTGTTCATTTTGTAAGGGCTGGATCACACTGTAGCGAGAAAACCCAATCTGCAAATCGTAAAGCGATCGCCGCTCTGGACTGCTTAAAATGCCGTAGGCTTCATTGAGACGTTGAAACTTTGCCGTAGCTTCCGCTTCCGGTAACACCGTCGTATCGGGGTGAAACTGCTTGCTGAGCTCCCGGTAACGTTGGCGGATTTCTAGGGGCGATGCCGTTGGTGATAGGCCCAAAAGACCATAATGACTCTGGGCAATGCGCGTTTTGACATCAAGGACTTTTTCGGTGGTGCGAGACTGTTGGGAAGAACGAGCCATCGTGAACAAACCCCAAAGACTTGCCCCATATTTTATCGTTCTCTCTCCCCAGAGGTAATGTGGTAGTAACAGACAAAAGGCGATCGCCCTTTCGCCATTTTCCTTTGTCCCTTCCCCTGCATTCTCCGACGCCCCATGGGATTCCAATCCATTGATCATCTCCTCAACCATCTGCTTGACCAACCCGCCTGGGCGCACCAAAAACGTTTTACAGCCGTTAATAAGCGTTGGCAAAAGATCCTGCCGAAAAAAAGCCTGGCTAACAGTCATCCCATTCGGATCATTGATGACGTTTTGTGGGTCGCCACCCCCAATCACACTTGGTCACAACACCTGAATCTCCAGCGCCGCCGTCTGCTGGCCCAGCTCAATGCCCAACTAAACCCTCCCCTCAAGGATCTCCGGTTTTCTACCGTCCATTGGCACCGACGGCCTGCCTATTCCCCTCTGGCCGCCGACCCAAATCTCCCCCATCCGAGCCAGATCCCCCCTCGTCCAGACCAACCCCAGCGCCCGGATGCTCGTCAAACAAATCAAGATCCCCTCGAAGCCGCACGCCACTGGGCCGAAACCCAACAGCAACTCTTCGCTGGGTTACCTGCCTGTCCCCGTTGCCAAAGAGCGACGCCCCCTGGGGAACTACAACGGTGGCAGGTTTGTAGTTTTTGCATTGTGCAGGTTTGGCAGGAACAACAACCCTTAGGTTTAGGCCTTCCTCCCGAATCTTCGGCCCCGGAAACTTCTACCGAGCCAGAAAATGCCCCCCCTGAGGATGATCCCTAACTTACTTTTTGCAGGGAATAAAGCAAAGCGCCGGAATCGCGACTGTTGAGCTGTGGGAATTCTGAAATGTTCAGTAAAAATTTGGCGATCGCCAAGGTTTTTTGGACGTAATCACTGGCTTATTTTATTTTTCTGGGGAAATACAGAGAAAAAACATCTTGATTGTTAAATGATCCCCATAGTGAATTGGCTGCGTTTTTGCCATATCTTAGGGGGTTACAGGCACATATACCTATTTAAAATTACTGTTAAGAAGTTGAAACATCAAATATAAAAAAAAAACAAACTTTAATTGTGCCTTGATCCGGGTTAATCAAGGGCAGGGATTAAGCTTCAGGGGATCTGGTGATCTGGGTAACAGTCACATAATGAAAACATAAATAAAATTTTTATGACATGGGGTCCCTAGGGGAGCGTTTATGAAACCGCAAAGTTGCTCAGTCTCCACTTGTAAGCATTGTCGTTGTTTTCAGGCTGAAGGGCGTCGTGGCGGCATCTGTAAACGCTTCGAAACGTTTGCGGCAGGGGACTGGACAAGCTGCCCCTTTGCGCTCCCCATTTTTGAAGACAGTTGGGAACCCACAACGGATCTGGTATTGCTCGAAAAATCTTTTTCGTTGGATTGTGCGGCCCAAAAAGTACCAACGGCGATCGCCCCGCTGTCAACGACCTATTCTGAGATTCATCCCCAATAGTCGGGATTGGCTCCCTGACCGACAAAGAAATGGCTTTAAAAACAAAAAATTGATGGCAAAAAACTTAGCATGGGCAACCATGCTTTTTTACTGGTGTTGTTCAGCGAAAAAATAACGACGATCGCCCCCGTGGTGTAAAAATTAATTTTGGGAAATACTTTTATTTTTTTGTTGGTAAAACTTAATATTGTTTTAAGAAAAATTATCGGCAATTAGGCTATCCGAAGAGGATTTTTGTTGTTGCGCGAAGAGCCGAGATCTCGTTTAAAAGGGAAAAAAATCAGCGCCAATTCACAAAAATCGCTAAAATAGGGCCAAGAGAAACAGGTATCAGGTGACACGATAACCGTTTCCCTCTGTACCCGGACTCATCTACTGTTTTTTTAATCTTCCGTGACTATGCTCCAAGACAGTCTCACCATCCGCTACTATCAACGCTTAACGGACGCCATGGTAGAACTGTGGCGCAGAGGCAACCGCTATGAAGATATTCGTCAATACATGGACGGTTATATTGCCTGTCTTCACCACACGGGAGCCCTTGAAGTGTATAAGATTCACCGCTTAGAAGAAGAAGTTTTTCGTTTTCTGCGGGATCCATCCAATTTTGAAATGGCCTACCCCCAAACCCAAACGGAAACAGATTTCTATTACTAAGGCTGCCGTCGGGACAAGGGAACTTTTGTCCCTGGGGCGTTGTTTTTACCAGGGAGCATCGACAATGGAAGCAGATTGTAGGGTCACGGCCTGACCGGCAAGGCGTTCAACCGTTGCTTCAAGGTGATCCTCCCCAACCATTTCACTCTGGAAATCCCGAAGACTTTCTAGGCCAGGATACTCATCAAGCAGCTCTTCTCGTAATTCGTAGCCACTGACCCGAAAAAGCCAGGGAACCCTATCAAAGTTGGGATGCTTGGTAGGTATACTTTTGACACCAGAAACGGTGATGTAACGGCGGTGACCGGCACGTAGCGGGGGGAGCTCGGCAACAAGCTTCTCCCCCCGTAGTAGGCGCTTATAGAGATCGGGGCTAAGCATAACCTGGGGATTTTTGGCCTATCTGAGACGGCCAGAATGTAGGGAAACAGCCTCTGACTTCACAGGTATGTGGCGCTGTTTCCCAAAGTTATTTTTCGTTTTCGAACAGGCGATCGCCTTAGGACGCGAGGGCGACCTCAAGCATCTCATGGAGTTCCTTCGAGTTGTAAAGCTCGATCATGATATCGGAACCACCAACAAATTCTCCATTGACATAGACCTGGGGAATCGTCGGCCAGTTGGAATATTCTTTAATGCCTTGGCGCACATCGTAGTCTTCTAGGACATCAAAGGTCTGATATTCAACGCCGAGACTGTTAAAAATTTGCACAACGTTGTTAGAAAAGCCACATTGGGGCATTAGCTTACTGCCCTTCATGAACACAAAAATTTTGCTGCTGTTGACCAATTGATCAATTTTTTCGCGGGTTTCAGGGGTTAAAGACATCTATTTTTCCTCATAGTATGGGTTGATAAGGGTTCAGGAAAACATTGTTTCCCCGACCGTTTAAGTGGGTTGACCCACTTCTGCCCATTTCTCCGGGGTGAAAGTCCGCAGGGCTAAAGCATGGATCGCTTCTGAGGCTAAATCCTCCTTGAGGGCAGCATAGACCATTTGGTGTTGGCGTACCCGGGATTGACCTGCAAAGTCGGGGGAAACGACGATGGCCTCTAGGTGATCGCCGCCACCGGTGAGATCTTTCACGAACACTTGGGCTCCGGAAAGATGGGTTTCAATGGAGGTTTTGACTGCCGATAAGCTAACCATAGGTAATTAGTGTGAAATCAATCCTAAATGTAAGCAGGAATACTTAAGCCATTGTATCTTTAGTCTTCCGTCTCTGGATTTGCTGGGGTGAATGATTTAGGCGATCGCCAACTCTGCTTGAATTTTCTGCCAAGCCGCTTGGGGATCTGCGGCCTGGGTGATCGGTCGGCCAATGACGAGGTGATTTGCCCCCTGTTGGATTGCCGCCTGGGGAGTCATGACCCGCTGTTGATCCCCTGATTGAGCCCAGGTGGGCCGTACCCCTGGACAAACCAAGGTGAAATCTTGACCGCAACATTGCCGCAGCATCGCCACTTCCTGGGGGGAACACACCGCCCCATCTAACCCAGCGCCTTGGGCCAGGTTGGCCATGTGTTGGGCAAAGGCATCGAGGGGCAGATCCACTTGCAAATCGTCCCGCAACTGGTCTGGACTAATACTGGTGAGGACGGTAATCGCAATTAGTTTAGTCGGAGAATCTCCGAGGGCTTCTTTGGCAGCCGTTAAGGCGATCGCCCCGGCAGCACCGTGGATAGTCAGAAGATCGACCCCATAGGCCCGCGCCGAACGGCAGGCACCAGCAACGGTATTGGGAATGTCGTGGAATTTGAGATCAAGAAAAATGCGTTTGCCCTGGTCTTTGAGGTAGCGCAAAATATCCGGCCCAGTGGCGACAAATAATTCTAGGCCCACTTTCCAGAAAGTGACCTCCGGTAAGCTCTCGACTAAGGCGATCGCCGCAGGGAGATCCGGCACATCCAGGGGCACAATCACAGTATCTTGCATCAGTTATTGCTTGCGTAAATTTCATTAGAGACGGTCATGTTCAGCATAACGGTGTTTTGAGCTTTTTGAGACAAGGCTCACCCATTGGCAAAATCCCACCGGGGACTAGGTTAAAATAAACCCCTTGCGGCGTAATATGCCCAATGACGAGTGGTTTTCCTTTACGCTCTTTTTCTGTACAAAATATTCCAATCCAGACGCCATGACAGAAACGCCTAATCCAGACACGAAACCAGCCACAGCCCCAGAGGAACAGGGTTCTAAAGCTCGCCAACTCCTCGGCATGAAAGGCGCCGCTGGGGGGGAAACCTCCATCTGGAAAATTCGCCTGCAATTAATGAAACCCATCACCTGGATTCCGCTGATCTGGGGGGTTGTTTGCGGGGCAGCATCCTCCGGTGGCTATGTGTGGGGAGTCGAAGATTTTCTCAAGGCCATGACCTGTATGTTGTTGTCAGGGCCTTTACTCACGGGCTATACCCAAACCCTTAATGATTTCTATGACCGGGAGATTGATGCGATCAATGAACCCTACCGTCCCATTCCTTCGGGGGCAATTTCTGTACCCCAGGTAGTGACGCAAATTCTCGTACTCCTGGGTTCTGGCATCGGTTTGAGCTATCTCCTTGATCTTTGGGCTGGCCATGATTTCCCCGTGATGTTGGTCTTAACGGTGGTGGGCTGCTTCATTGCTTACATTTATTCTGCGCCGCCGCTGAAGCTGAAACAGAATGGTTGGCTCGGTAACTATGCTTTGGGGGCGAGTTATATTGCGTTGCCTTGGTGGGCCGGCCATGCGCTGTTTGGGACGTTGACACCGACGGTGATGGTGGTGACCTTGATTTATAGTTTTGCAGGTCTGGGGATCGCCGTTGTGAATGATTTCAAGAGTGTCGAAGGCGATCGCCAACTGGGTTTAAAGTCTCTCCCTGTCATGTTTGGGGTCGGGACTGCGGCATGGATTTGTGTGCTGATGATTGATATTTTTCAGGTGGGCATTGCGGGGTACCTAGTCAGTATCCACGAACAGTTATATGCCACGATTCTCTTGCTGCTGGTGATTCCCCAAATCACCTTCCAGGATATGTATTTTCTGCGGGATCCCCTAAAAAATGATGTGAAATATCAAGCCAGTGCCCAGCCTTTTTTGGTGTTGGGGATGCTGGTTGCGGGCCTCGCCATGGGCCATGCGGGGATTTCCTAAAAGATTAACTGGACTATTTTTCGCTTGATTTTTTGGCAATGCTGATCGGGCTCTTTCTCTCCGGGTCGTCGAGGACATGGGGAGATTTTTTTATGGTGCTGCCCAAGGGGGAAAAATCTTTGCTATCTTGTTTGTAACAATTTGCAATATCTAATCTTTTTTTCAGGTTTTCTTTACCCTTTTATTACCATCCCGCTCGCCCTTTAAATCTGCGATCGCCAAAGATCGCCTTCGCCATGACTTCTACTTTGTCTGTTCCAAGTGCGGCTCAAGATTTGCAAGCGCTCGAAAAGGCTTGGCGCAGTCTAACGGCAACCAGTTGCCCCAATCAGTACAACTTCCACATGCATTCGGTCTGTTCCGATGGTCAACTCACCCCAACAGAAATTGTTGACCAGGCGATCGCCATCGGTCTAAAAGGCTTTGCGATCACTGACCACCACACCATCCACGGCTATCACCAGGCCCAAAGCTACCTCAGCCGACAGCAGCAGAATGATACGACACGACCCTTGCCCCACCTCTGGACGGGCATCGAAATTAACGGCATCCTCCTTGACACCACAGTACATATCCTTGCCTATGGGTTTAACCCCGATCACAGTGCGATCACCCCTTACTTTAACCGGGAAATTCCGGAAGGCGATCGCGCCGCAGCAGCAGTGATTATTGACGCGATCCATGCCGCTGGAGGCTTAGCTGTTCTGGCGCATCCCGCCCGTTATCGTCGTCCTGCCACGGAGTTAATCCCGGCAGCAGCATCCCTTAACATTGATGGTGTAGAAGCCTATTACGCCTACGACAACCCGAAACCCTGGGTGCCTAGCCAAAAACATACCCCGGTGGTGGCTGCCCTTGGCCATCGGCACAATCTATGGCTCACCTGCGGCACAGATACCCATGGTCGCAGCCTCCAGCAACGACTTTAGGGATCGCTGCGAAACTTTGATCCCCGCATAGCAAAATTCTGGCCTAAAATAAACTTACCCAAGGAATATTTTCCTCCTTTGCCCCCATTAATCCTGCCGCGACCCTTAAAACGAGATTAAGTGGGGTTAAAGCCTTTGTGGATTTTGTCCCTCAAGGCATTCATTGACGTGGTATTGTAGCCATCGTAACCGCTGAATTTCCTTACTCTCTTTCACCCACTAACTAGGAGTGCAACCTGTAGGATGACTGTCCCTCAAACTGTCTATGCCAACGATCTCCCCGACAAACCCAAGGAATACTGTGGTGTTTTCGGTATCTATGCCCCAACGGAAGAAGTGGCAAAACTGGCATATTTCGGACTCTTTGCGCTCCAACATCGGGGGCAAGAATCCGCAGGGATCGCGACCTTTGACGGTACGCAAATGCACGTGCACAAAGGTATGGGCCTTGTTTCCCAAGTCTTTAGCGAAGAAAAACTGCAGGAACTGCCTGGGGTTTGGGCCGTGGGCCACAACCGCTACTCCACAACTGGCTCTAGCCATAAGTGCAATGCCCAGCCTGCCCTTGAAGAAACTCGCCTGGGGACTTTGGCCCTCGCCCACAACGGCAACCTGGTGAACACCATCGAGCTGAAGGATAAGTTGTTGTCCCTTGCCGATGGTCTAGATTTTCAGACCACCACAGACTCAGAAATGATCGCTAAGGCGATCGCCATCTATGTCGATCAAGGGAAAGATTGGACTGAAGCGGCGATCGCTGCCTTTAACCTTTGTTCCGGTGCCTATAGCTTGGTCATCGGTACCCCGGACGGCATTATTGGCGCACGGGATCCCCAAGGAGTGCGTCCCCTCGTCATTGGCACCCTCACCGAGGAAGATGGCAGCACCCGTTATGTTCTGGCTTCTGAAACCTGTGCCCTCGACATCATTGGCGCGGACTATCTGCGGGACGTCGAACCAGGCGAAATGGTCTGGATTACCGAATCTGGCCTAACTGCCCAGCAGTGGTCTGAAAAACCAGACCGGAAGCTTTGTGTCTTCGAGATGATCTATTTTGCCCGTCCCGATAGCATTGTCCACGACGAAACCCTCTTTAGTTACCGTCTCCGCCTGGGGGCGCAATTGGCCAAAGAATCCAACATTGAAGCCGATCTCGTCATGGGGGTTCCTGACTCTGGTATTCCCGCCGCCATCGGTTTTTCCCGTGCCTCTGGGATTCCCTTTGGGGAAGGACTCATTAAAAACCGCTACGTAGGCCGTACCTTTATTCAACCGACCCAGCACATGCGGGAAGTGGGGATCCGCATGAAGCTCAACCCCCTAAAAGATGTCCTCCAAGGTAAACGAATTATCATCGTGGACGACTCCATTGTGCGCGGCACTACCAGCCGTAAAATTGTCCGGGCGCTCCGGCAAGCTGGGGCCGCTGAAGTCCATATGTGCATTTCCTCGCCCCCTGTGACCCATCCCTGTTTCTACGGCATCGACACCGACAGCCAAGATCAACTGATTGCTGCGACAAAGTCCCTGGCTGAAATCGAAAAACAAATTGAAGTTGATTCCCTGACCTACCTCAGCAAAGAGGGCATGCTAGATGTCACCAACGAACGCACTTCTAGTTTCTGTACTGCTTGCTTCGATGGTCACTATCCCATTGAAATTCCGGACGCGATCAAGTCATCTAAGCTAATGTTAGAAAAAGCCACTGTCTAGCAAAGCCGTTCCCATGGATTGAGAGCGGTAAAGGAAGTATTAATGCCGACCTATCCCGGAATTTCTAGCGAAGCCTTTCGTCATCCCCTCGATCGCCAAGCAGAAGAAGCCCTCCGTAACCTGCCCGGTTTTAAGCTGTTGGCTAGTCGTTTTGTGGAATATATCTACGAACGACCCCAGCAGGTTTTTTTAATGGGCAACAATATCAAAGCAGGCCCCCGTCAGTATTCAACCCTGTACGGCATTTTTCGGGAATGTGTCCATGATTTGGATATTTCCCCAGAGCCGACCCTTTATGTCAACCAAAATCCGATGGTCAATAGCTATGCCCTCGGCCATGATCATCCTTACATTGTGGTGAATACGGGGTTAATGGATTTACTCGATGAAACAGAGTTACGGACGGTGATGGCCCATGAGTTGGGACACATTAAATGCGACCATACGATTTTGATCCAAATGGCAATGTGGGCCATGGGGGCAGCTTCTTTCCTGGGGGAAATTACCCTTGGCCTCGGTAATGTCATCACCACAGGGTTACTTTACGCTTTTTATGAATGGCGGCGGAAGGCAGAACTTTCGGCGGATCGGGCCGCTCTCCTGGTGATGGATGATCTCAACCCCATTTTGCATACCATGATGAAGCTCGCCGGCGGCAGTGCGAAATACGGCCACGAAATGAGTTTGACTGAGTTTACCCAACAGTCTCAGGATTACGATGAGCTTGATCAGGATCAATTGAACCAAATTTATAAGTTTTTAATCTACAACGGCGGTAATGGGACATTTCTAAGTCATCCTTTCCCGGTGGAGCGATTGAGCTTTATCAAAACCTGGGAAGCCTCTGAAGAATATCAACGGATTAAACAGGGTCATTATGCCCAAGCCGGTACTGGTTCAGTAGACGTGAATGCCGAAGATGAAAGTGATCTAGATAGTTTGCGTCGTCAAATTGAAGAACTTAAAGCAGAAATCAAAAAGGCCAAAGGAACCGAATAAATCCCGTGGGGGATAAAGGATTGGAGGGGGATGGCTAGGGCTGAGGTTAGAATTGCGATGTTGAGCGATGCCAGTAATGCATCTATTGCCCCCCTTAATGCAGGCTTGTAATTGCCCCAAAGTCCGTAACTTGCTGATGGGTCGGAGAAGCAGTTGTTCCGGGGCGGACGAGTTGCCATGCTTGGTATCCGGCTTGGATCGCCGCGTCTAATTCGGCAGGGACATCCGATAGAAACAGGATTGCCTCAGGCGGAAGTTGCACAGCCTGGGCGATCGCCTGATATGATTGCACATCTCGTTTTTGGCCGACCTTGAGATCAAAGAAGTAATCGAAGTAGCCCGTGAGGTCACCATAGTCAGAGTAGCCGAACAGGAGCTTTTGGGCCTTAACCGAGCCAGAGGAATAAATCCCCAACTGGATGCCCTCTTTTTGCCACTCTTTTAGTTTGGGCAATACATCTGGATAAACATGGCCCCGAAAATCGCCGTTTTTGTAACCCTCTTCCCACAAAAAACCTTGCATTGCTTTCAGGGGGGCAACTTTGCGGTCTTCTACTGACCATTGGTGTAATGTGGCGATCGCCCCAGTTTGATCGAGAGATGTTCCGGTTTCAGTGAGGGCTAAATCCTGCACCTGTTTGAGGATTGCCGCAATTTCTGGTTCCTCGGCCCGGCTGGCAATGCTTTGAATATTGTCCCGAAAATAAGGAAACAACACATCAAACACAAAACTCACAGAGGTGGTTGTGCCCTCGATGTCCATCAAGACAAACTGAATCATAGGGTGATGGCGCGGTATTGTTGTTCAACTTGGGAGCCAGTGTAGTGGGGCGTCCAGCCTGCGGTATCCGAGAAAATGCGAATGGCTTTCACATTGGGCACTGGCCCCGCATCAAACCAGTGCTTAGTGCCTTGGGGGACAGAGATTAAATCGCCCGCTTCGCAACAAACATTAAACACGGCGGTACCGTCGAGGTTAAACCAAAATAAACCCTGACCAGCGACAAAAAAGCGCACTTCGTCTTCGGAGTGGGTATGTTCTGCGAGAAATTTTTCGCGGATCGCTTGGTAGTTTTCAATGCCACTGTGGATATTCACCACATCGGCGCTTTGGTAACCATTGGCCGCCATGAAAGGATCGAGCACATCGGCATAGGCGGCGAGAATGTCTGCTTGGGACGCCTCCTGGGTTAATTGGGCAGGCGTTTCCCATTGCTCAAACCAAATACCATGGCTTTTTAAAAAATCTTTGATCGTCGCGGGGTCGGTTAAGGTTTGTTTCGATTCGGTCTGATATAACGTCGTCATCGGGCAGCCAAGGGGGGCGTGATTTTCAATTGCTCAAGCTCGCATTCTAACATGAACTCCCAAACCTCTAGATGACGCTTGGCGATCGCCATGGTTTCTCCCCAGGCATAAAGGCCATGTTTTGCGATTAAAAAGCCGTAATTATTTAACTCCTCCTGTCGCTGGGCGAGTTGTTGACAAAAGGATTTCATGTCTTGGTCATTGGCGAAAATCGGTAAGGCGATCGCCGTTTCGTGGGTGGTTTGACCCGCAATGCCCTTAATTACCTCGTAGCCGCTAAAGGTAACAGCTTGTTTCGCCGCAAATATCCCAGACAACAACGTTGCCGCCACTGAATGGGTATGCAACACACAGGTAATTCCCGGAAAGTTTTGATAAATAAAGCAGTGAATTAAAGTTTCTGCCGAAGGCTTAATTCCTTCATCGGGGGGCAGCGGCAAACCCATTGTATCTACCGCAATAAAATCCTCCGGTTGAAATTGAGATTTATCAACGCCACTGCGGGAGACAAAAATAACTTGATCTTCGTCCAAAAATGAATAATTCGTCGAAGTGGCCGGTGATTTTCCCTGGGTATGGAGTTGCCGTATCACAGCACATAGCCTTTCTTTTTGGGTCTGGTTCTCTAAAGACATTTGGGCACAAATAAAGCAGAAAAAATAAAAGCAAATCTTAATATTTTACTGATTGATGTCATGGTTAGCGCGACATTTCTAGCGACAACTGGGACTTTATCTTTTTACGGGAAATTTTTAGCCAAAACACCATTGCAGATAAGTGTTTTTACTCAACTTTTAGTTGCTTTCTTTGTTAATTGATGTTGCAACTTTGACCATTCATTCTCATAAATCGTTTACAACCAGAACATGATGCTGACTACAATCAGTCATCTTTGGCTAAAAACAAAAATAAAAATCAATTATTGATAATGGATAACGAAATTAAAAAATACCGCATGGTTTGCACCCTAACCTTTGGCGATATCTATGGGCAAATTATTGTTTGGCTGATTGTCATCTTTCTGAGTCTTGCGACCACCCTCGCCCTTTGGAGTGCAACCCGGCAAGTTTATGCCCTGGCCACCGTTGCCCTTGTTGTTGTCTTATCTTTGCCCTTTCTCTTATTTGCCTTTGTGACAACGCTACTCAATCACATTGAATTCGTGCCCATGGGCGAATCCGAATCTTCTAAAACCTTCCCAAGCCGTCGTACGCCCCCTTCCTCTACTAATCCGGCAACGGCAAGCTAGGGATGAATTACGGAAGTGATGGCCCAGCCAGAGATAACAGTTAAATAGCCCCATGAAACAGGGGCGTTAGTGGTTGCACTAGAGAAATCTGGAAAAATTAAAATTAATTCTGAGGACTTTCTGGGGCCGCTTAATGGATTGACGGTGCAGAGTCTAGGGAGATCACCGGGGCGCTACTGAAGCGTTTACTTAGGCGTAATTGATTACCGGCGGCGTTCCAGTGAATTTGGTCGAAAATTTGATAGAGCAAACAGAGGCCACGACCACATTCATCTTCTTCAGGGGGGAGGAGATCATCATTTAATTGACAACATTGAGCCTGACGGTCAAAGCCTTGACCCTCATCGGTAATAATCCATGAGCATTGTTCTGCCCCCATGTAGAAATGAACAATGACTTTTTTGCTGGGATCTAGTCGATTACCATGTTTGGCCGCATTAATCAGTGCTTCCTGGAGACCGAGTTGAACTTCGTAGCGCCAGTCACTGGGGATACGGTCTAGGAGAAGGTCGAGAATCGGGACTAAGTAGAGGGTAGAGGCAAAACTGAGGGTCGTCCAATGGGATTTTAGCGGCGGCAATGAAATCGCGATCACAGTTAATGCTCCTTTGGGGATGTGCGCAGGGATGAATGGGGAAAACTGGGCTCAGTGGGGTAGCTTATGGCATAAACCCAAAAAGTAGTGGTCACAACATAGTTTGTTTGCCTGTAGGGAATCCCGAACGATCTTGTCGTGGTTTCTGCCTTGTATTATACAAAAAATTTTAGGTTTCCACGAAATTCAAGAGAACGGCGCATTCGACATGGGGCGTTTGGGGAAAGAAGTCGGCGGGCTGCACCCACTGGATTTGGTACTGTTGGGTGGCACAAAGGTGTTTGAGGTCGCGGGCGAGGGTTGCAGGATTACAACTGATATAAACAATTTGCTTGGGTTTGCTGTGAAGGAGAGCATCGAGCACTTGGCGATCGCAGCCTTTACGGGGGGGATCAAGGAGCACGATATCAGCAGTGACATCCAGACTAGGTAGAATTGACTCTACGGTGCCAGCGTAGAATTCCACATTATGGATATCGTTGTGGTGGGCATTTTCCCAGGCCTGCTGGATCGAGCTTGCTTGAACTTCGATGCCGATCGCCTGCTGGACTTTTTTCGCTAGGGGCAAGGTGAAGGTTCCCACACCACAGTAGGCATCGACGAGGATTTCTTCACCGGTAAAGGTGAGCTGTTGAGTAATTGCCGTAAGGAGGGCTTCGGCGGCGCTGGTGTTGACTTGGAAAAAGGTTTCAGGCCGGAGCTTGAGGGTTAGTCCCGCAAAAATTTCTTCGAGGTAGGGACGACCGGCGATCGCCTTTGTGGTGTCACCCCAGATGAGGTTGCCTTTTTTCGGGTTTTCGTTCAAACAAACCCCCACAAGACCGGGATATTCTTCGAGCCAGGTTTCAGCTTGGGTTTCTAGGTTAATCAAATCACCACTGGTGGAAATTAGCGTCAACAGCATTTCCCCGGTGCGCTGACCAATGCGGAGGGCGAGGTGGCGTAATTTGCCCTGGTGTTTGGTTTCGTTGTAGATCGACCAGCCTTGGTTTTGGATGTCAATTTTGACATTTTCCAAGAGGGGATTGAGGCGCGAATCCTGTACTGGGCATTGGTTGAGGTTGATCAGTTGGTGGCTTCCTTTGCGGTAATACCCGGCTTGCACATTGCCCATACTACTGGAACGACCCAGGGGATAGGTGGCCTTATTGCGATAACTCAATGGCCCATCACCACTCAGGATCGGCTGAATGTCGAGATCCTGGAAACCACCAATGCGCTGGAGGGCCTGTTGAATTTCGTTGGTTTTGACCTGCTGTTGTAGAGAATCTTCTACCTGGAGCCACTGACAACCACCGCATTTGTCCGCCACGATGCAGGGGGGACGCCGCCGTTCTGGGGCGGGTTCTAAAACTTTTTGCAGTTGACCGATGGCGTATTGTCGCTTGAGACGGACGATCCGCACCTGGAGGCGATCGCCTGGCACCGTATCCGGCACAAACACAACTTGATCCCCATGGCGACCGACCCCAGCCCCCTGGCTATTAAGGTCATGGATGGAGAGTTCAATCAGATCGCCTTGGTGCATGGTGCTAAATTCGCTTTCAAAGTGCCTTCACACTTTAGCCTTTCTTGCGGTCAATCCGGCAGTTTTTCCCTAGAGGGTCGAGAAATAAGCCTGGGCTTCGCTTGGGTTTGGCACCATGGTGCGATCGCCCACTTGCCAATCGACGGGACAAACTTCATTGTGATTAGTCTGGACGTGCTGAATCGCTTGGAGCACCCGCAGGGTTTCGTCAAGGCTGCGGCCAAAGGAAAAATTATTCACGGTGATGTGTTGGATCATTCCTTCCGGGTCGATGATAAAAAGTCCCCGCAGGGAGATCCCCGCTTCCGGTTCGAGGACGCCGTAGGCCGTGCTAATGGTTTTGTTTAAATCAGACACCAGGGGAAAGGCTAAATCGCCCACGCCACCCATTTTGCGGTCTGTTTGGATCCAGGCGAGGTGCGCAAATTCACTATCTACGGAAACGCCCAATACTTCCGTATTGAGTTTTTGAAATTCCCCGTGGCGATCGCTAAAGGCTCCTACTTCTGTTGGACAGACAAAAGTGAAATCGAGCGGGTAGAAAAACAACACCACATATTGCCCCCGATAGTCGGACAACTTAATGGTTTTGAACTCTTGATCAATGACGGCGGTAGCGGTAAAGTCCGGTGCCAATTGTCCCACTTGTGCGGCCATGGTTATCGTGTTCCAACGCAAAATCTTTCCCCAAGGTATCACACCGCTATTTTGCGTCCCGAAAACCAGTGAAAATGGGTTACAAAACGCCCTGGGCCTTGAGGGTTTGCACCACTGACCAGGCTTTGAAGAGTTTTCCCTGGAGGAGCGCCGCCACCCCGGCGATCGCCTGAATTTCTGGGACATCCCCTAGCTCGTCTAAAACTGGCGTAATGGCCAATTCTGCCTGCCTGGGTTCCCAACGGTACAGATGGACGAAGGCGATGTAGGCATTCACCCAGGGATCGTCTAGGGCCAGTTGCTGCAGTTGAGTCAGGGTCTCGATGGTGGCCTGAGATTCCTCTTGGAGAGCATGGGCAAGGGTTTTGGCCCAATACCAATCCCGCAGTTGGGGGCGGTTGGTTGCGTTGGCTGGCGTTTGTGTGAGGCGATAGGCAAGGCTATCTTCCACTTGCTGTAAATAATCCTGGACTGGATCGTACTGGTTAAGCCGCTCCACGTGGGCAAATAATGGCTCTAACCCCGCAATGCCTTCACCAAGTTGGGGCGCAATTTCCCGAAGTTGGGTCAGCCAATCCAAGGCCACCAATTGTGTTGGCGTTAAGGCTTCGCCTGTGGCCGACAAAATTTCTACAGTGACTGTCGGTTGGTTCAAGGGGCGGGCTTCCCCGGTGGCTGGATCGAGATACTGGGCCTCCAAAGTGTAAAGGCCCGTTGGTAAATCTGCTGGCGGTAAAGTGGCGGTACGTTCAATAATTTCGAGGCGATCGCCTTTGTTCTCTGCATCCTCCCGTAGCATCCCGAAGGCCAACTGGTGATCCTGGATCCAAAACTGTTCGCCGTTTGACCAGGTGAGTAACGCCATACCCTTGGTTAAATCCTGCCGATTTCCCGACCAAGTGTAGGTAATCGGAAGAGGTTGACCGGCGATCGCCTCTGGTGCGACGGCCACATTTTGTAATGCCACAGGACTTTGAGTGGTATCAGCAGCTTCGACAGAAACCAAAGGTTGGCGACGGTGATAGAGCTTTAGCTGATCTTGATCCGGCAGCGGCCAACTCCCCTGGAGCAGAAACTCAGGATCAGTATCTAAACTCGCCGCGAGGGCCAACTGATCCGCGTTGCGGTGGGGGTCCTCTCCTGTTTTCGTGAGGAACCAATCAAAGGACTCCTTGTCTTGAGCCAACTGTTCTGGAGTACTCCCTAAATTCCGCCCATACACCTGAAAATCCCGTAGAGCGCCATAGTAATTAAGCGTGTGATTATTGGCGATCGCCACCCCAGGGATCACCCCCAAGTTACTTCTTAAATTTGGAGTTTGCTCAATAATTTCCTGGATAATTTCTGGGTGGGGATAGGTCTGCCGATCCGGATAATTAGGATCTGGTACCAGTCCCGCAATGACTGGCAAAGGAAACAATTGGATGAGCCAAAAGATTGCAGCTAAACCCACGGTTCCCCAACGCACAGGTTGCCATTTACCGCGCCACTGGGTCAGGCCATACCCCAAGAAAACCGCCACAATTGGCAGATAGGGCATGATATAGCGGCCATCTTTGTTGTACATCGCTGATAGCAGCAAATAAGCACCACCAAAATAAATCCCTAACCAATACAAACTTTGTCTTACAGGAAGTTGATATTTAGCGTTTTGGGTAGGAAAACGACGTAGTAAGTGCAACGCAATACCAACAAGGGGCACCAGCAACAGAATCCAGGCGATCGCCTGGGGTAAATCCAACCAATAGTAAACCCATGCCCCCAAGGTATTTAGAGGAGGATCTCCTTCCCTCGCTGCCGATGCGACGTTGGCGCGCTCATAGGTACTGAATAAGTAGATAAAATTTGTGCGATACCAAATTCCCCAGATCGGAAGGGAGAGCAGCAGACCGCAGAGAAGTTGTAGAACCCTTACCCATTGCTTCTGCCAGAGTTGAGCGGCCAAGGAAAATCCTGTCGGCACAAACAAAAAAAAGAGAGCGGTTTGTTTTGTCATCAGGGCACACCCAGCACTGATCCCAAACCCTATTACCCAGAGCCATTGGGCGCGACGGGTTTGCGCAAAATACCAATAGGTTAAACAACAAAATGCCAATGGCGTGACAGCAGCAAGGGGAAAATCCGTCACATAGTAAAGTCGAGGGAACGTCAAGCGGGGCATTAAAAGGGCGATCGCCGCACTCCACAAACCCACCGAACGATTAAATAATCGCTGGCCAATGCCGTAAACCACCAGCATTAGAACACCGCTAAATACCAGATTCATCAGCAGAGCTTGATCATTTCCCGGCCCAAAAATGAGTTGAAATGGCGCCGCAATAAAATGGGTGAAGGGAGGAATCTTATTGGATAAGCGCCAAAAATTCTCCCAGCCGGGGAATTGGCGAAATGCGGCAACGTAGTTCAAACTCTCCGTGAGATAGTCGGCATGATCCCAAGAAGGTACACTTTGATCGAGCCATAACCACAGGCGATCGCCGAGATTAATTCCCAGCCACAACCCCAATAAAAGTAACCCAGTCTTCCAAGGCGCTCTGGGTGATTTTGCGACCTGATCCTGCAATGTTAAAACTCCCCTGATGGATTTAGCCTAGCTGCAATGTATCGGAAAAAATCCCTCAAGGTAAAGCTTCTCGTTATCCTTGCCATAGACAAAAATAATTTCTCAAATCACCACACCTTGCTTGACCCTTGGGGCACTAGGATAAAATAATCCCCAAGCAAATCATCACCACCACAAACCCATGCCCTTTGATATTCCCGTTGAAACCCTCCTGATTGCCACCCTCTACCTCAGCCTCAGCGTGACCTATCTGCTCGTTTTGCCTGCTGGTCTCTATTTTTATCTCAATAACCGTTGGTATGTCGCCAGTTCCATCGAGCGACTTGTGATGTATTTCTTCGTTTTCTTTTTGTTCCCTGGGATGCTCCTCCTAAGCCCTTTCCTGAATTTCCGTCCCCGCCGTCGCGAAGTCTAAGGCTTTGCCGAATGAATTTTCCCATCCTTGCCAACTTCTCCCCCTAAAACCATGCGACGCATTGATATCTTGGCCATCAGTTTCGGTATTTTCATCGTGGGTGGGCTACTCTATGGTGGCCTCAAAGTTGCGGGCCTCGAAAGTTTAGATGCAGGGATCTGGTCCCAGGCGTTGCTGGTAATTGTGGTGTTTGTCTGGGTGGGAACCTATCTGTTTCGAGTAGGAACCCGCAATATGACCTTTCATCAACAGCGGCGAGATTACGAAGAAGCAGCCCTGCAGCGGCGCTTAGATGAGATGAGCCCCGAAGAATTAGCCCAACTCCAGGCAGAACTTGAGGCAACGGAAGATCAAACTTCGCCAAAAAAGTAACGGCAATCTTTACCGAAGGGGGAGTTGGGGACGTACAATAACCCCTTGTGTGTTTTTATCGAACAAAATCATGACCTCTGTTTCTGAACGTTTCCGATCCCTCAAGCAGGCGGGCCAATGTGCGCTGATTCCCTTCATTACAGCGGGTGATCCAGATTTAGAAACGACAGAACAGGCCCTCAAAATTTTAGACGCAGCCGGGGCTGATTTTATTGAACTCGGCGTCCCCTATTCTGATCCCCTCGCCGATGGGCCGACAATCCAAGCGGCGGCAACCAGGGCCTTGAGCCGGGGCGTCACCCTTGAGCAAGTTTTAGCGATCGTGCAACGAGTCCATGGGCAATTAACAGCACCGATTATTTTATTCACCTATTACAATCCGATTTTTTATCGGGGCATTGATGCTTTTATGGCCCAAGTGGCAGCGGCGGGAGTCAAAGGTTTGGTGATCCCGGATCTGCCCCTAGAGGAATCCCAGATGGTGCTGGATGCAGCAACAAGTCATGGTCTTGATTTGATTTTATTGGTGGCTCCCACCAGTCCCACGGAACGGATCGAGGCGATCGCCAAAGCATCCCAAGGTTTCATTTACCTCGTGAGTGTGACGGGGGTCACGGGGGCGAGAACCTCTGTGGCCAGCCGTGTCGGGGAACTGTTGCCGAAGTTACGTCAAGTGACCGATAAGCCCATCGGGGTTGGTTTCGGGGTTTCGGATCCAGCCCAGGCAAGACAGCTAAAAGAATGGGGCGCGGATGGCGTGATCGTCGGCAGTGCGGTAGTCAAACGCCTCGCCACTGGAACGCCCGCCGAAGGTTTAGCGGCAGTCAAAGAATTTTGTGAGTCCCTCAAGGAAGCGATCGCCTAACGATGGGCCTGTTGTAGATCGAGAAAATGAAAGATCATTCGGGGTCAGTGACGTCTAAGGCCCCCCGAATAATCACCACTGTGCGGTTTGTCCCCTTGGCGATCGCCTCCGGGATATTTCCATGGAGCGCCTTTTGAAATAAGCTTTCTCGGCTAGCTCCCAGAATGACCAGATCGTAGGTTTCTTCTTTGATTAGGCGGATTAAACTGTCAGCAATGTGGGACGAGCGAATAGGTAGGGGAATAATGGGAATTTCGACCAGGGGATCCAAGCCTCGCTTGGCCTTGACGAGCAGCGGAAAATGTTGGGGGCGTTGTTGGGGTTGATAGACCTGACAGAGGCAAATTTGGGACGGCAGGGAATAGCGCACCACCTCTGGGGACAGGTGCAGCAGTGCTGGGATGAATTCCTGGGCGCGTTCGGCGTTGGGGCCGCCCGCAATGGGAACGAGGGCGCGGATTTTTCCTGTTTGAGCCTTAAATTGGAGGGGATGGGCGTGGCTCGTTTTCACCAAAATCACGTCACAGGGCACTTTTTTCACGAGATATTCCATTACACTCCCGAACAGTTGCCCCCCTGGGTGGCGATCGCCTTGCCAACCCAAGATTAACCCCTGATCCTTGCTCGAAATTTCCTGAAGAATGGCCCCGGCCACATCGTAGGCGAGGATCACTTGGGTGTGGATTGAGATCCCCAATGTCTCCCCAAGGCGTTCCAGTTTTTCCATCAGATGCCGTTCTGGATAGGTGTTCATGTGGGCATCGGTGAGGGGATAGGTTGCTGCCACCTGCACCACATTCAGGCAATAGACCATGGCATTTTTTTCCTTGGCAATGGCTGCCGCAAAGGTGATGAGGGCTTCGGCGGTATTGGGATTGGCGATCGCCACCCAGAGTTTGCGCTTGTAATTGTCGCTGGTGTGGGTTTGATAAACGCAATAGGACGGCGTGCGCTGTACTGCATGGTGACTTTTCCCGAGGAGTTCCTGGGCCTCGGCACGAATAATATCTGACCGGGTAATAATCCCCTGGAGCTGATCATTATCGACGACAGGTAGGCGGGAAATTTGATAACGATTGAGCAGGTACAAAACATCACTAAGGGAAGCCCGGGGAGAGACCGTAATCACCTTGCGTTGCATCACCTGGGCTACCGTTAAATTCTTTCCCTGGGCCGCCATTTGGGCCAGATCCCCTTGGGTGACAATGCCGACGAGCTTGCCTTGTTTTAAAACCGGAAAACCCCGGTGGGGCGATTCAGACAGGATGGGGACTAAATCCTTTAAGTTGAGGTGGCTTTCCAGGGTTTCTACTTCCGGTTGCATCACCTGGGCGGCGGTGAGATCCGTTAACACCTGGGGGTTTTTTTCCTCCTCTAGGTGAATGCCGCTGGCTTCCAGGAGATACTCGTAGATCGAACCTTTAAAAATGCTTTCGGCCACGATGAGCGCTGTCACCGAAGCCAGCATTAAGGGGAGGACTAAATTAAAATCTGTGGTCAGCTCAAAGACAATTACAATCGCGGTCACTGGCACCCGCGCCACCCCTGTAAAAAAAGCCCCCATCCCCGCAAGGGCGTAGGTATATTGGGTCGCCTCTGGCACAAAGATCTCGGCACAGGTACCCACTAAATAACCGAGGGCCGTGCCTAAAACGAGGGTCGGTGCAAATAGTCCCCCCGGTGCGCCGGAGCCATAGGCAATCAAGCTTAGGAAAAAGTGGGCGACAAAGGCGATCGCAATTACCTGCCAGCCCGCATCCCCCGTAAGCAAAAAATCCCGTAGCCCTGCATTGTCCCGGAAAAAAGGCGGCAAAAACGCGACCACAGTGCCCGAAATCGCCCCGGCGATCGCCATCCGCACCCCCAAGCTCAAACGGAGACGACGATTAAACCCCAAAACCGTTAAGATACCGCGATTGAATAAAGCCCCCAAAACCCCTGCCAAGCCCCCCAACAGCAAATACCAGGGGATTTCTGCCAGATAAAAATTACTTTGATTCGCCGCGTTTAATAGCTCTGCGGGCAAATTCAGATCCGAAGTGCCAAACCAGCGGGAGACCACCGCGCCCGTAAAGGAAGCAACAATTGCTGTTTCTAAAGTCAGCCCTGACATGTCCCGCATCAGTTCTTCGACCACGAACAGTACCCCAGCAATGGGGGTATTAAATCCCGCCGCTAAACCCGCCGCTGCTCCGGCTGCAATCATCTGTCGTCGGTGGTTTGGGGTTGTCGGCAGCCATTGACTGAGTTGAGCTGCGAGAGCCGCACCGATATGGACACTGGGGCCGCGCCGTCCGAGGGTCAGTCCACCACCTAGAACCAAAATCGTGCCAATGGATTTAGCTAAGGCTACCTTCCAATTTAGCGGCAGGGGAAATTGGGCCAGGACAACCTTGACCTGGGGGACGCCGCCCCCCTTGGCTTCTGGGGCAAAGGTCTCTAGGAGATAGCCCGCCAACCAGCCGCAAACCACCCCAAACAGAGGCAGGATTAACCAGGCGCCGTATTGACGACTCAGGATGACCCGATATCCCCCCACGAAACCAATGCCTTGTTTGAGGAAAAGGGCCGCCAAACCGGAGATGACACCAATGAGGCAGGCTTCGATTAATAAATAGTTATTGTTTAAGCTGTGCTGGCCTAAGGATCGAAAAATCCACCAATTTCGCACAGAAGCCATGGCGATCGCCCGTAAGATGCTTCAAAAGATTCAGAAACGCTGGTTTCAGCTTTCCCCTAGCAGATTAGCACGATCTTTCCCTGGGCCTTTCAGGAAAATTTTTGGCAAATTTTAGCCCAATCGTTGACAAAAAAACCTGACCTTGACAGATCAGGTGATGCATTTTAGGGATGTAAAAGCTGATGGGTAATGCATTCACTCCTTAACGGGGCAAGGCATATTTAAAATCAGTGGAACCTTGGTAGCCAGAAAGCTCTGCCAGACGTTGTAGCGGTTGAGTGCCAGCATAACGTTCCCCATTAATCTCCCAGGTAGGGAATCCTTCTAGCCCAGCGGCGGCACAAACATCAGGCTGGCCATTTTCTCCTTCGGGGGCGCATTCAATGTAGGGCACTTTGGCAAAGGCTTCTTTCCCGAACAACTGTTTTTGGTCGTAGCAGTGGGGACACCAGTAAGCGCCATATTCTTTCGCCCCAATTTCTGTGAGGTGTTCGGCTAGGGCAATTTCTGCGGGGCCAGAGGTAGTGGTGATTTCCCAGCCTGTGGGCGGTTCGGGGGCGCGGTTGGGGACTTGGGTAATAATTTCTTGGCCCTGGTCATTAAGCACCGGGACGTTGCCTTGGATATCGCGTTCAATGCTGTTGTATAAGCCGAGGGTGCCGAGGGCGGTAATTATCGCCACCACAAAAATTGTCAGGAACACTTCACCCCAATCGTCCCAAAAGCGACCAAAGAGGGTTAATAGCAGAAAACTCGCGGCAAAGGTGGCCGAGGTGATGCAGTAGAGACAAACGCCGCCAATTTTCGCAAAGAGAATGTACATCAGGTAGGCACTAAACAGGCTCATGGCGGTGGCACCAATGAGGAGAAAGAGCCATGTCCAATCTTCGTATTTGTTCCGCAGTTTTTTGTTGTCTTCGGGATTAATCGCCAGGGGCACTAGGGAAAAACCGGCCATGGCGAGATAGGCGATCGCCCCAAACAGCGACAAGGGCAAGCCAAAGACAAAGGCGTAGGGACTAGAGAGTACATCACTACAGCTCGCTGCTGCTTCTGTACCACAGGCCACCTCTGCCCCGAAAAGTTTGGAGATCGTCAGGTAACTGGTGAGCAAAAAGCCAATGATGGCGATCGCCCCGATAATAGGGCGGGACCACTGATGGATCCAGGGTTGAGAACGTCGGCGTACCATAGCGCGTCAAAAAAATTCCAAGCAATAAATTGTCTACATCTTAAACCTGCGGGGCGGCGGGTTGCAGTTGGCTGACTAAATGGCGCAGTTCCGGCAAAATGAGTTTTTCCATGGCTAACCGCACCGCCCCAGTCGATCCGGGTAGGGAAAATAAAATCATCCCCCGATAGGTGCCTGCCACCGCCCGGGAGGCGATCGCCCTAGAGCCAATCTCCTCGTAGCTCAAGGCCCGGAAAATTTCCCCAAACCCCGGCAAGGTTTTTTCTAAATGTTTGGCCAGCATATCGTAGGTGTTGTCCCGGTGGGCGATACCGGTGCCGCCATTAAAAATTAAGGCTTCCAAATTCGCGTGGGCGAGGTGCTCTAAACGATGGGCGATCGCCTCTGGATCATCTTTAATCACCTCATAATCCCCGATTTCATGGCCTGCGGCGGTGAGTAATGCTTGAATTAACTGGCCGCTTTTGTCTGTTTCTGGCGATCGCGTATCGCTGACAGTGATCACCCCACAACGGACGACACGCGCAGCAGGATCAGGATGAGGTTGCAGCATGATCAGCAAAGATGATTAACAATGGTTGTGACAACAAACCCCTACAGGAGAAGTTAAAAAATGCTAGACGAACAGGCCAAAAAAACAATGCTCCTCCACATTCCCCACGCATTATATATCTGCGGTGTGCGGGATGGTGATGAGATGAATGGCTTTACTGCCAGTTGGGTGATGCAAGGTTCCTTTAAGCCCCCCCTCGTGGTCAATTGTGTCCGCTCCGATTCTGGTTCTCACGCCATGCTCAAAAAAACCGGCGTCTTTTCCCTGAGTTTTCTTGACGACTCCCAAAAAGATATGGCCGCCAATTTCTTCAAACCCAAACGTCGGGTCGGCAATAAATTTGAAGATGTGGAATTTTACGAAGGAGCTGAAACTGGCTGTCCAGTGATTAAAGATTCCCTTGGTTATGTGGAATGTAAAGTGGTCGGGGCCGTTGAACAGGGCGATCACACGGTCTTTGTGGGCGAAGTGATCGGCGCTGGCGTACACCGGGAAGGCAAAATTCTCGACCTGGCGAGTACGGGCTGGAGTTACGGCGGCTAAAAGTAAGGCTCTATTTTGCCGAAAACCGACCTAGTCTTTCAACAAAATTTTCCTGATTTAAAACGATGCCTCTGATTAAAGTTCAAACATCTTTACCACCCGCTTCCCAGGGGGATGTAGAAGCCCTTTTGCTCAATTTGTCCCGCAAACTCGCGGCGCACCTCGGTAAGCCAGAATCCTATGTGATGACCGCTTTTGAGGCCGGGATTCCCATGACCTTTGGGGGATCGATTGATCCAGCTTGCTATGTGGAGATCAAAAGTGTGGGCACCATGGGCGATCACACCCGCACCATGAGTGAAGATTTCTGTAATGAAATTCACCAGAGTCTTGGTGTTGCCAAAAACCGTATCTACATTGAGTTTGCCGATGCCAAAGGCAGTATGTGGGGCTGGAATGGTTCGACTTTCGGTTAACCGCAGCCGATGACCAAAGCGATTCAATTAAGTTTGGGTTTATCTTGACAAACGCCAACTAATCCCAAGGAGCTGCCGCATCTATAAATTTGGGGCGGCTTTTTTTTGCGGCAAAGCTCACAATCTTTAGGCGATCGCCGGAGGCAAATTAGGTAATTTACAGTAGTTAAAAATACTTACGATGGGACAGTTTGCTGATGTCAGCAGGATCAAAGAAACATTTCCTGGCTGATTGTTTCACAAAACAATTTAAAAATCCGAATATCTGCGCCAAAATGCGGAAAAAGTGAGCTTTGACGTCTAAATTCAAGCTTTATTTTCGCGGAGATAGTACAACGATCAATAGCTAGTTCTAATCGCTGTTTTTTGCAAAGCTATCTCGATTTCAATCAGGAGTTCCGATGAAAAGTCAAACAAAACGCCTAAAACGCGCTTGTAGTTATCTCGTCCTCGCCCTTAGTGCAATGGTTCCCTCGGTTGCCCTCGCCGGCCATACCAATACTATTCTGCACACGATGATGGATGGTAGCGCAGAGGTGCCAGAAGACGGCAATATGGAAATGCTTGTCGGTGATGCCAATGGTGAGGGCCATGCCTACGTTTTTGGCATTGATAATGATCCGACCACCCTTTGTTATTCGATGACGGTCACTGGGATCCAACTCGTTCCCGTCGGCTCTGGGATGGCGGCCCATATTCACGAAGGCGCAATGGATGAAAATGGCCCAGTGGTCGCAGTTTTAGCCGGGCCAGAGGATGGCAATGCTGCGGACTGCCTGACGGAAGGGGAAGAAGGGAAATTTCCCACGGGTGAAACCGGAATTGTGCAACGTATTTTAGAGAATCCCAGCGATTTTTATATTAATGTTCATAATCCCCAGTTCCCGAACGGGGCTATTCGGGGTCAACTGAGTTCTATTCATTCCCATTCTCATTAGGGATAGGGCTTAAAATTTCACAAGATTTTCTGCTGAATTTTTTGGGGCGATCGCCCGCAGTTTCTTTTGTTTTTCCGAGGGGAATTTCATCAAAGACTGCGGGTTTTTCTGGTGTGAATTCTAAGTCTAGACTAAACCTTACTGGAGGTAAGCGCCTTGGCTATCGGGGTGATCCATTTGGGGTAAGCCCATGCTGAAGTTCATTACCCGTGAGTCGAGGTTATAGCGGAGTTCACCTTTTTGGAGGAGGTCACGGATAAAGGCTTCTAGGTCAGAGCCGATCCGCCGCAGGTTGTATTCGGTTAAATCCTCGCCGCTGTTACTTTCCACGAGGGCATCGAACTGGCGATAGACTTTCTGGAGACTTTCTTCGGGCCAAACGAATTCGTTATCTGGATCGACATCCAAGGTGAGCACGGTTTCACTGGGGATTAATTCATTTTTCTGAATTTCGGCAGTGTAGATGCGGACGTGGCGGGTCGTGGATTTAAGCAGCATAGGACTTAACAGATAAGATGAAAATTATTCTGCAACAATTGCTATTGTGACATTTCCCCAGTGTACAGATAAAGTTTTCCTTGGTGCGGCGACAAACCATGCGCCAGAGTTACCAATCTTCCAAAAAGTAAGGCCCTTGTGGAAACGTCTGGGGCAGCTTGTCATTTTCGGTGTCATTTTACTCAATCTTTGGGGTTGTACTGGGACGGAGGCCCCCCGGGAATTTGCCCCGGACGGTGAGGTGATCCAACGGGCGATCGCCACCAAACTTAGAAGCCATTACCAACAACTGAGCCAGACCATTAATGCGCCGCCGCCCAACTTGGAACTGAAAAATATCCAGGTCAAAAAGCTCGATTCTTTTTTTCTCCAGGCACTGCCGGTTTATCACCTCCAGGGCACCTATGATGTGGTACTGAATTTTCCTTCCCAGCGCACAGAAAATCGTCGCCGCAATCCCTTTGAGGTTTATCTCCAACGGCAACCGGAAGGAAAAACCTGGCGATTGCTCGAAAAAAATCCCCAGGGTTGGCGATCGCAACAACTCCCTCGATAAGCCGCATCCCCGTTTCCCTGACCCTCTACAATAAAAGCAATCCGTCTTTGCCCGATTTCCCGCCTATGTATGACGAAGAAGATTACCGTCCCGTCCGCCGTTTCCCAAAAGTCCCCCTAGACAGACGCTTTTGGGCTTTTTTTGTGGATTTTATCGTCGCTTGGATTGTCAGTGGCTTAGGGGGCTTAACCCTACAGTGGTTGGTTTTTCTCGTCGTCTGGTTTGGCCTGCGGGTCTTTCTCGTCAGCCGTAACCAGGGTCAAAGCCTGGGCAGTTGGGCCTTTGATATCAAAGTCATCGACATCCGTTACCGAGTGCCAGAAATTATCAACCTCAGCAAACGAGAAGGCATTTTAGGGTTTGCCGCCATGCTTGCCATGTATGGGATCCAAAGTTTTTTTCTGATGGGAAACGGCATTTCTTTGATTTTGTTAATCTCTCCCCTGTTGGCCTCCTGTGGCGTGGCGATCGCCGACGAAGAATTCAACCAAGCCTTCCACGATCGCATCGCCGAAACCTATATGATCCAAACCCAGCGCGGTTTTTCCCTAGATTTACGTCTCAAACAAATCCTTGCCGAGCTAAGACAAAATATGCAAAAATAGAAATTTGTGTGTAAACCTTAGCGATCCACAACCGCTAATCTAGTAAAAAATTATGGCAAGCAAAAAAGGCGTCCGCATTACCATCACCGTGGAATGCACCGAATGTCGCACCAATACCAACAAGCGCTCCAATGGCGTTTCCCGCTATACCACTAGCAAAAACCGTCGGAACACCACCGGGCGGCTCGAAATCAAAAAATTCTGCCCCCACTGCAACGCGCACACTGTCCACAAAGAAATTAAGTAGGTAATTCCTTTACCACTGAAATTTTATCGACAAATTTTTTATTTTTTAACGTTATTTATTAACCATGGCCTACTACCGTAAACGTCTTTCTCCGATTCCTCCTAGCCAGCCGATCGATTACAAAGATGTCGAACTCCTCCGCAAATTCATCACCGAGCGCGGCAAAATTTTACCCCGTCGGATCACCGGCTTAACAGCGCGTCAACAACGGGATGTCAATACCGCCATTAAGCGGGCACGGATGCTGGCCCTGTTGCCCTTCATCAACAAAGAAGGCTAAAGTGATGCCAAGCAATTCTAGGTGTTGAGTTTAGGATTGCTCTTGTATAGTCGCGTTAGGCAACAAAGCTGGTGGAAAAAGGACAACTGATTGAGTTTCGGCTACAGGGAGAACGAGTACTTGCTGTCGCTGAGCGTCCTGAAGGAAAAAAAGATTGGATCGTAATCGATGGACGGGGGCAATCCCATAAGCTGCGTCCCCAAAGGGTTGAATACACCGTGGCGGGTTCCCCCTACGATCCAACTGAGATCCCCAGCTTTTTCACAGAGAGTCAGGCATTAGTTGATCCCGACAATCTGGCCGTCGCCTGGGAGTTTCTCGTTGAAGCCTCGGAACCGGCAACCCCAGAATCCCTCGCGCAACTCTTGTTTTCGGCCAAAACGCCCCAGCAATGTTATGCCTGTCATCTGATGCTGGCGGAAGATAAGATTTTCTTCAAACGCAAAGGGGATTACTACGAACCCCGTGCAGAGGCGCAGGTTCGCGAAATTCAGCATCAGCTAGAAGTTGAAGCTCAGAAAGAACGTGAAAAAACGGAATTTTTACAGCGGGTTAACCAGGTGATCGCCGGAGAAACAGTAACCTGGGAAGACAGTGATCGGCAACGTTTCGAAAGCCTAGAAAAATTTGTCCTCTACCCGGAGCAGTCAGCCAGAGCCGCCCACGACCTCCTCGAAATGCTGGGGCGATCGCCCACGACAGAACAGGCTTTCCGCCTCTTGGTCTCCCTTGGCTGGTGGAGTTTCCACGAAAATCTTGCTCTCCTCCGGAGCGGTTACCCCAGAAAATTTTCTCAGAAGGTACTCGATGTGTCCCATGCCCGCCTGTCAGCCTCGCCCGGTGATACCGATGAGGGGAACCGTCTCGATTTAACCCATCTCAAGACCTACACCATTGACGATGAGAGTACCTCAGAAATTGACGATGGCCTCAGTATCGAAACCCTAGAAGACGGTCTCCATAAAGTTTGGATTCACATCGCGGATCCCACCCGCTTGTTAAGCCCTGGGGATGAACTCGATCTAGAAGCCCGGCGTCGTAGTACCAGCCTCTATTTACCCACGGGGATGATCTCCATGTTCCCGGAAGAGCTGGCGACGGGGCCGATGAGCTTACGCCAAGGTCAGGTCTGTGCCGCCCTCAGTTTTGGGGTTTTGCTCACAGAAAATGGGGCGATCGCCGATTATGAAATTACCCCCAGTTGGGTGAAGCCCACCTATCGCCTGACCTATGACGATGTGGACGAAATGCTCCATCTGCGGATCCAGGCCGAATCAGAAATCGCCCTCCTCGCGGATTTTGCCCACAAACGCCGAAAGTGGCGGGATGCCCAAGGCTCCATCAGTATTAAGATGCCAGAAGCCTCCATTAAGGTGCAGGACGAAAACATTTTCATCGAAGTCCTCCATGCCTCCATGTCCCGGGAACTGGTCGCTGAAATGATGATCCTCGCTGGCGAAGTGGCAGGCCATTACGGGCGTACCCATGGTTTACCCCTGCCTTTCCGGGGACAACCCCAACCAGAACTGCCCCCCCAAGAGGAACTGTTATTATTACCCGCCGGGCCTGTGCGCGCCTGTGCGGTAAGGCGTTGTATGCCCCGCAGTGAAATGGGCACCAATCCTGTACGCCATGCCAGTTTGGGGTTAGACTCCTATATCCAAGTCACGTCCCCCATTCGTCGTTACACTGACCTGTTGGCCCATTTTCAAATCAAGGCCCATCTGCGGGGGGATGAACTGCCTTTCTCGGTGGATGAACTCAAGGAAATTCTCTACAGCGTTGTCACTTCCAGTCAGGAAGCCGTCCATGTAGAGCGCCAAACCAACCGCTATTGGAGCCTCGAATACTTACGTCGTAATGCGGATCAAGTGTGGCAAGGGTTAGTCCTACGCTGGCTCCGGGAAGATGAAAAGTTAGGCATTATTCTCCTGGAAGAACTGGGCCTAGAACTGCCCCATCGCTTTGAACGGGCCGTTGCCTTAGGCGATCGCCTGGAAGTAAAAGTAAGCCAAGCCGATCCCCATAAAGATGAAATTCGCTTCCGGGAACTGCTCGAAACAGAGATTGCGGCGGCTTCCTAGGATCAAAAGCCGACAAAACATCAAGATTTATAACAGACTCTGCGGGTTCCCTATTGAGAAATATTGCAGTTCTCTGGAGGGCGTCCGTTGTTTCTCCTGGGCATGGTAACCTCATAGCCAGCGAACTTGAAATGTTTTCGAACAACTGTGAAAGCAATGACTGCTATTTACTCGACAAAGAATCAAGTCAATCCCTGGGCAGAAGAGATGGGTGAATACGTGGCCCAACTGCAACTCCATATGGCACTCCAGGCGAAGAATCTCGTGCCTTCCCTAGAACATCCCCAGGATGGTCGGCATCAGTTGCTCCATGAATCCCAACTCCACTTGGAAAAATTGGCTTCCCGCCAAATTGCCTAAAAAAATCTAGGGATGATGCTCGGAATCTTATCGGGTTTAACTCCTAAAAATCATTGGGCCAAACAATCTTCTAGGCGTTGTAAAGCTCCCTGCCATTGAGCATAGCCAGCATCGCTCAAGTGGAGGCCATCGGTGGTTAGCTCCGACCGGAGTCCACCATTAGCGTCGGTGAATAAAGGATAAAGATTGAGGTAGTTGACACCTTCTTGGGAGGCGATCGCCTGGAGTTGTTGATTAATACGAATGGCCCGGTCTTTGCGTAAATAACCGTGATTCGTGGGTAAAAGGGACTGTACGACGATCACTGACTCAGGATGTTGGCAGCGCAATTGACGAATGATTGCCCGCAGATTATTCAGTACCGTCGTCTCAGAAACTCCCTGCTTGAGATCATTGACTCCGGCCATGAGATAAATCGTGTCTGCCTGGAGGCCATGAAGCGTTCCGAGGCGCGCCAGGATTTGACTCGTATTTTCACCTGAAATCCCTTGGTTTAACCAAATTTTAGAAGCCGGTAAAAGGTCATTGGGAAACCAGAGGCTCAGGGAATCCCCCAACAAAATGCCGAGGGACTGCCGCCCTTGATATTGGGCCGCCAAGTGCACTTCTTGGCTCAGGAGCTGTTGCCACTGCTGATAGGTGGGTTGGGGCGCGCCATTTGTCCATAGCCGGGTACTTGCCCCTGCCTTAAGGGCAGTTTGGATCTGTCCCCGTAATAAAGCATTGAGACGAAAAGTATAGAGTTGCGCCCCGGAACGAAAGCGAGGGCTCGCTAAATATTGCGGTGTCGCCGTTGCCCAAAGGTTGGTGGCCGTTGGATTGCTTGCCCTTTGGACACAGGTTTGAGGGGCGATCGCCTTGACCGAATGAACAGCAGTCGGCGTTCGGCATAATAAATTCGCAACTAAAAATAACGGTTCTGACATGGCAATTTCCAGGGCAAACACCTTCTAATTATTGTCCCAAAACGAAAAGTTGCCGATAAATCCGTTAAGAATAAACCCTTTAATGACTCAGGGGTTTGTTACATTAATCTGGTAAAACGCGACCAGGAAGCCTCTGGTTATT